>CAIZGN010000038.1 GCA_903932505.1 Candidatus Hydrogenedentota bacterium
CTGATTCGTCCCGAGGCCACCGGCTACGGCGCGGTCTACTTCGCGCAGAACATGCTTGAAACCCGCAAGGAAGACTTCAAGGGCAAGATCTGCACCGTATCCGGTTCCGGCAACGTTGCCCAGTACACCATCGAAAAGCTCAACGAACTCGGCGCCAAGTGCGTCTCGTTGTCCGACTCCAACGGCACGGTCTACGATCCCGCCGGTATCGACGCAGCCAAGCTCGCCTGGGTCATGGATCTCAAGAACGTCCGTCGCGCACGTATCGGCGAATACGCCGAGAAGTTCAAAGGCGTGGAATACCGCGAAGGTCAGCGCCCTTGGTCCATTCCCTGCGACGCGGCATTCCCCAGCGCCACCCAGAACGAAATTGACACGAACGATGCCTCCACCCTCGTGAAAAACGGATGCAAACTCGTGGCCGAAGGCGCGAACATGCCGACCGTTCCCGAAGGCATCGAAGTATTCCTGAAGAACAAGGTCCTTTATGGACCCGGCAAAGCCGCGAACGCGGGCGGCGTGGCCGTCTCCGGTCTTGAAATGGCGCAGAACTCCCAGCACCTGAGCTGGACGCGCGAAGAAGTCGATGCACGCCTCTTCGACATCATGAAGGCCATCTTCAACCAGGTGCACACCACCGCCGAAAAATACGGCCAGGCCTTCAACTACGAAGCCGGGGCGAACATCGCGGGCTTCGAGAAAGTCGCCTCCGCCATGCTGGCCCAAGGCGTCGTCTAAGCTATCCACATCCAAGTTTTCCGGGGCGGACTTCGGTCCGCCCCGGTTCTCTTTTTACGATTAATTATATCCCCTGCCGCCATCCCCCCGACTACGGGGATCCCGTCCGCAGCAACACCTCCTTCTCCGCGAACTACGACTCGCCACCGATACAGTAAAGCATTCGGTTGGAACGCAGCAGTATTTTCCCCTTGCTGACAGCCGGCGAAGCATTAAAATCCGACCCATCATTCGCGATCGTATTGCAGGCGAGCACCTCGAATGTGGGCTTTGCAGGCAATACAAACGTTGCGCCAGAGCGGCCCAACGCATACAGGCGTTCTCCAATCAGTACCACCGATGCGTAGTGCGCCTTTCTGGACTCGCCGCCCGACGGATGAGGAAGCCGCTCGCGATAAACCGTCTTTCCCGTCGCCGCCTCAATGCAATTCGCGAATCCCTTGTCATCCATCCAGTACAGATATCCTTCGCTGACAACGGGCGATGGAATGTAGGATCCGTCCTTCACACTCCAAAGTATCTGGCTCCCGGTGACCTCGCCCTGACCGCCCGCGCGAACAGCAACCGTGGACTGCTTGGGATATCCGCCCGTCACGTAGACGACCCCCTCCCGCGAAACCGGGCTGGGCCCCACATTGCCGCCCAAACCGGTTTTTGCATACCACAGGAGTCGGCCGGAGTCAGGATTCAAGCCCCATACCTCGTTGGGAACGCCAAGGACGAGTTCCTTCCGTCCGTCATTGAGACCAACGATCACGGGCGTCGCATAGGTCAATTCCAGGGCCGTTCCTTCCGCTTTCCATCGTTCTTTGCCGGTCCTCTTGTCCAAAGCGCGGATGGACTGGCTTTCCTCCGATGCGTTTACGATGACCGTGTCGCGATAGAGGACAAGACTGGCCGAAGAACCCCAGCGGCGGTTGGAGGACTCGTGCCCCACATCCGCGCGCCACAATTCGTTGCCCTGGAAGTCAAACGCCAACACACCTGTCTTGCCAAAGAAAACATAAACGCGCTCACCATCGGTGACAGGCGTGTTCGACGCATAGCCATGCTCCGTCATGCCCATGCCGGAAAAGTCGTCCTCGGGAAGCACGGCGTCCACAGCCCGAGACCATACCACCTCGCCAGTGTCGAACTTGACACATAGCAAGTGACGCTTCAGGTCCTTCACTTGGCCCGGCTTTTCCCTGTCCACACCGTAGCCAGAGTAGCAGGTCACAAAGACATTGCCGCCAGAAATTATCGGGCTCGATGCACCGGGCCCCGGCAGCGTGGATTGCCAGCGCATGTTTTTTGTGTCGCTCCATTCCAGCGGTACCGTGGTGTCCGAGCTAATACCATTGCCCATCGGGCCCCGGAACTGCGGCCAATCGGCAACCGCAGAATCCCCTGCGGCAGGGGCCTCGGTCTGAGCCGTCCCCGCTTCCCCCTCCACAGCCCGGGCTTCGGCAAAAGCTGGACGAAGCGGTCGATTCCCCACGCCTCTACCCCGGTCCCGCGCAAAGAACATCAACGCAAGAGCGCACAACGCGACCGCCAGGAATGCGATCAGCACCAAAACCACCCGTCTTTTTGTCAATCTTGTTTCCATCAGAGTCTTATCTCCTTTGTCTTTATCCTTGACCGTGCATTATACATGTCGGATTGGGTTCATCGGCTTCGATGCGAAGCAATCAGCCGACTGGCACAGTAATGTTGGCATCGCGCACAAGGCGCACATGGTTTAACCCGCTCCCTTCGGCGGGCGCATCGCCTATGGCCTTGGTGTCAAAACGTACCGCGCCCGCCCCGTGGATGTCATCTCCATTGTCATCAACTGCCCTTCCAAAAGCGACATGCCATGCAAAGCCGTATGGCCCGTCTGCTTTGGGTTTTGCTGAAGTGCTTGTCCAATAAAAGGGATAATCCGCATTTCCGGCTTCGTTCGTTATCCCAGTACAACTGAATAATGGGTCAATGGCAGGTCCGACATTGGCGGCATTTGTTGCAGCCGGAGAACGCGTATAATCCACAAGGCTCTGAAGTTCCTTTGTATTGGGCAAGCGCCAATCGTTGTGTCCAAGATAATTTGCGCTATTTTGAGTCTGAGCATAAGCGAGGGCTTGTTCCCATTCCACACCCGAACCGTTGTCGGCTTGTGGCCACATCAAGCCGGTCGCCAAGTCAGAAATGGTGCCGTCGCCATTGTTTTTGAATAAATTGACGCCATACGCAAGGTTGCCACGTACACATCGAACCAAGTGCCGCGGTCCCGTACTGATGGTATAGGCTTTGATATGTCCTGTGCCGAAATTCACACCGAAAGCCATTTCTGCGCCGGAAGCCGAGTCCAGGGTGCTGGCCAACAGTCCCGTGTATTTATTGCTGCTCCAGAAAATGGCGTGGCTGAGCTCTTCCTCGTCGCTGTAATCAATCGTAAAGTACTGTTCATCAATATAGGGCCACCCGTTGCTAGCATTCCATAAAGAGTACAGCTCCTTAATGGTCGGCAGCCGCCAGTCGTTGTAGCCGCCGTAGTTTTGCTTATTCAGGGTGTCAATGACGTTTTGAGCTCCTGCCCAGTAATAATTACCGGTGGCCCCGCTTTGCTGCCACGTTAAGCCCGTAACCTCGTCCTTGACCGTCAGCCCATCATCGCTCTTGGTGTAAGCCGACTCCGTTCTGGGAAACTGGGCATCTTGTCCATAAAGCGCCTCCCCAAAAACTGGGGCATCGATCTTGTTGTCAGCGGTGTCCCAACAATCGACCTGACTCGTGCCGACAATCGGATAGCAGCCTGCATAGGCCTGATCACGCGGAACAATCTGCAATTCAGTGTCTTTTGGACATCCTGTGAGTATGCACAAAACAACCCCGAAGCCAGCCCATAGCGCGCAAGCCGCCAGTCTTCCTGTCCGTCTTTTTTCCGTTAGAGTTCTCATTTCCTTTTTCCTTTCATCAGCCATGACGATTGCCATGCGGCATATCTCTGGCGAATATTTCGTTCACAACCACAACTGCCCTTATAATGGACGCTGCGGGCGGTTGCGTTACACCCCTCTTTAAGTTCTCGGAATCGGAAAAGAAAATTTTCCGCCCTGTAACGCAAGGCCTTTTTCGGTGCATTTTATTCATACAATGACGATCCTCCGTCGTGAGCTTGTTAAGTCCCCGGCCCGGCACACGCAAATGTCGAAAGAATAAGACTTGCAGAGTGAAGAATCGGACATAGACGCCATCCGGGCCTGCCTGGACGGCGATGAAAATGCCTACGCGCGTCTCATGGGAGGATACGAAGAACAAATATTCGCCCACATGTGGCGATTCACGCGGGATCGGCGTGTGCTTGAAGAATTGGTGCAGGACGTGCTGGTCGAAGTCTTCCTTAGCTTAACGAAATATCGTGAAACCGCGCCATTCCTTCATTGGGTGCGAAGAATCGCGACCCGGGTCGGCTATCGCTATTGGAAACTCGAGAATCGGGCCCGTCAGCACCGTGAACTTTTGGCCTGCGAGTGGAAAGGCCCGGAGAATGTTGAGCGCCAAACCCCTTCGGAAGCGGGCGAGGAACTTTTTCGTATGCTTGAACGTCTTGCCCCGCGAGACCGATTGGTGTTGACGCTGTATTACTTTGAGGAATGTGACACGAAGGAAATCGCTGAACGCACCGGCTGGAGCCTCGTTCTGGTCCGCGTTCAGATGCACCGGGCGTGCCGGAAACTGAAACGAATGCTCATGGAAGCCGGGTATGGGACGATAAACCATGGATAATCCACTGAAACACGTGCAAGAATTAGCGAATTGTGCCCGCAAAGAACCACTGCCTCGGGGTCATGTTCTGCCTCAGGCGATGGAACGGCTGCGGGAAATCCAATTAGTGCCACTTGTCCAGCCTTGGGGACTTTTTGCTGCGGGGGCGTTGGCCTTTGCCGCGATGGCCATAATCAGTATTGCCAGCGGCTACGGCAACACCGCCCCCGATCCAATTCTTGTGTTTTTCAATGCAGCCTCCATCAGTCTATAAAGGAATGTAGCATGACGGCAAGCGAACACGGTTCAGGCATTCGCCCCCCCCGCTCCAGCAGCCCGTGGCTCAAGATTTACCTCCTGGCAAGCCTCATTCTCGCAAGCGGGATCGTTATTGGCATGGGCATCGCGTTTCACCTGGTTGGGTCGTCCCCGATGAAAATGCACGGCATTCCAGAACATGGGCCTGATAAAATAACACAAGACCTGCGCAGGGAACTCAATCTTAACGATGAGCAGGCGAAGGCCGTGCTGCAACTCTTCAAACAGAATCGGGAGCAGTTGGAGAATCTTCGCGAGCGGGTGGACACCGAAGTGCTGGCGCAGATGGAAAACACCCAGGAGAAGATTCACCCTCTGCTCAACCCGGAACAGAAGGCTCTTTTCGACAAGCGTTTTGAGGGAATCAAACAACAATTTCGTCCCGCTCCCGATCCCAAGGGTTCACAAGTACGATAAAAATAATGGGGCAACGCCGCGCCGTTTTCTGGGTGTCACTCAAAGTCGTCTTGATCGCCAATCGCCCTTGTGGGGCATTCTGGGTCGTCGCCATTTCGCGCGTCCGCGTCTGTCCATGTTCATCCGTTCTTTTCTGTGTTGTTGGAAATCCCCCTTCGCAGGGATGACGGTTGGGGGGACTGTTTTGGGGTGCTGCTGATTTGGTTTGCACAGGTATGGCCTTGCCAGTACAATGCGTGCATGCTTTATTATCCCCGCATATTTTGGAGGGTGGTGGCGGTATTGGTGGTTCTGCTTTATTCCGGCGTACTTCTTGCGCAGGAGAAAGCGGAGCCGCTGGATGCTGTGTTGGGTCGGGGCTATGTTGCGCACTGGCTGGTTTGCGGGCCTTTCGGGACGGATGTGGATGGCGGGGTGGGTGGGGCGTTGGCCCGTAATGTGTCGCCGTTGAGCGCGACGGATTTCATGGAGAAACTCGGGGGGATGGTGAAGCTGCGGCCTACGCATCGGATGGTGGTGCGTGCGGGTGTGGACGGGGCGATGTGGCAGCGGGCCGGAGCGAGCGGGAGCACGCTTGATCTGTCGCCGTTTTTCCCGAAGGCGGATGAGGGGATTGCGTTTGCGGCTTTCTATGTGGAGGCGCAGCAGCCCCGGTCGGCCTTTATGGAACTGAACACGCCGCTGGGTGCGCGGGTGTGGCGCAATGGGCGTCTCTTGCGGGATATTCGTCCGGCCCCTTTGGAGACTTCCGGGGTGGACAAGGGGATTCTGGATTTTCTGCCGGGGGTGAATGTGGTGGTGCTGGAGGTGCCGGGGGCATCATATGAGTATCTCGCGAAACTGACGAAGATGACGGTGCGGGAATTGAATGTGCATGCGATGGCCAACCGGACTTTGTTGCGAGGTTCGAGCGGGTTTGAGGTGGCTTTGCGCTTGCGGCCGGTGTTTCCGCTGGGGGAACTTTTCTATGTGGCCGGACTTGAGAATGCGAACACGTTTTCCGGGATGGCGCGCGACATCAGTCAGGACACGACGCTGACCTTGTTCAACCCCTCCGAAAAACCGTCTGAGGCGGTTCGGGTGACTGTTTCGGCTCAGGATTTGTCGACGCCGGTGTTGACGGAAGTCGCCAGTATTCCCCCGCAATCCGAGAAGGTGGTGAAGATTCCGATTCGGGTGGGAACTCGTGCCGCCGGTCAGACGATTCCGGTGACGGTGAAACTGGTGGCGGGTGAGGCGATATCGGGTTTCAAGGACGCCTCGTTTGATGCGAGCGTGGAGGTGTTGCCGCACGAGGAAGGCGGGAAGGTGTATGTGGTGACCGGTGCCCGCTACACGCCGGATTCCCCGTTAACGCAGTCGTCTGAAATGGAATGGCGTGTTCGTTCGTTCGAGAAGCATCTGCGGGTGACGGAACAGGAACCGGAGTACGGATTCGACCTGGGGCCTGCGTCCTTGTGGCGGCCCCTGATCCAGGCATATCCGGAAGGGCGCGGTATTTTGCGGGCGGCCATTGGCATGAACCGCTGCGCGGCGGAGGCGGGCTATGGTCATCCGGATGAGCGTTTTGTGGACGGAGAGCTGCTCGCTCGCAATCTTGTTTACGGTTTGGCGGGTGCGCGGGAAGTGCTTGGTGATATGCACTCGGCCTACTACGCTTGGGAGCAACCCGGGTTGGCACCGCAAACGCCGCAGTTGCTGTTGAAGGCGGGGTTGCCCGGGGTGGTGAGCAAACTTGATGTGGCGGGATTGCCGGGATTGTTTTTGCAGGAGGCTCCTGATGGCAGCGTGATTCCCCATCGCCGCAAGAAGCCGTCGCCTGGCCCGGCCTCGACGGAAGAGCTGCGGCACATGGCGGGTTTGCAGCGTCAGGAATTGCTGGCGCTGGGGATGGACACGGATATGCTGGTGAGTGAGTCGCAAGTACCGCCTCCTGAGCCATTTTACATTGGGGCGGCGAAGGGGCTGTTTCAGGGGTATCCGTCGCTGCGGCTTGAGGGCAGCGGGGCGTGTTCGTTCTTTGATGATTTGCGCGAACGGGGCTTTGGCACCACCCAGGATTTGCCCCGGCGCACCAGTGCGATGAATCGCGCGCAACCGGGTTCGGTGGCCACGCAGATTGATTTGAAGCAGGCCCATGCCGCCGTTGAACCCCGGTTGTTGACGGCGGAGACCCTCGCGACCTTTGCGGCTTTGCTGGGTGCGGATTATCCCGAAGCGGCCTTGGACAAGGTATGGCGCGAGGTGTTGTATTGGAGCAGTCCGTCGCGACTGGGGGTGACGGATCTTGAACAAACCTATGTGGACGCTTTGGCGGGGTATCGGGATGCGGCGACTTTGAGCGCGGAGATTCTGGACAGTTCGGCGCGGTATATTGCGGCGCAAGCGGACACGCTGAGTGGAAAACCGGCGAGCAAGGGGGATGTGCAGAGTCTGGTGGTCTTCAACCCCACACCTTGGGCCCGGTCCGACTATTGTACGGCTTCGCTGTCCTTTGAAAACGCGAGCGGACTTGTGTTGCGCGATGATCAGGGTGCCACGGTGCCTTTTCTGGCGGATCATGTGCAGCGGGTGAAAGAGCGGTTTGTGCAGCGTGCGCGTGTTCACTTTGTGGCGCGAAACATACCCGCATGGGGCTATCGCACGTTTTATTTGGAACTCGCCGGACCGCTTCCGGTTCCTTCGTCGCGCAAGGATCCGCAAATTGAGAATGACCTGTGGACGGTGTACCTTGACCCGGCCTCGGGGGCAGTGCGCAGCATTGTGGACAAGAAAACCGGACAGGACTACGCGGGTGGTTTGATTAACCACGTGACTGCGCTGGACGAAGATCCTGCGCAGACACTGGGTGGTCGCGAATTGTGGACGCTCGGCACTTGGACCGACCCGATGACGCCACAGGAATTCCGACTGGAAGTTTCGGAGGACATGCAGCAAATCACCACGGTGTCCAGCTTTGGCAAGGGCACCTTGGAGCGGACGCTCCGGGTTTACCGGGGTGTGGCGCGGATTGATTGTGAAACGAAGGTAAGCGGTATGCCGCTTTCGGGGCATGTTCTGGCGGCCACCTTCGAGCCGGGTAGCGAGGGTTGCACGCCGCTGTATGGAGAGCGCTTTGGTTATCTCGCCGGACAGCGCAGTCTCGGTATCCTCGATTTCCGCACGAAAGGCATGGACAATTTGTCCGGGGCGGGGATGCAACCAGCCCTGCACTGGGCGGCGGTCGCTCCGAGCGACTATATGCAAGTCGGGCCGGGGAATGCGGTTCCTTTGGCACCGGCCACCATTGTGGCGGGTGCTCATCCGGCCCTGCAGAAGGCCGCGCGCCTGATCCAGCGAGCCCTGATTCACCGGGGCATCCCGGCGCGGATGGTTTCGGATGTTTCGCAGCCGCCGACAAAGTTGTGGTCGGATTCCACGGAATACAGCGGTGTGGAATCAACTCTGCACGAGGGGCGTGCACTGCACATCGTGATTGGCAGTGAGGAACAAAACAAATACACGGGGCGGATTCTTCAATCGGTCGACGCGAAGACGGCGGAGCTTTACAAGGAGCGTCTGCAGCTGGGATCGGTTCTTTATGTGGAACACAGCGCCTTGCCCGAAGAGTATGGCCCGGCCCCGGCCCTGCTTTTCGCGAGCATGCTGCCCGAACGTTGCGCGACCTTGGCGGAGGAATTCGCGCACACGGTGGATTCCGGCGGGGCGTATTCCCTGCCGCCTTCCTCCTGCCTGGCGGGTACGCCGGTCAAGCGGGGGGAGTCGGGATTTGCGGTTCTGTTCCCCGGTTCGCGGCTTTGCTCTTTCGAGCAGGACGGCACGCTGGCGATGCTGCTGGCGCATGAAGGCGGGCCTTTTACGGAGGACGGATTGGCAACCGCGCCGGACAGTTTTGTGTTTCACTACGCGTTGTTCCCCTTTGCAGGCGAATGGCGGGACGGGAATGTGCCGAAGGCCGCCGAGCAGTATCAACGGCCACTTTTTGCCATTCAGGAACCGACCCATTTGGGGATATTGCCGGGCATGCACGGATTCCTGTCGGTTTCTGATCCCGGAGTGATGGTGGGGTCGGTTCGTGCGGCGGGGGATGCGTCCGCGCGCCTGCGCGGTCGTTCGGCCCATCCGCGTGACGGGATAGTTCTCAATCTTTGGGAAGCAGCGGGCCGAAAATTGACGACGGCGGCGGTGGAATGTTCCCCGGCCATCCGGCAGGCGTCCTCCGCTGATTTTTTGGGCGAGCCGAAGGGGACGTTGGAAGTGGTCGAGGGGCGACTTCCGGTTAGTGACTTGAAACGCTTCAGCGCGGAGTCTTATTGGATTTTGCCGGCCACACCGGAACGCTTGGGGCCGCCGCAGGCGCTGGGCCGGAGCAAAGACCCGGAAGGCCCGGTCTACACCCGTTATTGGCGGCACAATACCGGTGAGGCACCGACGGGGCTTCCGGCGGTGAGTGTTCTGCTGCGCGGCGAACTGCCGACAGAATCGGGGACGGTGCAGGCAGTGGTGGCTAACAACCTGACGGACCAGACGGTGGAGGGGACTGCCGTGCTTGAATGCACGGACGGTTGGAGCGTCGGGCCTAAAGAGATCTATTTCAATCTGCAGCCCGGCGAGTATAAGGCGGAGGATGTGTCGCTGGTTCGCACGCGCAATGCGGTCGGTGGTGAGAAGTCGGGTGGGCTGTCCATCGAAGCGGTTTACAACGGCGTAACGTTCCGCGACACCTTGGAAGAGAATCCAGAGCCGCTCATGATTGAGGTTGGGCGCACGGGCGCGCAGGTGCGCGTGACCATTCGCAATAACAGCGGAATCGTTTCGAAGGGTATGGCGGAATGTATTACCCGGCCGATGTTGTGGCCCGAACTTGGGGAATTGGCGGAGAATTCCGTGACACCCAACCGTACTGCGGTGAGTGTGGCCGCATTTGGCGAGCAAACGGTGCTGTTTCGTTTTTCCGATCCAGACATGGCCGCTTGGGCGGTGGTCAAAGTAGGGGCGAACGGGCATGTGTTTTACGGGCGGGTTCCTGCGACTGGCGGGGCGGTTTCCAAGCCGTAGAGGGGTTCGACGTCTATTTCGGGGAGAGCCGTTTGTTCAGTCGATAGACAAAGGATAGGACTTCCGCCACAGCTTTATAGAGGTCCGGGGGAATTTCCGAGTTAACATCGATCTTGGCGAGGAGCCCCACCAGTACGGGATCCTCGTGCACATGAATGTTGTGTTCACGCGCGAGTTCGAGGATGCGCTCCGCAATGAGTCGCTGTCCCTTGGCGATGACGCGTGGGGCTTCGCTGCTACTGGCGTCATAACGCAGTGCCACGACTCGTTTGGGTAGTTGCGGTTTATCTTCCATCCAATCCTCACACGTTCATGTCGATGCCACCGAAACGCCGCATGAGTGCGGCGAGTTCGTGCAGGCGGTTGCCATCCCACGGGGAGACAGAGACTTGTGCGCCGGGGTATCCGGCCGTGTTCAGCGCCTCGACCAATTCGGGGGCGGCGTCTTCGATGGCGGCGCGGGTTTCTGATGTGGCTGCCCGGAAGTTGCACTGGCATTGTCCCTGCGTGACGCGCATGCCCACCCAAAGGTCACCAAGACGCGCGACGGAGAGGTCGAGCGCGACGAAGGCGTTACGTTTGTCAAAGTGCCGGTCTTGCGCCGAGGAATCGCCGAAGAAATGAATCTGGAGCCGGTCGAGTCCGCCACCGGGCGGGGTGGGCAGCTCGAGAAAGACATAGGGACGGTCGGCACTACGCGTGTTCTGCAGGTCGGTGCCGGTCATCCGATCCACGATGCGCTCGATGGTCTTTTCAAATCGGCGCAACTGGCCCTGTCCGCGCAGATAGAGGAGGAGGGCCTCGTTTCCGCGCAACTGTGCGACCTGCAGGCGCAAGTGGGCCTGCATGGACTGCAGCGCTTCCTGCCACTTTCCGGTTTCGAGGGCATGGGCGAGTCGGGCTTCGATGCCTCGCGCCTGTCCGAGTTGCTTGAGGACGGGTCCAAATCCGTCAGTTTGCATGGCCATGAGCATGCCCGCGAGGCGTTGAAAAGCCTCGGTTGCGCTTGCGGGGATTGCACCCGCCAATACCGCGTTTTCCGCGAGTGCCAGGACCTGGCGCAGGTCATCGCCCAAGGTGGAGGGCAGGAGCAATACGGAGAGCAGTTGGCGGACACTTTCCGAATGAGGGAACAAGTCTTGGGGAATCAGCCGCATGACGGCGTCGGCTTTGTTCAGCACACCCAAGGTTTCCAGCACCTGCGCGAGTGGCGCGGCGAGTTCCCTGCCTGCTGCGGTAGCAGCGAGTTCCGTGCCCGGGGTGGCGGGGGCTGCGGTGATGCTCAGTTGCAGACCTTCCTTCGAGGGCAAGACTTCCACTTGCACGAGCTGTCCGGGGCGCAAGCCGGAATCGGTGCTGATGGGAACCCGTTGTGCGCCCAATTGGAGCAGGAGTTGACCTCGCAGTTCTTGGACGAGGGTGGAGAATGTTTGGCCTGCCCGCAACGCCCCGGTCTGAACCGGATCCAAAGCCAGCATGGAGAACTGAATGTTTTCAGAAAGCATAGGGCGACTCGTATGTACCGAGTGGCGGATTCGGGAGGGTCACTCGGGGGTATTTACGGCTTCTGCCGGATTAAATTCAGCATGAGGCGAACTTCCCCTTTGCCCACGCCCAGCTCTTGCGCGATTTCAGTGACTCCCATCCCGGCTTCGTGGTATTCGAGCACACGGCGCTGGAGCGGGGTGAGTTTTTGGGCCGCGCCGCCGTTGCCACCGGCTGCACTGGGCAGTGGCTTCTCGGCTGAGGCGTCCAAGGGGCGGTAGGCGGGGTGCGGGTCAAGATCGAGCAAGGCGCGGAAGGCATTTCGTGCGGCTTGGGCATCGCCCGGGGCCTCAGGAGCATGCACGGCTTCCTCTTCCAGTATTGGGGCAAGGGCTTCGGGCTCGAGGTCAAAGTCTGCCCAATCGGCGAAGGCGGCGGGCAGGTGACCGGGTTCGGGTCGGACGAACTCGACGGGGGGCGTTGGACGGGGTGGCGCAACGGGTCTGGGGGGCGGAGCCGTCTGCACGGGCTGTGGGGGCTGCACGCGGGTTTCGGGGACGGGTTCACGCACCGGTCGGGGCGCGACTTCTCCGACTTCCCGCAGGTGGATAATCTGTCGCTGCAGGCTCTGGAGTTGTTGCTGGGACTCCTCCAACTGCTGGGTGAGCGCCTGCTGCTTTTCGTAAAGCTCCTTGTTTCGGTCGATACCTTGGGCGAGCACCTGCTTCACCATGGACATTTTGGTGTCGAGCTTGTGGTTGAAGTCGCGTGCGAGTTCCTTTTGCTGCTTGATGATATCGCGCATGGTCTGGAAGAGGATGGTCATGTCGGCGATGTCGGTCCGGGTCTGCTTGAGTCGCACGCTTTCCCGTTTTTCATTTCGCCAATAGAAGGAGAGGAAAAAGACAAAACATACGAAGGCCACGCCCCCGGTTGCGATTATTATATATTGCAGGGTTTCAAACATGCAGTAGCGTCTTCCAAAGCGATTCTAGACGGTCACATCCAAATCGTGAGCGTCGGGATCCTCGGCGATATTCTTTTTTTCTTCGGCGGTGTAGAACGTGTGC
>CAIZGN010000039.1 GCA_903932505.1 Candidatus Hydrogenedentota bacterium
ATTCGAGGTCGCCGAGGCCATTCGGCGACTCTTTGACCTACACGGAGACCGGACGAACAAAAACAAAGCTCGACTGCGCTTTGTGGTCGGTCGGCTGGGCGCGGAAGCCTTCAAGAAACTCTACGAAGAAGAGCGCGCCGTACTTCGCAGGGATGGACTCCCCGGCGTGGTGCCTGCCCTCCGGGTCACCCCTCAGGCCACACCACAAGTCGCCAAGTCCCCCACTTCAGGCACCACAGCGATTCTCCCGGAGATAAGCGGGAATTGTACCGTCCGGATCCAACTCCCGCTGGGGGACATTTCCTCCGATAATTTGGTACAAGTGGCCAATCTGGCCGAGACCGAAGGTTCGGGCTTGGTTCGTGCGACACAACTGCAAGACCTGTTACTGCCGGGCATTGCGCCCGAACGCCTCCCCCGGGTTCTTGAAGCCCTGCACGCCATCGGACTCGGGCCGCAGCAAAAGCCAGCGCCGAAAATTGTGGCCTGCACCGGCGCAGCAACGTGCAAGCTTGGCATGTGCCTTTCCCGGGGTCTGGCAAAGGCCATCGCCAAAACCTTCGAGGAGCGCGGTCTGCTTTTTGACGAGAACCCGCAAGTCATCCGCATCAGTGGTTGCCCCAACAGTTGCGGCGGACACCAGATCGGAACCATCGGACTGGAAGGCGGGGCAAAGCGCGTCGGGGGACGGCTGGTGCCCATGTACGCGGTGCTCGTCGGCGGAAAACTGTCACGGAGCGGAGCCACCTTGGCAGAAAAAATAGCCACGGTGCCCGCCAAGCGGATTCCGGATTTGCTGGCCAGTTCACTGACCAACGGTCGCATCGACCTCGCAAAGGTGCGCGAACTGGCCCCTGCGTATCAAGTGTTGCCCGCTCCAATCCCCGAAGACTACTTCACCGATTACGACGCCGAGACTTCGTTCTCTCTGGCGGGGCGCGGCCCCGGTGAATGCGGCGCGGGTGTCATGGATGTCATCAAGGTGGACTTGCAGGAGGCAAAAGAAGCGTTGAAATCCCTCGGAGAAGATGGGGATGAGGCGCTGTATCGCGCGCTCGTTGCCGCATCCCGCTCGTTGCTGGTCATCTTTGGCATAGAAGCGAAGCGCGACGAGGATATCTTTTCCGCTTTTGAAAATCATCTCGTTCAACCGGGTTGGGTGCAACATTCAAGCACCAGCCTCCTGCGCGCGGCCATCGATTGGCGCATTCGGGAGCGCGAGTCACTGCGCGAGTTCGAAGAAACCATCAGGGAAATCGTCCAGCGCGTTGAGACGCTTTTCCTTTCCCTCGATGGCGACCTGAAGTTTCGGGCAAGGCCATTGAACGAATCAGCAGATAGCAACGTCACAAGTTCGCAATAGAACAGCAACGAGAAACGATCAAGGAGAACAGGCGCATGATAGCCTTGGAAAATACGGATCAATTGAGTCTTGTCAATTTCATGTCACCCGAGGAACTGCTGCGGTGGGCATGGGAGAACCACGGGGAGCGTGCGGCGATTTTTACCAGCTTCCAAAACACAGGCTGCGTCATCATGGATATCGCCCACAAGGTCGCCCCGAAACTCCGGGTTATCACCGTGGACACCCTGCGGCTTCCGCCGGAAACCTACGAACTCATGGACGCGCTTGAGATCAAATACGACATCAAGATCGAGCGGTTTTCCCCGAACCCGGAACGCTTGGCGCAAATGGTCAAGAACCATGGCGAATTTCTCTTCTTCGACTCCAAGGAGAAACAGGAATTTTGCTGTGCCATACGCAAAGTCGAGCCCAACAAGCGCGCGCTGGACTCGGTGGACGTATGGATCACCGGCCTGCGCCGTGACCAGTCCAAGGGGCGCATGCTGACGCCGAAGGCCGCCGAGGTTAATCAGGATGGCCGGAAAATAATCAAATTATGCCCGCTCATTGACTGGACGGAGGAGCAGGTCAGCTCCTACATCAGCGAGCAAGAGCTTCCCTACAACCGCCTCTATGATCTGGGGTACACGAGCATAGGTTGTGTAATTTGCTCCACCCCCACCCTGCCCCATGAAGACAAACGCGCCGGACGGTGGCGGTGGTGGAATCACCTCGATGCCGACAACCACAAGGAATGCGGCATTCATCTGGGCGGTAGCGGTATCTAAAGCGACCACTGAGAAATCCGTGCCATATTTCATTTCCATGCGACATGAAATGTGGCAATTTCCCATGGGCGGAAGGTGTATTTCCACGCCCCGGGAGACCCGGCTCTTGGAAGTACTTCCTCCGTCAGGGGTTTTCCTTCCAAGTCAGAAGCATGCACATGCTTTACCCTTCCCGGCCATTGAAAAACGGCGGTCTGCGGCTCGGACGAGGCATTCAGGGTGCGTACGGCCGCCGCACCAACGCCACAGGGAAAGACGTGGGTTATCAGCACATCCGGGTTGTCCGCGTGAAGACCTTCCACCCGACCGGCCGTTGCATCCGCAGGGACGCGCACCGGCTTGCGATGGAAGGTTTCCGCGAGGCGCATGGACTCCGCAGCAGAGAACGAAGGGGCGGCATGAAAACGCATTTCCCAGTTTGCCGTGCCGGTGAAGGCGAAGTCGAGCACGGTACATTCAATCAGAAATCCGTTACCCTCGCTCACACATCGGAATAGGGTGTTCTGCGAAGGGCACCACAATAATTGCCGCCCCGGCCATTCCAGCCGGATATAGCGTGCGCAATAGAAATGCTCCGAGCATCGTTCTTCCTCCGAGAAGGGGGCGTCCGCCACAATACGCGGCTTTGGAGCGACCACGCGTATCCGAAATCGCCAAGTCCCCAAAGGCCGGGGATTGGTCTCGAAATGGATTATGCTGCATAACCGGTGGTTGAACTGAATCCAAGGCACGGGTGCAGAACCGGCACTCACCAGACCCTGCACGGATAGCGCGGGCTCTTCTACATCCCGAATGCGCATGAGAACCTGCCGCCAGGCGGCAACCTCCATTCCGTCCGATACGGTGTTCCACAGTTGTTGAACCGGTGCGTCCTCGATACGCGTGTACGAAGACTCGATATTCATGTTGGGCGAGAGGTTGGTGAAGTAAGACGGTGTTTGATGCCACTCGCCCACCAACGGCTCGAACTCGATACCCGCGAAGGCCTCCATACCCGCGTCCCAGACCCGACCGTCCTTTTTCGCGCTCAACCGCAGCGAACCGGGCTTGGAGTGTGCAGATGCGTCAGCGGCAGGCTTCAACGCCAGATCCAACGTACCGTACGCGGGAATCTGCGCGATCATCGGCCCCGCGAGAACACGACCGTCATCTGAACGGAACACCGCAGGCAGCGTACGGGTCTTCTGCGCGTCGGATACCGTGAACGCATGGTTTGGCCACTGCAGATCATCCAATTCAAGCAGTACCGGCGTGGCGACCTCCCAGGGACAGGGATTGAATATACGGAACGATGCGCCAGTCCCGGGTATCGGCGCGGCCAACCCCGCCTCATCCCGAAGGCTCTGTTGCAGCGCGCCCAACTGCTTTACCGCAAGCTCGCTTTGATAGGAACGAATCCCGTCGACATAGGCGGGCACCGACCCAGCAAGGTAGGGATCGTGGTTTTGGGACACCAGAAGCCGCACCCAAAGGGCGCGCAAGTTTTTCCCGGCCCACTTGGCCAGCCTCGGAACACGCCCACCCGCGCACAGGGTCTCCAGTGCCATCAGCAGACTCTCGCAGCGGTTCGACCCGCGCGCCGTTCGCTCGTTCTCGTAACCCCAGCCGCCCTGAAAGAAGTTGTTGTTGTAATTCGACTGGTCGAGCGGGATTCTCAAACGTGGCGCTTCACAGCGCGTAAGTGCCCACTGGACATATTCAGTCAAGGTCATCTGCCGGAAACCACGCGCCTCAACCGCATGAATAGCCTCGCGATACGGCGCAATGGACGCCCCCCAATCCAATCCCGGAGGCCACAGTTCCATCCACTGAAAAATAAGCGGTGCCTTGCGCCCGGCCAGCTGCGCCACGAGGGGATCGTAGGAGGTCCATTGTCCCGTGCAAGAACGCATGCCCGGATGATTCGGGATGGTGGGAATGACCGTGCCATCCATCGCCTCCCAGAGAATGAGGTCGTGGGGCAGGGGTTCCGGCGTGCCAGAGTTTTGAAACTGAATACTCGCGTACTTGAACCCGGCGAGCTTGAGCAATTGGGGTAATTGCGGGAAAAAATTCTGCTCCTCGACGATATAGGTGTCCACCCCACGCCCCAGATGCTGCCGGTAAGCCGCCTGCCCGAAGGTGAGCTGTCGCAGGGCGGATTCATAGCCGAAGACCTGCGATTCGGCCTGCCCGAAAGTTCCGCCGGGCAGTTCCATGAGGCCTCGGTCGATCAGACTGCGGATTTCTGCAAGATAGGCGGGGGCTTCGTCTTGAAGCGATTCCAGCAGATAGGCGTCAAACTCATGACATACGCGGTTCGCGAGGTTCGCCTCCAGCCATCGGCGCCCCACCTCCAGTCCATACACGCTGGAGAAGTTGCGCTGATACCAACGACCCCGGATCTCCCCCTCGGGATAGGTTTCCCCGATTCCGTATTGCGTCCAATGGTTACAGATAACCACAGCCCCCACCACCCCGTCGTGCCTGGCTGGAGAAGCGGCATTGGCCTGCCCCGGGGTATCCAAGACGGTGACCCCGGCCACCGCAAGTGTGTTGTGAATAAATCGGCGTCGTGAGATTTCCATCGTCAGTGCGCTCCAATGGTGCCAAATAGAACCATGCTACTGAGAAGGATTCTGGCAGACCACACACCCGCGAAACAAGGCGAAGAATGCGGGTCAGGTACGGGAGATTTGCGATAGAATTCCTTATAATGGGTTCAAGCAACAGGCGTTGCGGGGCTACCCGCGAAACATAGGAGAAGCGAAACATCATGGCAAGACTATCCAGACGTGATTTTCTGGCGACTGCGGCACTCGGCGCAGCCATGGGGGTGCGACCAGCCTTTGCCAGCACAGACAAGCGCCCGAACATCCTGTTCATTTTCAGCGATGACCACGCGCAACAGGCCATCAGCGCCTATGGCTCCAAAATCAACAAAACGCCCAATATTGACCGCATCGCCGGGCAAGGCGCGATTTTTCAGCGCAACACCTGCTGCAACTCGATTTGCGCGCCAAGCCGGGCCGCGGTGCTCACCGGGAAACACAGTCACGCCAACGGTCTACGCACCAATCTGGATGTGTTTGACGGTGCGCAGACCACCTTCCCAAAATTGCTTCAGGCGGCCGGATACGATACGGCGCTGGTCGGCAAATGGCATCTCAAATCTGACCCCACCGGTTTTTCCTACTGGGATATCCTGCCGAACCAAGGCAACTACTACAACCCTGACTTTCTAAATTCCGGCGGCAAGCGCCGCATTGAAGGTTATGTCACGGACATCATCACCGATCTCTCCTTGGCGTGGCTCGACCAAGGTCGGGACGCCACCAAACCTTTTCTGCTGATGTGTCAGCACAAGGCCCCGCATCGCGAATGGGCCCCCGGTCCAAAGCACCTCACGATGTATGACGACGTCACCATTCCGGAACCGCCGACCCTGTTTGATGATTATGCGCATCGCGCGCCGGTGCTGGCCGAAAATGAAGCCATGATCGCCCGGCACATGACCTATGACATGGATCTGAAACTTCCCGGCCTCGGCATCCCGGACGCGCTCGGGCGCGATATGAAGAGTCAGGAAACCCCGCGCATGACCCCGGCGCAGAAGGCACAGTGGGACGCGGCCTACAACCCGAAAAACGAAGCATTCCTCAAAAAGCGGCCCCAAGGCGACGACCTCGTACGCTGGAAATATCAACGCTACATCAAGGACTATCTCCGCTGTATCGCATCAGTGGATGACAATGTGGGTCGGATGCTGGCCTACCTCGACGAGAAGGGTTTGGCGGAGAACACCATCGTGATCTACGCCTCCGATCAGGGGTTTTATCTCGGCGAGCACGGCTTGTATGACAAGCGGTGGATGTATTCGGAGTCTCTGGCCATGCCGATGGTCATGCGCTGGCCGGGACAGGTGAAGCCCGGGACCAGAATTGAGCGGCTCACGCAGAATATCGACTTTGCGCCCACGTTTCTGGAAGCCTCCGGACTCACCCCGCCACCAGAGATGCAGGGGCGCAGCATGTTGCCGCTTCTGCGCGGTGATACACCGACCGATTGGCGGGACGCCATTTACTACCACTATTACGAGACCGGAGAACATCACGTCCCGCGACATGAGGGCGTGAGCACAGAACGGCACAAGCTGATTCATTATTACGAGGTCGACCAGTGGGAACTCTTCGATCTGGAAAAAGACCCGCAGGAAATGCGCAGTGTTTACGACGACCCCGCCTATGCAGACACCTTGGCGGCCATGAAGAAAAAACTGGAGGCGCTCAAGGCGCAATACAGCGTTCCCGGCGCGAAAATGCAGGGCTAGAACCGATCACGCCGACCCCGCTACTCCGCCACCATGCCCACCGGGCGGACACCCTTGCCCACCCGGCCTGTTCGAGAGTCGCCCAAGTCTTCGCGGGCCTTTTCGACCAGCACCATCAACCGTTCAACAACCTCCTTGTGGTCGTCATACACGTTCTTCTGCTCGCCGACGTCGTTTTGAAGATTGTAGAGCGCGGGAGGGATTTTCACGTCCTTACGATTGAGTCCGGGACGGTAAATATCCTCATCGCGCAGGGTGGACTCGAGCCTCAGTTTCCAAGGCCCGCTACGCACCGCATGGAGTTCCTGCCCGAAATAGTAATAGAAGGCCTCGTGGGGACTCACCGCACCCGGTGTGCCGGACATGAGCGACCAGAGGTCTTTGCCATCGATGATGCGATCCGTGGGCGGGGCACCACCCGCAAGCTGGACAAAGGTGGGGAGCAGGTCCATCGTCGTGGCCAGTTCGCCACACGTTGACCCGGCGGGGATATGGCCCTTCCAGCGCATGATGCATGGCACACGCATTCCTCCCTCGTAGGTGGTTCCCTTCCCCGCGCGCAAGGGAGTGGCAAAGCCACCATCCTCGCCACGAATCAGCCAGGGACCATTATCGGATGTGAACAGAATGACGGTATTCTCCTCAAGGCCGCAGTCTCGCACCGTGTCTAATACGCGACCGACACTCCAGTCAATGCACTCGACCACATCGCCATAAAGTCCCCCCGCAGATTGGCCTGCGAATTTTTGGGACACATGGAGCGGGGTGTGGGGCATGTTGTGAGGGAGATACAGGAAGAACGGTTGCTCTTTGTGCTCGGTGATAAACCGAACGGCTTCCTCGGTATAGCGCTCGGTAAGCGTGTCCTGCTCCACCGGTTCTTCAATCACTTCCTCATTGCGCATGAGCATGGACGGGAGCATATCGTTGCTGTAGGGAATGCCGTAATACGAGTCAAAACCGTTGCGCGTTGGCAGGAAAGGCGGCAGATGCCCCAAATGCCACTTACCCACGCAGCCTGTGGCGTAACCGAGTCCCTTAAGCGCCTCAGCGATGGTGACCTCATCGGGATTGATGCCGCACTTCGAGTGCGAGAAAAGCACATACGACGGCGGCTCGAGATTGCCGTCTTTGTTGGGCGTGGCGGCAAGTCCAACGCGCTGCGAATAACACCCGGTCATGAGGGATGCGCGCGAAGGGGTACAGACGGGCGCAGAGACGTGAAAATCCGTGAATTTCATCCCCTCGGCGGCCATGCGATCCAGATTCGGCGTCTTGATGTTCGGAGAACCAAAACACCCGACATCGTTGTACCCTTGGTCATCAGTAAGGATGATGATGAAGTTCGGTTTCCTGCGAGCTGCGGCATGCCTTCCAGCTTTAGTGCCCGTGGCACACCCTTGAGCAACCAAGGCTGCCCCTGCAGCCACAAGGGTGCGACTGAAGAATTCTCTGCGAGTGGATGCATGCACGCCCATGTAAAGACTCTCCCGTCCCAAAATCCGATCCTATTTTTTCAACTCCGGAAGCCAGCGGTCAATGAGGTCGCGGCAATTGAGGGTTTTCTCCGCCAAATCCACGGGAACATAGTAATACTGGTTGGACGATTCAAACCCGATACGAGAATCGCGGGTCTGGAGCGCGCATAGCCGTCGGGCCAAGTCGAGTTCAGTGCGAAGGGCCTTTTCAAGGGCCGCGATATGGCCGGGTTTATCCGTCGGTGCAGTCTTGGGATCGGCGAGTGCATTGCGCGCACTCACAAAGCGGGTCTGGTCGGCCACGCTGCGGAAATGGATGCCCGCAGATTCCGCCACGCTCAGTTCCATCGCGACAGCGCGGCTTTCCGCATCGTTGAGCGATGCGGCGGGAATCGCAGCTTTCAACGCCACTACTGCGGCATCGAATCCATCCGCCACCTTCTCGAGTTGTGACGCAAAAATCTCAGGCGGATACACGGAGCGCCAGGTGTTCACGTCGTCGTAGCCCATGCCCACCATGGTGGCCAGATAGCCTGTGGGCTTTTCCCAAAGCGGATTGGCGGGGCCCATCTGCAGCGGGGCATTGTACACGACGCCGATGTTGTAGGGAAATTCGCTAAAGGCCGTGCTCATCGTTTTCCAAGCCTGCACAGCGGCTGGGGCGAACTTCGGCCCGAAACGATGCGTGGCGACTTCGGCAAGCGCCTCGTCCACCGTCAGCGGGGCACCCTTCCGATCCTCGCCCATTTTTTCAACAACTTCTAGGTTGGGCGACGGATATCCGCCGAGTGTCCAACCCAGCATGAGGCCTTCCACACCGGCAGCGCGCAGGTTGCCGATATGTTTGGCGACGTTTTCAACGGCGGGAATGTACGGAACAGCGGATAGCTCCCAAGTGTTCCCCGCCTGTATCTTGGCAAAGGTTTTCACGCCATTGGCGCGGGCAATACCCCAGTTGCGGGTCGCGCGCGGGCCGGGCCCAATCGTGGAAATTGAGTATTCGCCCACCACACTGTCAATACCGCCGCGCTTGACCGGGATCTCCCATTCGCTCACGCTCTGCAGGTCGACATTCTTCGGAAGGGCCTTCACGAGCGGTTCGACCCACTCATTCTTCCATCCCCAGTCCCATGCGATGAGCCGAGCGGAACTGCCCGACCGGTCTATCCCTTCACGAATGTTTCTATGCAAGGTTGCGATGACGTCGGCCCCGGTGAGCGCACTGCAACGGGGGCATTGGGCACCCTGATAATGAGACCAGCAGTTCGTAAGATTCTCCGAGGCGGAGATGGTGAAGAAGCCCGCGACCTCAGGAACAGCCTTGCAGATCGAGGCCACCGAATCCCTCAGATAGGCCTGCACATCGGGGTTACTGGAGCAAAGCGCAGCATAACCATCCGCCACCACGCCCTTGAGTTCCGGACGGCTTTCATAGAAAGCCAGCGGCATCGCGCGAGGTTCGTTGAGGTAAAGGAAGACGCCGATACCATGCTTGCGTGCACGTTCTGTGAGCGTGCGGAGGTTTGCCAGACGCTCCTCATAATGTTCGCTCAAACCAGGTTCCCAAGGGAACGGGGCCAGTTTGTACAGCACCGCCTGAAGCCACACGCCATTGACTCCCGAGGCAGCAAGTCGTGCGAGGTAACCATCGGGAAAGGGATCAGCCCCCTGCTCGAGCAGCGGATCACCATACAATGCAAAGTAGGACGAGCAGAAGCGCGGGGAAAAGTGGCTTTCGGTTTTTGGGGTCTCAACACTCGCTTCTGGCGGGGCGGAAAGACGTTCCACAAAACCGAAGAGCGGATCCTCCGTGAGTCCCGCACCGGTCGGGAATTCCTCCGTCAACGTTTTGGCCATCGCCCGCTCACGCGCTTGTACAGCCTCGTTGGGCGGTGTATAGCGAACCGGCTCGCACTTGGGTTTGAGGCTGCCCAGCTTGATGAACAGGAAATCATCCTCACGCAGCGTGAAGGCCAGCTTCTCAGGTGTCCAGTCGAGCAAGGCCAGCAACTGTTCATAGGGCAACAGATGCCAATTGCGGCGGATGACCGTAATGTAGGAACGTCGCTGCTGATCGGGCGTGATTACCGGGGGGCCAGAAAGACCCATCGCCTTGCCCAGTTGCACAACTTCCTCGGGCGTGGCACCGATAACCTTCGCAACTCGCTCGACTGGGACCAGCTGCCAGTTGCGCCAGACCACCGCGTGAACACGATCCGGGAAGTGAGGAAAAGCCACAGGGATCGGCTCGGGCCCACCGGGAAGCCCCGTGGCGCTCAATATTACATTCGTCAGCAACATGAATAACATGGGGTTTTCTCCTTCGACTATTCGTTCCCTTTGAATCGCCAAGCGGCTCAGTTCAGGCCACGGCGTCCTGAAGGAGATTGCTCACCTCCTTGCGCAATCGTGTCGCTTCACCCGAGTCTTTGGACTTGTTGGTCATGGCAAAAACAAACGCCAAATCCCGCGCTGGGTCACCATCGCCGTAAATGGTATCTACGCCCGCATGCCCAAAGAGCGTCGGGGATTTGGAATCGCCAAAGCCGAACCAATGCGAGGCATACTTGGGGTTCGTCCCCCGCACCAGCCAACCCAAGCCCCAAGGTTCGTGCGCCGGGGACTTACCCTCCGCAATGTCCTTCGCGATGGCGTCCGCATATTGAACCCTCAGCATCTCTTTGAGC
>CAIZGN010000040.1 GCA_903932505.1 Candidatus Hydrogenedentota bacterium
AGGGACATCCCCTGCGCAAGGATTATCAGGACCCGGACATGCTCGCCGCGCCATGAGCGCAGTGTGGCGTAATAACCCCGCAAGGGACGTACGATGACGGTAACGATTCGCACCTTGGATGAACTGCTGCAACCGCCTGTGACGGCGGAAAGCAACTTGAACACGCAGGAATACTACGTGAACATGGGGCCGCAACACCCCATTTCCCACGGTTCTCTGCGGTTTGTGGCGCGGTTGGACGGCGAAACGGTGAAGCAAATCATTCCGGCTCCGGGCTATGTGCACCGGGGTCTGGAGAAGATGTGCGAGCACCTCTCCTACCGTCAAACCATCCACCTCACTGACCGGATGGACTATTTCTCCGCTTTGATGGGCAATTGGGCCGTATCAAAGACGGTGGAAAAGGCCGGGAACATCGAGGTGAGTGAGCGCGCCCAGTATATCCGCACGATTATGGCGGAGCTGCAGCGTGTACAGAGTCACGCGCTGTGGTGGGCGGTGCTGGGCATGGACTTGGGTGCTTTTACCCCCTTCTTGTACGGTTTCCGCGAACGGGAAATCATCAGCGAGATTTTTGAAGAGACCATCGGCGCGCGCCTGACCATGAATTACATTCAGCCGGGTGGCGTGATGTATGACATTTTGCCGGATTTTGCGGCCAAAGTGAAGAAAGTGGTGGCCTACCTGAAGCCGGTGGTCGAAGAATACGATACCCTGCTTTCCGGTAATGTCATCCTGCAGGAACGTCTGCGTAATGTGGGCGCGTTTCCGGCGGAAAAAGCCTTGGCGATGGGTTGCACCGGGCCGGTTTTGCGGGCCAGTGGCGTTCCGCTTGACCTGCGCAAGATTGACCCTTATGGCGTGTATGCGAAGGCTGAATTCAATGTCGTCATTGGCACCAAGGGCGATTCATGGGATCGGTATTATGTGCGCATCCAAGAGATGCGTGAATCGCTGAAGATTATCGAGCAGCTGATTGACAATATTCCCGAGGGCGCTCACTCCACGACGAAGCCCAATGTTCGGGTGAAACTGCCTGAGGGTGTTCACTACGATCATCTTGAAACGTCTCGCGGCATTCTCGGGGTGACGATCGTGTCGGATGGCAAGGAGGCGACGCCCTACCGGATGCACTTCCGCTCCCCCAACTACTGCAACCTGTGGTGCATCACGGAATTGGCACCCGGGTGGCGTTTGGCGGATGTGATTGCGATTTTATCTAGCATGGACTTGGTCATTCCGGAAATCGACCGGTAGTAGAGGTGTTTACCGTGCACGAAATAGCATTGAGAATACTGCTGGCTGCGGGCGATCCGCCGAAGACGATCGCGGAACGGGCGACCGAGGCCCTGCCCACTGACCCGCTGTTCGCCATCGCCCTGATTGGTGGTGCAATGGTGGGTGTGCTGACTTTCCTGACTTTGTTGGGCTTGGTCTTGATCTACGCCGAGCGCAAAATATCGGCGCGTTTTCAATGCCGCCTTGGACCGATGCGCGTTGGACCCCATGGTCTGTTGCAGACGGTGGCGGATACGCTGAAACTGCTTTGCAAGGAAGATATCGTTCCGACCCGTGCGGATCAGGCCATGCACCTGCTGGCACCCTTCCTGAGTCTGGGTGCCACAGTTCTTGTCCTGCTGGTCGTTCCCTACAGTCCCCTGCTGCACGTGGCGGACATGAATATCGGCGTGTTGTATGTGACCGCCATCAGCGGTTTCGGGGTTATGGGTATCCTGTTGGGCGGTTGGAGTTCCAACAACAAGTGGGCCTTGCTGGGTGCCATGCGTTCCGGCGCACAGATTATCTCCTATGAAATTTCTGCGACCCTGGCACTTCTGGTGGTCGTGCTGTTTGCGGGTACGATGTCCTTGCGCGGCATTGTGGAGAGTCAGGAGGCGGGTTGGTGGATATGGCGGGCGCATGGCGTCGGTATCGTCTCTTTCATCGTGTATCTGATTGCGTCCACGGCTGAAATCAACCGTACGCCTTTCG
This sequence comes from Candidatus Hydrogenedentota bacterium, assembly GCA_903932505.1. Taxonomy (GTDB): domain Bacteria; phylum Hydrogenedentota; class Hydrogenedentia; order Hydrogenedentales; family CAIZGN01; genus CAIZGN01. The sequence goes on from CAIZGN010000040.1 coordinate 1,993, forward strand.
ACATTCCTGAAGGTGAGTCGGAGTTGACGGCGGGATTCCATGCGGAATACTCCGGGCTGCGTTTCTCCTTCTTCTTCCTCGCGGAATTCATCAACATGTTTGTGGTGGCCGCGTTGACTTCCACCCTCTTCCTGGGTGGCTGGATGCCGTTCCACGTCGGGAATTTCACCGCTTTCAACCAGGTCATGGATCTGCTGCCGGGTGGTGGCTGGTTCTTCCTCAAAGTGAGCGGAATCATCTTCCTGCTGATGTGGTTCCGGTGGACTTTTCCGCGCTTGCGCGTGGATCAATTGATGCGTCTGGAGTGGAAAATTCTCCTGCCGATCGGCTTTGTGAATCTGCTGGTGGCGTCGTTCGTTGTGCTGTATAACTTCTATCTGTTCCCCGGGAATAATTAACCATGAGCAACGTGGATTTCACCGATGTCCGACTGAGCCAGCAATCGATCGCGGGTCAAACCGTGCCGGTGGCCTTGGTTCCTCGCATCCGGACTCAAAATTACTTCGCGCAGGTTCCCTCCGCGTTCAAGAGCTTGTGGAAGGGCATGAAGCTTACCATGTGGTACTTCCTGCATCCCTCGACCATTGTGACGAAGCAGTATCCGGAAAACCGGGCCACGCTGAAGTTCCCCGAGCGGTATCGCGCCAATTTGCAGCTCAATCAGGATGATAACGGGTATTACATGTGCAACGGCTGCAAAGCCTGCGAACGCGCCTGCCCCAATGCCTCCATTATCGTTAAGACCCGCAAGGGCGCGGTCACGGGCAAGAACGAGCTGGACGCTTACGTTTGGCGGATGGATTCCTGCACTTTCTGCAACGCTTGCGTGATGGCGTGTCCATCGGACGCCCTGCGCATGGGTCACGAATTTGAATGCGCGGTCTATGACCGCCGTTTGCTCATCTACACGTTGAACCGCCACGCCGGGCCTACGGGCGATCAGGTCGCCAAACTCGACGAGGAAACCCGCAAGCAAGTGGTGCTGGAAAAGCGTGGTCCCTACGATGGTCCCGTGCCGCTGGCGGGCGAGGCCTATCCCAACATCCGCCCCATCGTGCTGCCGGGTCAGGCCACCGAGCAAGAGGATAAAGTATGATTGCATCGGCTCTAACCACTGTGATGTTTTACACCATCGCCGTCGGCATGACGGTTCTGGCGTTGACGGTAATTTTCACCCGCAAGCTGCTGCGCGCGGCCGTGGCGCTGATGGCGGTGCTGATGCTGACGGCGGGGCTGTATATCCTTCTGAATGCCGAGTTCCTGGCCGGTGTGCAGGTATTGGTCTATATCGGCGGTATTGTGGTGCTGATCGTGTTTGCAATCATGCTGACGCGTTCGGCTGATTTGCTTGAGGATCATCCCACGACCAAGCGTATGCTGTTGGGCAGCGTTGTGGGACTGGCCATGCTCTTTGCCTCGTGCTGCGCCATCTTCTCCCCCCGCCCCGCCAATACGCAGGTCTTAGAACCGGTCAAAGACGATGTGCATGCCATCGGTATGAAATTGCTCGATTACGGCCCGGAAGGCTTTGTGTTGCCGTTCGAACTCATCTCTCTGCTGTTGCTGGCTGCGGCCATTGGCGGCATTGTGATTGCCCGCAAGATTCCGGCTCCGGAACAGCCGTTCACCAGTGGTGGCGACCTGCCGGGTGAGGTTCACTTCACGCAGCCCCGGTTGCAACGGGAAGAGGAAACGAAATGACGGACATTCTTCAAAAAATCGCCTCGTATGAGCCTGGTGAGACCCAGTTTCTTGTGCTGGCGACCGTGATTTTCTGCATCGGCATGTCGGGCCTGCTGACCCGTCGCAATGCGGTGGGCATCCTGATGTCCGCAGAATTGATGCTGAATTCGGCCGCGCTCATGTTTGTTGTGTTTAACCGCTTTGCCGCCCCTTCGGTGGACGGACATATCATGGCGATTTTCATTATCGCGGTGGCTGCGGCCGAGGCAGTGGTCGGAATGGCTATTTTCGTGGCCTTGTTCCGCTACCGTCAAACGATCGACGTCACCCAGATCACCTTGTTGCGGGACTAGGACGGATTACGGAGCATCATGGAAAATCTGCACTTGGAATTTATGTTGCGCAATGCTTGGCTCATCCCGGCCTTGCCGCTCATCTCGTTTGCCATCGTGGGCCTGATTATTCGTCCCTTGTCGGACAAGCTGGCCGGTATCGTGGCCACGGCCTCGATTTTTGCGGCGGCGGGCTGCGCCTACACACTGGCTTGGGAATATTTCACGCTGTACCCGCCCGGAGGCGAGCATCCGATTCTTGTACCGTGGGCCTTCGAATGGCTGCGCTATCAGGCTGGTTTCTCGGTGGCTGCGGGCGTCATCGTTGACCCCATTTCCGTGATGTTGATGGTGGTGGTGACCACGGTGAGTTCGCTGGTGCACCTGTACAGTATTGGCTACATGCATGGTGAGGACGGTTACGGGCGATATTTCACCTATCTGAATCTGTTCACGTTCAGCATGCTGGGTCTGGTGGCCGCGCCGAATCTTGTGCAAATGTACGTTTTTTGGGAATTGGTTGGCGTCAGCAGCTTCCTGCTGATTGGCTTCTATTACCAGAAGCCCTCGGCGGTATCGGCTTCGAAGAAGGCGTTCATCGTCACGCGTTTTGCGGATTTGGGCTTCATGGTCGGCGTTCTGATGGTTGGCTATATCAGCTTCAACTCCTTTACGGCGGTTGCGCCTAAGGTGAGTGAAGTGCTTTCCGTCCTGCCGCTGCAACCGGTTGATTTCGCCTATCTGACCAGCAGCGCCTTTGCGGAACACTACCACGAAGCGAAATTCCTCGGCGTTGGCTTCCTGACCATTGCGATGTTGCTGGTCTACATGGGTGCGGCCGGTAAGAGTGCGATGTTCCCGCTGCACATCTGGCTGCCGGACGCTATGGAAGGTCCGACCCCGGTTTCCGCCCTCATTCATGCGGCTACCATGGTTGTGGCCGGTGTGTATCTGACCGCGCGCCTCTTCCCCACTTTCGCCGCCAGTGCGGATGCCTTGCATGCCGTGGCCTATATCGGTTGTTTTACCAGCCTCTTTGCCGCGCTCATCGGTATGACGCAGGATGATATCAAGCGGGTGCTTGCCTTCTCGACGTTGAGCCAGTTGGGCTACATGATGCTGTCGTTGGGCGTGGCCACGATGGAACAGCCGCTGGGCTACACCGCAGGCATGTTCCACCTCTTCACGCACGCTTTCTTCAAGGCACTCCTCTTCCTGGGTGCCGGTTCGGTTATTCATGCGGTGCATAGCAACGAAATTTGGGATATGGGCGGTCTTCGCAAGAAAATGCCTGTCACCCACATCACGTTCCTTATCGCGACGCTGGCGATCAGCGGTATTTACCCGCTGGCGGGCTTCTTCTCGAAAGACGAGATTCTCTCGGCCTGTCTCACAACCGGGCATACCGGCATTTTCGCGGTGGCCTTGCTGGTGGCGGGGATTACCCCCTTCTACATGTTCCGCATCTATTTCGTGACCTTCTGCGGACCGCATCGCAGCGACAAGGCCGGGCATGCACATGAAGCCCCGGCGCTCATGCTGATTCCGCTGATGATTCTCTCCGTCCTGAGTGTGGTGGCCGGTTTTGTTCCCATGGGCAGCTTCATCAGCATTGGTGAGCACATGGAACACCACGGCGGCATCAATCTGTACATTGCGATTCCCGCGACCGTGGCCGCGCTTATCGGCATCAGCCTTGCGGCGTTCTTCTACTCCGGCGATGCCTCCCGCGCCACGAGTGCCGC
>CAIZGN010000041.1 GCA_903932505.1 Candidatus Hydrogenedentota bacterium
CAGACCAGACCGGCACATCCCCCTCGGGATCCGTGACCGTCAGGGCCAGGTGCGCAACCGTGTTTCGCGCGACCGCCAAGGGCTGCGGGTCGGGTTGGTCAATCGCGGGCGCGTCGTTGATGGCGGTGATGGTGACTGCAATGGTGATATCGTCCGTTCCGCCTTTTCCATCAGAGACCCGAACTGTGAATGAATCAGAACCGTTCCAATTCAGGGTTGGCGCGTAGGTGAAGGTTGCCGGGGATGCGCCGGTGCCGGATACCGTTGCGACACCATGGGTTGCCGGTGCGGAAACACTCCATGAAAGCGAGTCGCCCGTATTTGAGTCGATCGCTGTCAGAGCGGGCGCGCTCCACGGGGCAGGAGTGCCGTCTTCGGACATCGTGACATCGAGTGGGCCTGCGCCTTGGTCGATCACCGGTGCGGCATTGATTTCGCCCTCACCCTCGGGGAAAATTTCGCCCTCACCTTCACCCTCAACAATGGTTTCTCCCTCACCCTCAATAATTATTTCTCCCTCACCCTCGCCCTCCCGTACCCCTTCTCCTTCACCTTCGTGCGTTTGGCCGGAACAGTCTTTTGTGACAGTAATGATGACATCGGCCGACGTTCCCTTGGCTTCTGAAATCGTTACGATCCCCGTCTCTGAGGCACCGTCGGCCAGTGTAAGACTGGTCGCCAGAAGCGTGACTGTGGCCCGAACTTCAGCACCATTGTTCAGTACGCCGGTGCTGTCCGTCTGTATACTCACCCAGGCCGGTCCTGCGGTGATGCTCCAATTGAGTTTGCCGCCCCCGGAATTTGTGAGGGTGAAATCCTTGGAAAGATTGCTGTCGCAGACCTTGAATTCCAGGGCGGTTGCGCTCAGGCCAATGGCGGGACTTTTTGGGCAGCCGCTTAGGAAGAGTATCGAAGCGGAGATTGTCAATAAGAACGCCAGTGAAGTGCGGATTGTATTCATTGCTTCCTCATATTTTATGGATTCATGCGCCCGGTTCTTCGGAGAATTCGGAAACTCACGCGATTTCATCAAATGAACAATAGCAATTCTGAACCCAAAATCCCATACTGTACGCATGGAATTTTAAACCCATGGAAAACTCTCCACGCAGGAAAGAAATGCTGCAAGAAGTATACCATAATGCACAATTTTACCGCACTGTGAAGAGAACCACGGAAAGTTCCCGCGTGGCGCGTCGTATACGCTTTCGGGTACACTGTGCGCCGGGTTCGGTGTTGAACCCGGCCGCTTAGAAAAATCCACGAAAGGCACAACAATGATCAAGACAATGGGATTGCTTCTGATTTTCGCGATGATGGCTGCGGGCACGTCCGCCTATGCGGCGGACAATGACCCGGCCCCCTATCTCGGGCAGTGGGAACTGACCAAGGATGGCGGCGGTGCTGGCTGGCTTGAGGTGGTGCAGAAAGAGGGCTATCTGGACGCGCAGTTGCTTTGGCTGGGCGGCAGCGTGGTTCCTGTAGACAGCGTGTTTGTCAGCGGCGGAGCGCTCCAAGTCGTGCGCATCGCCAAGGTGGATCA
>CAIZGN010000042.1 GCA_903932505.1 Candidatus Hydrogenedentota bacterium
TAATGTTGGTGTGCGTGTTCCTGTGACGAACCCTAAACAATATGCAGTAGATATCGCCTCAGCCATTAAGCGTCTGTTGGAAGACCAGGAATTGCGCAGGAAAATGGGTGAATTTGCACGGGAGAAAGTGCGTGCCAACTACCTGTGGGATGCAAAAATTGACAGGATGTGTGAAATTTATGAAGATGTAATGAAAGGTCATACTAGAGGATTCTAATTAGAGGTCTCTTCCGTTAATACATCGACAGGCTAGGTTTACGAGGCACGGGCTCGTTGCCTGCATTTGAAGGGAGTATGATGTGAAAGTTCAAATATTTGAGACACCGCTTTCTGGTGTTCTGGTGGTTGAGTCGCGTTGTTTTCCTGATGAGCGGGGGTCTTTTATGGAGGCTTATTCTGAGCTGGAATTTTTACGTGCGGGTTTTCCAGAGACCGTGTTTGTTCAGGATAATCTTAGTTGCAGTGTGAAGGGGACTTTGCGTGGGATGCATTATCAGATTCATCCTTATGGGATGGCTAAGCTTATTCGTGTGGTCAAGGGGGCGGTGTTTGACGTTGCGGTGGATTTGCGTGTGGGGTCGGCTACTTTTGGGCAGTGGGTGGGTGAGACGCTGACTGAGGATAATGGAAAGGCGATGTTTGTGCCTTGCGGGTTTGCGCATGGATTTCTTTCGCTGGAGGAGGATTCTCTGGTGTATTATAAGAGTGACCAGTTTTATGAACCCTCCTCGGAGCGGTCGCTACATTATGCGGATCCTGAAGTCGGGATTGTTTGGCCGGATGAGGTGTGCGTGGTTTCTCCGAAGGATGAGGCGGCACCGATCCTTCGTAATGCCGAGTATAATTTTCGAATGGTATGATCTGAGAAACGAGGGAGGCTAGGTTTATGCGTACTTTGATTTTTGGTGCCCGCGGCCAGCTTGGGCGGGATTTGGTTGAGGTGTTTGCTGCAGAGGGGCCGGTGGCTGGTTTTGATTTGCCGGAGTTGGATATTGCGGATTCCGAGCAGGTGGAGGCCTCCGTGAAGGCGTTTGGGCCTGATGTATTAATTAATGCTGCGGCGTATACGAATGTTGAAGCGGCCGAAGATGATGCTGCGGGTGCCTTTCGTGCGAATGTGGAGGGGGCAGCTGTTGCGGCCCGTGCCGCGCACTCGGCGGCGATTCCTGTCGTCTATTACAGCACGGATTATGTCTTCGGTGGGCATAAGCGGGTGCCTTATGTGGAGGAGGATGCTGTCGCCCCGATTGGGGTGTACGCCCAGTCGAAGGCAGATGGTGAGGTGTGGGTTCGTGAGTTGACGAAGAAGCATTTTATTCTGCGGACAGCTTGGCTTTATGGGCCCACAGGCAACTGTTTTCCAAAGAAGATTCTGGAGTTGGCGGGCAAGTATCCGGAGTTGAAGGTTGTTGAGGACGAGGTGGGTTCGCCGACGCATACCCGGGATCTTGCGGAGGCGACTTTGGCTGTCGTGCAAAGGGCGGCCTTCGGGACGTATCATGCGGTGAATGGGGGGAAGTGTTCGCGTTATGAGCTGGCGAAGGCAGTTCTGGAATTGGCGGGCGTGAGTACGCCCATTGTTCCGTGCGCTTCGTCCGAGTTTCCTGCCAAGGCGTCCAGGCCGCTGTATTCTGTTCTGGCGACCGAGAAGTTGCGCCGTGAGTCAGGGTATTTGTTCAAGAATTGGAAGGACGCGCTGGTCGAGTTTATGGCGAGGTTGGTCTAACTAAGGAGGAGCACAATAATGAAGAAGATCGTGGTCACTGGCGGTGCCGGTTTCATTGGGTCGGCGTTTATCCGGCATCAATTGAAGACCTATCCCGAGATTCATGTGGTGAATTTCGACAAACTGACGTATGCAGGGAATCTGGACAATGTCAAAGAGTGCGACCTAGGGCGGTACACGTTTGTGCAGGGGGATATCGCGGATCGAGGGGCGATTCAGTCCGCGATGGAAGGTTGCGACGCCATCGTTAATTTCGCGGCGGACACGCATGTGGATCGGAGCATCATGGGGGCGACCGATTTTATTTCGACGAATTGCACCGGGGTGTACAACATTTGCGAGGCCGCCCGGGAATTGAAGACGCAGCGGGTGTTGCTGGTATCGACGGACGAGGTGTACGGGAGCATTCGGGAGGGTTCTTTCAAGGAGACGGATCCGCCGCAACCTCGGAATCCCTATTCGGCCAGCAAGGCGGGTGGGGAACTGATCGCGTTGGCCCATTTTGAGACCTTTGGAACGCCAATTGTCATTACTCGCGGGTCGAACACCTATGGTCCGTATCAGTATCCGGAAAAGGTGATGCCGTTGTTCATCACAAATCTTATCGATGGCGAGCAAGTGCCGCTTTATCAGGGTGGCGAGCATAATGTGCGCGATTGGCTTTGGGTGTATGACCATGCCTCGGGCATTGACACGGCGCTTCGCAAGGGTGAGCTGGGACAGATTTATAATGTGGCGGGCGGCAATGAGCGCGAGAATATCGTATTGACGCACAAGCTGCTTTCCGGATGTGGACGCGATGAGTCCTTCATTCGCTTGGTGAAAGACCGGCCCGGTCACGATTTCCGGTATTCCATTGACGCGTCGAAACTGCGCGGGCTTGGCTGGACGCCGACGATGGATTGGGATCAAGGCGTTTCGGAAACGGTGGACTGGTACAAGAACAACGAGTGGTGGTGGCGCAAGATTAAGTCAGGCGAATTTCTGGAATACTATCGCAAACAATATGAAGAGCGCTAAGATAAGCGTTTGACGCGCGGCATAGTAGTCGCGCCTACCAACGGAGGGCGAATCGTTATGAAAGGCATTGTATTGGCTGGAGGTGCGGGCTCGCGCCTGCACCCGCTTACCATCGCGGTGAGCAAGCAACTGTTGCCGGTGTATGACAAGCCAATGGTTTATTACCCGCTGAGTGTGCTTATGCTGTCGGGCATTCGCGATATTCTGCTCATCTCCACGCCGCACGATTTGCCGCTGTTCGAGCGGCTATTGGGGGATGGGAGCCAATTTGGCATTCACCTATCCTATGCGGCGCAGCCGAATCCCGAGGGTTTGGCACAGGCCTTCCACATTGGAGCAGATTTTCTAGAGGGTGGGCCTGGTGCCTTGGTGCTTGGCGACAACGTATTCTATGGGCATGGATTCGTGGACGTGTTGAAGCGGGCCGCCAAGCTGACCGAAGGTGCGACCATCTTCGGTTATCACGTGTCGGATCCCGAGCGGTATGGCGTGGTTGAGTTCGATGAAAAGGGTTCCGTGTTGTCGCTTGAGGAAAAGCCCGAGCAACCTAAAAGTTCGTATGCGGTGCCGGGTATCTATTTTTATGACAGCCAGGTGGTGGAACTGGCCTTGGCGCTGAAACCCAGTGCGCGAGGCGAGCTTGAAATTACGGACCTCAACCGCTGTTATCTGGAACGAGGTGCCCTGCACGTCGAACTACTCGGGCGAGGCATTGCTTGGCTGGACACGGGTACTAACCGCAGTTTGATGGAAGCATCGCAGTTTGTGCAGGCGGTGGAAGAACGCCAGAATCTCAAGATTGCCTGTTTGGAAGAAATCGGTTGGCGGAGCGGCTGGCTATCCAGCGAGGCGCTTGTGGAGCAGTCGCAACAGCTCGGGAAAAGCGCGTACGGCAGCTATTTGCGCGGTTTGATTCGGTAGGCGCTCAGCGACGAGGCTGGGGGGCGCTGGCTCCCCGGCCTATACCGCGATAGGTGAATCCCTGCACTTTCACGGTTTCCGGATCGAAGAAATTTCGCGCGTCAACGATAACTGGTTGTTGCATCAGTTTATGGATGCGGCCGAGATCGAGATCGCGGAATTCGGCCCATTCGGTCATGAGCAGGAGGCAATGGCTGCCTTTTGCGGCATCGTAGGCGTCCTTGGCGAACCGGACGGATTTCAATTCCGTCTTGGCCTTGGGCATGGCCTTGGGGTCGTAGGCACGCACGAGCGCGCCCAAATCTTGGAGCGCGCGAACCACGTCCAGAGCGACGGAGTTGCGCAGGTCGTCCGTGTCGGGCTTGAAACTGAGGCCGAGCACCGCGACAGTCTTGCCTTTGACATTCCACAGGACCTCCTCTATTTTTTTGAGGAGGAGTGTGCGTTGGTCGGTGTTGATTTTACGAACGGCCTTGGCCAGCTCAAAATCATAGCCTTTCTGATCGGCGAGGTGAATGAAGGCATCGACATCCTTGGGGAAGCAGGAGCCGCCGTAGCCGGCACCGGCATTGAGGAAGGCGGGGCCAATGCGTTTATCGAGGCCCATGGCCTCGGCCACCTTGAGGACGTCGGCATCCACGAGTTCGCAGATGCGGGCGATGGCGTTGATAAAGGAGATTTTCGTTGCCAGGAAAGAGTTGCACGCGTGTTTGATAATTTCGGCGGTGGCGATGTTGCACACGATGACGGGTGCGCGCAAGGGGGCATACAGCGCCCGGAGCGTTTTCTCGGCGCGTTTGCTTTCGACACCCAGGACAATGCGGTCCGGGTGCATGGTATCGTGAATCGCCTGTCCCTCGCGCAGGAACTCGGGGTTTGAGACGACATCGAATTCTGTTTTTCCCCGGCCGGCCATTTCGATGGTCTTGCGAATTCTCGCACCGGTTTCGGCGGGGACGGTACTTTTCTCGACGATGATTTTGTAGGCATCCATCGCATGGGCTATGTCGGTGGCGACCTTTTCGACGGCGGTGAGATCCGCGCTGCCGTCGCTGCGAGACGGGGTCCCCACGCAGATGAAAATAATGTCCGAGCCTTTCACTACCTCTGTGGTGCTTGATGTGAAGCGCAGGCGCTTGGCCTTGTGGTTTTTTAGCACCAGTTCATCGAGTCCGGGCTCGTAAAAAGGGACACCCTCGGATTTTAGCTTTGCAATCTTCCGCTTGTCGCTGTCGGCGCACAAAACGCTAGACCCGGCGTCCGCCAAACATGCCGCAGTGACCAAGCCTACATAGCCGCACCCAATAATCCCGATACGCTGCATAACCACGCACCTCCTATTGTTCCTCTGCTGAAATTTTAGCACAATTATTCGCGTGGGGCAAGCAGTAGCTCATTCGAAATTCTTGAGCAACGGGCCAGGTGCTTTTTTGGCGGTTCTTTCTAGCGGACATCGGTGCGCTGGATTGTGCCGGCCTAGTATGTTCTCTGGACCCATCCAAGAAAGTCGGGCAGACATGCAAAAGGAGGGACAGAAATCTCTGTCCCTCCTGTTTCACGGACACGTACGCTGCCCGCGCGAGAAAGCCCGCTCCCAAGGCTAACGAATCAGAACGCCCTGACCATCGCTAACTCTGGCGCGACCACTTCGCTCGTAAAACAAGTTATTCAGGAACGCCCCGGCCAGAGCACACATCCCGTGCCGAACCAAGCTCCACTTCGTAGACGGTAGGTTCACGAAAACAAATCTACGCCGCTTTGCTTCAGTTCGATTCTAATTTCAGGATTCGGGCCAAAGGCCCGACTACTTCTGGCTCTTGCGCCGACGGACGATACCCAGCAGGATCGAGCCCAGCAAGCCCATACCTGCGGCCGCAGGCACAGGCACTACGGCCGTCTTGCCCATCAATGTGTCGTTGCCGCACCCTTCAGTGAAATGCAAGGTCGCAGTCGAGACGGGCAGACCCGCATCAAACCAAACATCGAAGAAACTGTCAAACACTACCTTGTTGTGCGTATTGTCTGCGGAAACAGGTTGGGTTCCATTTCCCAAGAAACCGGTGCCGGTGACATTGGTCTGATAGGTGAAAGTCCCAGAACCTGTGACCTTGCCGCCGCTAAGGTACCGATAGGGATTGGATTCTTCGTTCTGTCCGTAGTAAACCTCGACAAGGGTCTCGCCACCCGCCAGACCATCGTTGTTTAGGTCGATATCGACTATGTTGTATGTGCCTGTTTTGGTCTCCCAGTTATAGTTTTCCCAGTCGATGTCCACTACATACTCGTAACCAAAAATATTATTCACACTGGAATATCCGTTTGGGTCATAGGTCTGTGGATTGGGATGTTGAACGGTCGGTACAGGCGTGATATCCGTTCCGTAACTCAACTTGCCGTCGATGTCGAGAAAAATATCGCCCGATTTATAACCATCGCGACCATTAATGAAATCAAAGCCACCGACCATACTCAACGTATCGGTGCTTCTATCCACGAAGAACCCCTCAAGATCCCATCTCTGGGCCGCTATACAGCCCGCTTCCACTTCCTGATCCTCACCCCCAACACCGGAGGCTTGACCTGGGGTAAATGTCGCATCGGCAATCAGGTCCGGGATGGTGATATTCACCGTTTCGGCCCCAGCTCCTAAGGGCAAAACGAGCCCCAGCAATACAAGCGCATACATCAAGCGTTTCATGGTGCGTAAGTCCCCTTTCTATAAGGTTGTTGAACGCAATTACTGCCCAAATTCGATCCTACCTTGAGCAAGAACAAGCAATTTTCATGCCATGCCGTGAATATTTCAGTATCCTCATGTTACATAAGGACTTACATACATGATGCACTTATGACCAATATTTGAAAATAGGGGTCAAGAAGGCAAAAGTTAGCTATGCTTGATATAATTATAACTTTCCGGCGCGTCAGGAGGTGGCCTATTAGCCCAAAAAAAGCGATAGTGTGACGAATGGATGGGTAAAATGGAAATGGGGGGAAGCTGAGAGCCCGGTATTGGCAGCGAGCGGGGGCGGACGCGGAGGGGCCCCCTCCGCCCACGCCGCGACAGCAGAATCCCTGACCTCTCGCGGTTTCCAGACCGGGCAATAAGCAAATCCTCCTACCATTCCTGCACCGCATTCATGGCCCTCGACACATCCGCGCAGGACAGCGAAGCCAGGTAAATCGCCGTTACCGTCAGGGATGAGTGCCCCAAGAGCCGCTGAATGATGGGCACGGGGACACCCCGGTTCGCCCACTGCACGGTGGCGGTGTGCCGCAAACCGTGTGGGTGTAATCGCTTTTCTATGCCGGTTTTCTTTTGAAGCCGGAGAAGTTTCTGCCGAATGGCGGATGTGCTCAGCGCCGCGCCCTTTTCCGCCCCGGTGATGGAGCAGAACAGCGGACTGTTCCTCCGGATGCCCAGCTGCTTTCGTTTAGCCATCCACCGCGCAATCGCGTCCAATACATTCTGCTTGACCGGCACCCGTCGCACTTTTCCGCCTTTGCCGTTTCGCACCAATACGTAGGGGTTTCCGTTTTCCTCCTGGATGTCCGTGGGCAGCAGCGCCAGCATCTCCGCGCAACGCAGCCCACTTCGGCTGGCCAGCGTGATAAAACACCGGTCCCGGAGCCCGCTGGCCGACCGTTGGGACAGGCACGCCAGCATCCGGTCCAGTTCTTCCAGACTATAGTGCTCTCTCATCGTGTTGGAACTCATGATATATCGCCTCCATTATCTTCAATGGGTTGGTTCATTTTCTTACCCGAGGGCGGGTTTGAGGGCTCAATTGAGGGGTTTCGCAGCAGCGCCCCGCCATACCGGCTTTCGAATGGTCACGGAAGATGTCACATTCTGTGACCATATGACGCGTTTTTTGGGGTGCTACGGCGAACCGTGACTATTTTGTAACTTCATCCACATGCCCCTAGGCACGCCCTGTCCGATGGCCTGACATCCAGCGAAGTATGGTGGCGAGTAAACTGTGTTTACCCAGATCCTCCCCATCCAAAACCCTTGCAATGTTCTGCCGCTTCGCGTCAATCGCCTCGGCAATGGATTCCTCCAATGTCCCGACCGCAATCAGGTAGTACGCCGTGATGTTGCTCGACGTTTGCCCGATCCGGTGAACCCGAGCCGCCGCCTGATCATGAATCGACGGGTTCCATTCCAGCTCCGTGAACAAGACCGTGTCCGCCGCCGTCAGGGTCATCCCCACCCCCATCGCTTTAATCTGCCCGTAGAACTCAGCGATATCAGGGTTACTCTGGAACTGATCCACCGCCGCTTGCCTCGCCGCCGCGCTCTTGCTCCCGTCCACCCGCACATACTTCTTGCGACCCGCCGTCAACTCATCCAGTATCTCGTGGTGGGATGCGCATACCACCAGCTTCTTCCCCGTTTCCTCCCTGTAATTGTCGATCCACTGCCGAATCGCATCCAGTTTCCCCCTCGCCGCCAAGGTCTTTAAGTACGCGATCCGGGTGATTGCCTCCGACCTGCGTGCCCGCATCGCCGCAATCGAACCCTTGTTCTCCCGAACCCACTGGATGAAGTCCGCCTCCGCCCAGTTGTATTCACTGCGATTGGAAATGTCCACGGGAATGACGATGTTCTGCTGGGGTGGCAGTTCCTTCAGCACATCGCACTTCTTGCGCCGAATCATCACCCGACTGGCCTTCGCCAGCAAGGTGTCCTGATTGCTGCTGCCCGAGAAGTCATAGCCCCACATCGACTTGTACCCGTTGCAATATTCCATCCCGAACTTGAAGTAGTTGCCGAAGTTCTTCGGGTCGAGCACGGACAGCGTTGTCCAGAAGTCCATCGTTTTGTTCTCAATCGGGGTACCCGACAGGAAGATCTTCTTGGGGATACGCTTGCACAACTCAAGGGCCATCTTCGTGCGCTTGGCCTTGGGGTTCTTGATGTAGTGGGACTCGTCCATGACCATGACTTTGGGGGCCAAGGAGAGCAGGAAGTCCACCCATTCCGAGGTGCTGCGGCCCTTCTTGGGGGGCAGCACATCGTAGTGGAGGATGAGGATGCCATCGCGGGAGGGGGTGTGGGAGAAGGCCGAGCCGCCGCTGGCGACAGTGGTGGGGGATTTTCTGCAGAATTCCTGCATATCTGCCCGAAAATCCATCCTTCTAATCCACATAAAATACAAACCATTTAAAGGCTAATTGACTGCGACTTGGTGGGTTTATTTTGCGTAAATGCGAATATTAAGAAAATATAGAGCATCATTTCGGTTTCGAAATTGCGTATTTCCACGGACCTCAGCGTACTCGAATTGAGCGTTGTGAGTTGCCTCGGAACGACTAGGATGGAAGTATTCTTATATCATATAATCTGCACGTCCCTGATTACTGTAATCCCAAAAAAGGCAAAAGCGCCGGTCGACTCCCAAGTGTGCTAGTCTTAAGCAAAACGAGGATACGCCAATGTCCAACCCGAAACCTCAATCAGACAAAGAGGAAGCGCAGAAGACTCCCCCCGCTTTACTACACTCACCTTTGTGCCAAGCGTATGAAAAATTCAGACAGACCCAATTTCTGGACCCGGAGTTCGGGCGCTTAGTAAATCGCTGCATAAGGTGTGATAGAGAAGCCGGTCTTACCCTATTTCGGGTCTACTGCGCTCTTGAAAACGGGGAAATTGAAGCGAATGCCCTGTCTGAGGAGGAACTAATACGATGGACTGTAAGACAGAGTCATAATTGGCCACCGCAGAACCAATGCGAGATCCTCTCCGCACCTCTTGACCGTGAAACGTCGCCCTTGGCGTTGACCCGGTTTGGCTATGAAAAAGCCGTATCAGCAGGTATAATTTCTGAAATTGCCGATTATCCTCGTTTTTCCGGCCAGTGGCACCTTCGTGATTTTCTACAACGGCAAAAAATACAATCCCTTAGAAATGAGTTGCAGTGCGGTTCCCCCTTCCATAGGGTTACGACCATTCTCAAAGAGAGAAAAGGTCTATCGAGTATGCTGGATCGGGCTAAGGGCGGAGAGCTCAGCGAGGCATTCTTAAAACGGAGATTTGAACCTGAAATGACTGACCTCCGTTTCGGGCGTTTTCTGCCAATTAGTCAATGTTTTTACTGGATCAAGAAGGACCAATGGAGTCGGGACGAAACGGTATGTCTCATGAACGGCTTTTTACCGAACATTTTGAATTTGTCTGAGGGGGGGGCTTGAAGAACCGGTGCTTTTCCTTCGCTCCTATTCTTCGAGGAATGAAGGACAGGGTGCCATTGAAGTTAGAACCTTCATCGCGGCAAAGGAAGCCGTAAAGCGCATCTTTATCAAAATGCCTAATTCTGGAAGAAGTAGTGTAGGAGAGGACTGGGTATCTCCAGGGGAATTCTTACAGTTGTACCACAGCCCACTCCGTAATCGCTATCTTCCCGCTCCGCTAAAGAAAGCGCTTGATTGTTTTTTGTATCTACGTCCGGATTCCATGGTCAAGGAATACGAACATTCTTGCGAATGCCCATTCCCCTCTGTCGAGGATATAGTTGGGGAACAAGGCCCCCAAACTGACCAAAATACGGAGAGGATTGCCGATAGCACGGCCATTGTTCGCAAACCGAGAAAAAACAAGATACCTATTGCAATTGAGCTCGGTGTGACCAGCTGGGATCAGATCGAATTAAGGGTAACACCCAGAGGTATTTCCTTCAGAAAAGTCGATGAGCCTGAATACTCAAAACCAAGAACTTGGTGTTCGCTAGGGATGGAGGCAAAGCAGAGACAATTGCGTTTAGTAATCGATGTGGCCAAGTGTGAATCCATTTATCCGAAGTCAAAAGGGGAGCAACGATACGACATCACTCACGACCTCAATACTTCCTTTCGTAGAGCGTTCGGTCTGGAGGGACAGGCCTTTAAGAATCTGCGGAATCGAGGCACCCAAAGCCTATTCGCCAAGATCATTTTTCGGACAAGACATAGGTAATCGGAATCCTTGCTTCCTTGCCGGGAAATAGAGCTCCAAGAGACAATGCGCCGTTATTATGCTCCCATAAAAAGGGCATGACGGCGCAATTTTCTTGCCTGAATCTTGCCTGTCAACTTAGGTTAGAGCTAATGCGCGGCATAGGGCCGTGGCAGGCGCAAGAAAAAGGAGCAGCAATGCAATCAAGGAGAAAGGTCGTTCTTGCCGAAGTGCTCGAAAGGCTCGGGGTGTTCCCGTCGGCAAACGCACCGGATGAGGGTGGTGGGCAACTGGGATCTACCCGCAAAACCCAGAAAAATGGGACGGTACAAGGAGGCCGTAGCAGAGGCGTCTTCGGGCGGATAACGCCATCTCGGCCATCTGTATGTCGAACGATGGGGGATTACAAATGCAACTCATGAATGTCAAAGAAGTGGCTGCGATGCTACATCTCGGCATACGCACCGTTTGGGCGTGGCGAGACCGTGGCTTGCTTCCAGCCCCGCGGAAGATTAGCGGTGCTGTTCGCTGGGTGAAACCGGAAATCGAAGCTTGGATAGAGGGCGGTTGCAAACCCTGCCGCCCAGCCAACACACGGAGGATTGGATAATGAACGAACATAAAGACGAACGCATTATTGAGATCGAGAAGGCACTAGAACAAGGCTGGGCACTGACCCCGCTCGACGGCAAGAAAGCGATGCGTAAAAATTGGCAGAGTGAAGGACCTCTCGACTTGGAGACCTTGGTTTCCCACAAAGGAAATATTGGTCTGCGGACGGGCAGACCGAGTGGTGTTTTTGTCATTGATGTGGACACAGCGAAAGGTGGCGAAGTGCCAACCGGGCTTCCTCGAACCGTAACGGTCAACACTGGAGGAGGGGGCCAACATTACTACTTTGTAATGCCCGATGACGTGCAATTGCGCAACTCACAGGGAAAGCTTGCCCCTCACGTGGATACACGCGGCCAAGGTGGACAAGTGGTTTTTCCAGGGTCAATCCATCCAGAAACCGGCGTGATGTATCGCTGGGCGGATGGACTGAGTCCAGACGATATTGATATGGCCCCGCTGCCTGACTTCATCAAGGAAAAGCTGACGATGGCAAGGGCCCCCAAGCAATCGAAGAAAGTCCCCATGAGAAAGCTCACTGATGTGGAGGGCGCTAAACTTCTACTGGAACTTCATGGAGATGACCTGTTCCATAGCACAAGCCTTGGGTGGCTGGTCTGGAATGGCGTAAAGTGGTGTCTTAACGAGAAGCAGGCACGACGGCGAGCCGTCCAACTTGGACAAGAGATCTTGGAGAAAGCAGGAGTCTCGAAAAAGACCAAGGCAAGGGTCGCGGTAGCCGCCCGGCATCTAGAATCGAGCTCAGGTATGGAGGCCGTCCTTAAGATTGCCCAATCGATGCGTGAGCTTGATGGCGACCTAGTGGAGTGGGACAACAAGCCCTGGCTGGTGAACTTTCCCAACGGCACCTTGGATCTGAAAACCGGCCTGTTGTATCAGCATAGCCGTGAGGATCACCTTACCCAGCAATGCCACATCCCGTACAAACCCGAGGCCGAAGCACCTCGGTGGGAACGGTTCCTTGCTGAAGTGTTCGACGATAAACAAGACCTTATCGACTATCTGCAATGGTGGGCGGGCTATTCGCTCACGGGTGCAACCGATCATCAGGTGTTTGCCATCGCCTATGGCAACGGTGCCAACGGGAAAAGCACGCTGGTCAACACACTGATGCGGATTATTGGCGGCGAGTACGCCAGCCAAATGGACCCTGAGCTACTGTTACAACAGCGGTATTCCAAGCATCCGACGGAATTGGCCTCTTTGCGTGGCAAGCGGTTTGCCGTAGGGCACGAGATTGACGATGGCCGGGCCATTGACTCGGCACGGATCAAGCAGCTTACAGGCGGGGACAGTGTCCGGGCGCGCCAGTTATACAAGGAGGGATTCAATTTCACTCCGCAGATGAAGCTCGTAATCTGCACGAACCATCTGCCCAACATTAGGGACCATAGCGCTGGCATGTGGAGAAGGGTGCGCCTCATCCCCTTCACGCGCGAGTTCAAGGAGCATGAACGTGACTCCCGGCTCATGGAAACCCTGTCCGCAGAATCTGAAGGTATCTTGGCCTGGATAGTCAAGGGTGCTCTTAGGTGCGCTGCTGAGGGGGAACCCGAACTTCCGGAAGCGGTTAAGATGGCCACGGCCCAGTACGAGAATGACCAAGACACGGTGGCTGAATTCCTTGCATCCGAATGTGTGCGCGAGCCTGGCGCAAAGGTGGAAAAGAGCGTCCTGTACACTACGTACTCGGCATTCATGAGCGGACACTGCGAGGGCCGCAAGGCATTTATGGCGCACATGAAGGGTCTTGGGTATTCGGAAACACGCATGACAGGCGGTCGGCATGGATTCTCAGGGATCAGGCTGCGCCTAGTTGATGAACCCAGCGATATTAGGAAGAAAGCCTCAGAGGCAGTCACCGAAAGGTTGCTGAACAGGCGTCAGACCGAGAGTGCCGCTAGCGGCATGAGTAGCAACACCTAGCCATTGCCTGGCCGAGGGGGTGGGCCTGCCTCCCGAAAGGGCCGGTGGGGCCTGTCCCCCTTGGTAGATGAGAGCCCTCCTAGGAGTAGGTCTGCCCGAGTGAAGTAAGTGAAGTTCCTTATTGTAATTAATTAAAAAAATGTACACGATAATAAAAAAAGTTGTAGCAGGAGGTTCACTTACTTCACTAATTAAGCGCGCGCGGCGCGTTTTCCTCTGGCAAACCGGATTCGATGGATGGGTAGGCGTGGGGATGGTAAGGCGCATGGCAGCCCGGCTGAATCGCATGCGGGCCTAGGGTATTCAGGAACCTGCCCACAGGGCGTCGACACCGGAAGCTACCCCAGCCCCGCGAAAAAGGTACGGTCGGCATGGTCCAACAGGAAAGGAGTGAGGCATGTGGTATAGGGAAGCCCCGGCGGTGATTCAGGAATGCGTTCACAGTTGCGGACTAAGTGCCTGTCCACAGGGGCGCAGCCAGTTCGGCTATGGGGAGGCGGGAAGCTATTTCAGGTCGGACTGAAGGTTGTTGAGAACTGGCCTTGGGAAATAAATTCCCAAGAAAAATGCATTATGACAGGCGAAAGGGAATCTGGAGGTATGGACCAACGCACCCCTCATTGCCGACTAGGCATCCGGCCTTGGCAAAAGGCCTGCAAAGATGACGGTATCTTAAGAAAAACCGATAGTGGAACCCGGTTTGTCAATACCCCTCAAATCTTGGCTATTGACAAGGTGAACCTGATTTGCGAATACTTTGGCTGTGAGCATCAGAAAATGGAGGACAAATAGGATGGGACGTTCACTTTTCAAAAAGACCCGAAACCGCCCGATCCCCCAAGGGGCAGAGATTATTTCAAAACGTGGCAAGGCGGTGGCCCGCTGGATCGATGGGCACGGGAACAGACAGGAAGCCCCGGTCACCGCTGACGGCGAGCATATCCGTATCGAGCAGGGGACGTATAGCGCCCGCTACCGCACTGCGGATGGGCGTCTTGTTGAATTTTCCACGGGCGCGCGGACCCAAGATGCGGCTGCGGCTATTCTCAGAGAGCGGGAAAACTTTGAGGCGAAGATCCGATGCGGTGCGATTTCGCCCGAGGAGGCAATGGTTTCATCTTGGGGAAGCATCGATTTTGGACAACACATCAATGCGTGGCTTGGTGCACTGAAAGGTCGCGGTCGGACGGAATTGCACATCCGCGACATGCGGTACAAAGCCGAACGGTTGGCCAGGGAATGTCGGATCCGCAATATGGTCGACATCAGCCGGAACCGAATTGAGAATTGGCTGCATAAGCAGGCAGAAAATGGTATGCCACCGAAAACGCGGAACCATTATCTGGTGGCGATTCGCGGTTTTTGTAATTGGGCGATCCGCGCCGGCCGCATGGCGGTAAATCCGCTGAATGGCATCGAGAAGGCGAATGAGAACGTTGACCGGGTGAAAATCCGCAGGGCATTGACCCCTGAGGAACTGCGACTCTTTCTTGAGGCGGCACGTTCCCGACCCTTGCATGACGTCATGTACAAAAACCGTGGATCCAAAGCGGCGCAATTATCCGATGCAACGATTGCCCGGTTTAGCTTTATCGGCGAAGAACGCCGCATGACGTACCTGCTACTCGCCACGACGGGCCTTCGGAAATCCGAATTGGCAAGCATCCGGCTATGCGATGCGCAGTTGGACGGCGCAAAACCGTTTTTGGAACTTCGGGCGGAAAAGGCCAAGAACCGGAAAGCAGCCAAGCTCCCATTAAGGCGTGATGTAGCGGATGAATTGGTGCAGCATGTCGCCCGGCGCCTAGAGACGGCGCAGAAGGCCGCAAAGGGTGCCCGGCGGCCAATTCCGGCTGTCCTTTCCCCGCAGTCCCCTTTGGTGTTGGTGCCTTCCTCTATTGATAAGATTTTTCAGCGAGATATCGAGCACGCCAAAATCCCAAGAGTTGACGCCCGTGGGCGCGCCGTGGACGTGCATGCGCTGCGCACCACTTTCGGGAGTCACTTGGCACTGTCGGGCATTCCCTTACGGACGGCTCAAGAGCTTATGAGGCACAGTGATCCCAAACTGACGGCCAATGTTTATCAGGATGTGGGCATCCTGGATACCTTTGGGGCCGTGGAAAGTATGCCGAGTTTTTGCATCCAAAAAAATGAAAGCCGTTTGGCCGCGCAAGATGGTGGAAATGGGCCGACTTTGTGCCCACCTATTTGCCCACCCCTAGACGCCAAAACGGTGCATTTTTCTGCATCGGACTGCACTGAAGTAGAGAACCACCACACTATACAGATCGAACAGCAAGACAACAAAAAACCCCCGATAAACACTGCGTTTTCCACGCCTGTCTATCAAGGGTCTGATGATTTAGTTGGTAGCGGGGGTAGGATTCGAACCTACGACCTTTGGGTTATGAGCCCAACGAGCTACCAGGCTGCTCCACCCCGCGATAACTGTAGCTATCATAGCAAATATGGAGGGGAAAGTCCAATCAATAGCGGGCGAGGCGGTGGGCTTGCGATTGGCGGGGGAAAACGTGGAGAATACCGCTCTGCTGTGTCGGGGATTTCTCGGGCCCGGTCGGGCGTTTTGTCGGAGTCGTTTTTGTGGAAAGGGTTTGGCCATGTCGCGTGTATGGTTGGCTTTTGCTGGGGTCTGGGTCTTGTTGTGCCTCGGCGGTTGCGCCACGCTGGGGGGGAAACCGACCGCCTCGCAAGGGCCTGCGGTTGACTATTCGCAGGAGCGGGTGGTGCTTACACCGAAGCCGCCGAAAGCGCCGCGTATCAATGGTGCCCGGGTATTCGGGGTTCGGCCGGGTTCGCCTTTCCTTTACCGGATTCCGGCGACGGGCGAACGGCCGATGCAGTTTGCGGTGAATGGTCTCCCGGAAGGTTTGTCGCTGGATGCGGCCTCGGGGATTATCACCGGGGCGATAGGGGACAAGACGCCGCAGACGTATCGGGTGGAGTTTATCGCGAAGAATGCGCACGGGCGCGCCGAGCAGGATTTTCGTATTGTGGTGGGGGATGTGCTGGCCCTCACGCCGCCGATGGGTTGGAATCACTGGTATGCCCATTATGATCGGGTGACGGATGTCATGGTGCGTCAGGCGGCGGATGTCATGGAGGCATCAGGCATGGCGGATGTGGGGTATCAGTATGTGAACATCGATGATTGCTGGATGAACGCTAAGAAGCAGCGCGATCCGATGCGGGTGGGCCCGTTGCGGGATGATGCGGGGAATCTGATTCCGAATCAGCATTTTCCGGACATGAAGGGCCTGACGGATTATATTCATGGGAAGGGGTTGCGGGCGGGGATCTATATTTCACCGGGCCGGGAAACGTGTGCGGGTTTTTCGGGCAGCTATGAACATGAGCAGCAGGACGCGCAGCAGTTTGCGGCATGGGGCTTTGATTTCCTGAAGTACGACTGGTGTTCGTATGAAAAAATAGCGAAGGGCGATTCGCTGGAGGAGCTGCAAAAGCCGTATCAGGTAATGTCGGGTTTCTTGAAGCAATTGGACCGCGACGTGGTGTTCAATCTTTGTCAGTATGGCATGGGCGATGTGTGGAAGTGGGGCGAATCCGTGGGCGGGCATTGCTGGCGCACATCGGGCGATCTGGGCTTTGAATTGAAGCAGTATCATGACGTGGCGCGACGCAATGCCACGCATTTCGAGAATGCGCATCCGGGTGCGTGGAACGACCCGGACTATCTGCAGATCGGCTTTGTGGGCAATGCGCAGGGCATGGGAGAACCCGCGCCGTGTCCGCTTTCGCCGAATGAACAATACGCGTACATGTCCTTGTGGTGCCTGATGGCTGCGCCGCTGGTCTACAGTGGCGACATGTCCCGGCTCGATGAATTCACACTGAATGTGCTGTGCAATCCGGAGGTCATCGAGGTGGATCAGGATCCGCTGGGCAAGCAAGGCGGACCGATTGTGGTGGATGGCGAGCGCGAGGTGTGGTTCAAGGAAATGGAGGACAAGTCGCTCGTGGTGGGGCTGTTCAATCGCGGCGAAAAGGAACGGGAAATCGGGGTGACCTGGGAAGAGCTGCGACTGCAGGGCAAGCAACGCGTGCGCGACCTGTGGTGCCAGAAGGACATCGGCACGGTTGACAAGGAATTCAGCGCGTCGGTGGGCCGCCACGGGGTCAAACTACTTCGCATGTGGCCGGCTGGTCGGCGGTAGGGAATCATGGGCGAAACGGCGATCCACGCAAGTCTCCGCTATCTTTGTGCGGCCATTGACCACGGTGAATGGCACCCGGGCATTGGCGACCCCACCGTCATGGGTTGGACCATTACCATCGCCTATTTCGTGGCGGTGGCCTTGTGCGCAGTGGCGACGCGAAGGGCGATGCGCGGTGGGGAGTCACCAACCGAGGGCAGCAGTCCAACTTTTTTTTGGGGTGGGTTGACGGTGCTGTTCCTGCTTCTGGGCATCAACAAACAGCTCGACCTGCAAACGTGGTTGTGGCTGACCGGCCGCGCGATGGCCCACGAGGAAGGGTGGTACGGTGAGCGCAAAGGGGTTCAGGTGGTCTTTATCGCGGGTGTGGCCATCGTCGGACTGCTAATGCTCCTGATCTTTTTCTGGCTGAGCCGCAAGGCGGTCTTGCATCACATGCTCGCGCTGACGGGTGCCGTATTTGTCACCAGTTTCGTTGTCATCCGCGCTGCGTCCTTCCATCACGTGGATGTTCTGCTGGGCATGCGCCTCGGGGGGATAAAGATGAGCGCGATACTCGAATTGCCCGGCATTCTCTGTGTCATCGCCTCAGCATCGTACACCTTGATCACCCGACTTCACCGAGCGAAGCAATCCAGGCCGTGGTTGACGGATGAAGAGCTGGAGGCCTGGCGAAAACGGGAGCGACCCCATCGCGAAAGGTGAGGCACAGTCGTAGGGGTATTCGCGGCTTCAGGGGATAGCAAACCCCGAAGAAGCGGTAGCCCCCATTTGGAGTGCGGTGACGCTAGTCACCGCTTTGGCTGTTTTCCGGAGATCCCGTGAAATAGGTTTCCCTACATCAGGCTCACTTCCTTCCCTGCGGCGGCACTGCGATAGAGTCCGTCAAGAATGGTGATGACGTCGAGGGACTGCTCCGCAGGCACGGGGGAGGGGCGGCGTTCCGCCACAGCCTTGGCAAAGGCCATACACTCCAGCGCGTGCGGTTCGCCCTTCTCGCGGCTTAGCAACTGCGTGTTTCGATGCTGCTTGAGTTTATTGTCGGTCACCAGCAGTTCGTTCGATGGCCAATGCACACCGCCCTGTTCGCCGTATACCCACATTTGCATGTCCTCGCCCTCGGTCTTGTGGTTGAGCAGCCAGCTCACCTCAAGCACGAGGGTGGCTCCGTTGGCAAAGCGCACCATGGCAGCGGCGAATTCTTCTACATCCCAGAACTTCGGAATGGGCCCGCCCCAATCACTGAATGCACCCGGCTTCTTTGCTAGTTTCGCCTGCGTGACACCGGAAACAGCGACTGGTTTCGGGTGTCCCATCATCCACAGGGTAAGGTCGAGGATATGCACCCCGATGTCGATGCACGGCCCGCCACCACTTTCCTTTTTGGACACAAAGCCGGGCGAGGTCGGTGCGCCACTGCGGCGGAGCATCCAGCTGCGGGCGTGATAGATGTTGCCCACGGCCCCCGTGCCGAGCGCGGCCTTGAGCGCCTGTGCGCTTTCCTGAAAACGAAAATGCTGCGCGGTCATGAGCATCTTTCCGCTCTTGTCGCGAGCCTTAATCATCGAGCGGATTTCTGCGGGCGTGGGCGCGAGCGGCTTCTCGCAGATCACGTGTTTGCCCGCATTCAGCGCGGCAATCGCGAGTGGCGCGTGAACCCCGTTGGGCGTGCAGATGTCGACGATGTCAATCTCAGGATTTCGGAAGAGTTCCTGGGCGTTGTCGTAGAGGAGCGTAATGCCTTGTTCCTTGCCCCGCTGCTTGAGGATTTTTGTGTCGATATCAGCAAAGGCCACCATTTCCGCATCAGGGCTTTCGACCCATCCAGGGAAGTGTGTCCGAGCGATTCCGCGCACACCTACCACACCCACTTTCAGTTTTTTACCCATGTCCGCCATTCCTTTTTCGTTGAGCTGGGAAACTGCTATTACGTCGATTACGATAAGCCATTCCGGCGTGACAAGTAAAGACGGGATAGTCCGCGAAAAGCATGGCCCCGAAGGGGCGAAACAACCATAGCCGTGGGTGAAACCCACGGTCCACCATGCAACACCCGGCCAACCCCAGTATTATGTCGATTACGACAAGGCACTAAGGCGTGACAAGTAAAGCCGGAATTGTCCGCGAAAGGCCTGGCCCCGAAGGGGCGACACAACCATAGCCGTGGGTGAAACCCACGGTCCACCATGCAACACCCGGCCAACCCCGATAGGGGTTGAACTCTTTGCCCGGATCCGTGGGTTTCACCCATGGCTAGGCTTGTTCGACCCGTTCCCGGGCAAAAGGGCGGCTGGTTCGTGTGCAGCCTAGTTTCCCTTGCACGAGGAGCCCAAGAATTGATATTCGCCATGCGACCTGATACCTTCAAGTTATCTCGCTGAAAACCGAAAGGACGTGCATCATGCGAAATATTCTCTGGGTCGCCTTGCTTATGTTCTCCTGCGCTGCTTGGGCGGCGGAAAATGGTCTGCAGCGCATGACGGTGGCACCTGTGGGGCCTCAGAATCCGCGCAATAGTGAAGCGGCGATTGTTCCCTTGAAGGACGGGTCGCTCTTACTCGCGTGGACGAATTTCTATGCGGGGAACGGCGCGGATCATGGGCCTGCCCGCATCTCGGGGAAAATCTCCAAGGACAAGGGGCTGACCTGGGGCGAGACGTACACGGTGCTTGAGAATGACGGCGGTTGCAATGTGATGGAGGTCAATTTTATGCGCCTCCGCGACGGCTCCCTTGCCCTGTTTTACTGCCAAAAGAACACCGAGGATAAGGATTGCCGGGTCATGATGCGCACGTCGAAGGACGAGGGCAAGACGTGGGGCGCGGCGAAGCGGTTGAGTCCCGAAGCCAAATACACCGGTCTGACCAACGGTCGCGCCATCCGCCTGAAGACGGGACGCATTCTGCTGGAAGCGTGGGAGGGCGGCACGAGCTATGCCTGCCTTTCCGATGACGATGGCGTCACGTGGCACGACGGTGCACGTGTGAAGCCCGCGAAAGGGGAATGCTGGGAACCGGCCTGTGTGGAGCTGAAAGACGGTCGGGTGCTGATGCTCATGCGCACGGGTCTGGGCGGACAATACAAGACCCTGTCGAGCGATGGTGGCGAAACTTGGAGCGAACCCGTGCCTTCGGCACTGGAAGGCAGCGCCGCGCCGGTGTCGATCAGCCGCATCCCCACCACCGGCGATCTGCTGGCCATATGGAATCACAATCCCGGCGCGCAAACCCGCACCCCGCTGACGGCGGCAGTTTCCAAGGATGAAGGCGAGACTTGGCAGAACTTTCGCAATCTCGAAGACAAGCCCGGCGATGCGTGGGCCTACCCCGCCGTGACATGGGTGGATGCTCAGGCGCTCATCACCTATTTCAATTACAGCGGCGGTCTTTCCCTGCAGCTTACCACCGCGCCCGCCACCTGGTTCTATCCCTGATTCAGCCGGGCACTAGTGCGGCTCATGGTTGTTGGAGAGCTTTCGCCTTTTCGCGACAGGGTACGCTCGTATAGGTGAAACGCTTCAAGAGCTCCTGAAAACCATCGTTGTCGCGGTCTTCCGCGAGCCAGAGGCGTTTGAAATCCGTTTGCAGCGTATCAAATTCGTTGGCCACCGCATCAAGTTCGGCGGCTGCCTGCTTGCGTGGAATGGCCGCGTCGTTGTAGTGCCCGAGCGCCACCAACTTATGTCCCAGCGCGGCATAACAGCGCGCGCCGAAAATCCACTGTTCCAGGTTGTCCTGATTCCGCCGGGCTTTCGGCCATGCGGTGGACAGC
The DNA here is from genome assembly GCA_903932505.1 of Candidatus Hydrogenedentota bacterium. Lineage (GTDB taxonomy): Bacteria > Hydrogenedentota > Hydrogenedentia > Hydrogenedentales > CAIZGN01 > CAIZGN01. The sequence continues at coordinate 21,131 of CAIZGN010000042.1, forward strand.
GTCTCCACGGCGGGTATCGCCGCGTCCAGCACGGCCTTTCCAACACCGGCCGGATCGACGATACGGGTGATGTCCGGGTGCGTGAAGGGATCGTGTACAAATTCCCAGAAATAGTTGGTGGCGATGTCGACTTCCTTGCCGTCCTTGTCCCGAACCCGCATGGTCTTCGCATTGATATCACTCACGCTTTCCATGGCGCGGACAGCCGTGTCATCCTCCAGCCCGTAGATCTGCCGGGCATAACTTTTCCGGAAATAGTCGCGGTCCATTTGCGCGCCGCTCCACGCGCACGCGCCATGATAAAGGAAGGGCAGCCACTCCTCGCCCACGAAATGGAAATGCCCCGCATCGCCCCAGTCGGTGCTGATACTGCCGAGCGCGCCATGCTGCACCCCGCGTGAAACTTCCAGATCGGAAAATTCAGCCGCGCGGTTGACGCAGGGTGTCAGCCACACGTGACTGTAAATCCAGGCTTGGGCGAAGAAGTCGAAGCCTTTTTCGTGCAACCGGGGAAAGTCCTTTTCCCACGCGGGTTGGTAGGGGCCACCCGCGCAATAGTAACTGCCGATGATAATCTCCTTCGGCAGCGTGTCGAGCTTTGGGCCCATGCCCGCGAGGTGTCCCTGACTGTCGAGGGGCCCCTGCGTGATCATCAAACGGCGACCGTGCTTCTTCACGGCCTCGTTCAGCTGCAGCACATAATTGAAGACGAGGTCGGTGACCTGTTCGAGCGGCAAACCGCTCGCCTGCAATCCGTCGATGTCGATTTCCGTAATGTCGATATTGAAGAGTTCACCGGGGAAGGTTTCGCACAGCTCGTCGATCATCGTGGTGATCATCTGCACCGCTTCCGGCTTGCGCACGTCAAAGGTCATGATCCACGGGGATTTTTCGCAGGGGCTGATGCGCAGGTGCTGGTATTGCGGTTTGTTCAGGATGCCGTAGGAATGCCCCAGCCCCTGCAAAAGCGGATGCACCTCCACGCCCGACTTGGCGGCGTGCGCCGAGAGTTCCCGGCCCTCCTCCGGCGCGAGGCCTTCGGGCGGGGCGATGTCCGGAAACGCCTTATACTTGTAGAGATGCTCGATGTACAACTCGAGCACGTTCATCTTCCCTTCCCCAAGCACATCGGCGAGACGTTTCAAGCCCGCCGTCGTGGGCACCTGTCCGCGCGAGATGTCCTGCTGCACCCCGCGATATTTCATCGACGGCCAGTCGCGCAGCAGCATTCCCGGCAGCACGGTGCGTCCGTCCGCAAGCTGCGCGAGGGTGGTGATCGCATATCGAAGCCCCGCGACGCCCCGCGCGGCGAGGGTCACGCCGGTGGTGTCGATCGAGATTGCATAGCCTTGGTCACCCAATTGCGCAAAGGCCGCGTCATCGATTTTCAGGGTCGACGGAAATTGTGCGACCGTCTCGGCGAGCACGAGCGTAAGGCATGGAGCCTGCGCAGTCTCGAGGAGGGGCAAAGCCGTAGCGTTTGCCTTTGCAACACGCTCCGCCGTTTGTTGCCGCAATTCCGGCGTTCCCCCCGCGATGCCTTTGCAGGCTGCAAGGTCAAACGAGACACCCGGCAAGGCCTCAACTGATTTCGGTGGCGTCAGCAGAAAAACCTCCATGGAGGCTAGCGTCTTTGCCACGCCCGAGGCATCCTGTGCCACCGCACAGGCCGAAAACAGCAACACACACGCGCAGATTCTTGCGATCCGTACCATTTCACAAATCTCCTGTAGCAAAAAAATGCAGCCGGGGCACACGAGCGCCCGGCCGCCATAAAGTGGCACTAGGAATCAATCCAAAGGTCCAGGTCGCGTGATGACCGGCGCAGTTTCGATCCTCGGCCGGATGGACAACCAGTCCATGCCTTGAAATTCCGGATCAGGAATCGCACGGACTTCCTCGTCACCCAGATAGGGACACATGGCGTCCACCCAGGCGGCGAGACGCTGGCGGTTGACCTCGTCCACCACCACGCCGTGGTGCTTTCCGCTGCTCACGAGTTCGAGCAGCGGGCTCTTATACGACAGGCTGGTCATCGGCTTGGGCGTGACATAGGCCTTCGGGTCGCGCTGGTCGAAGGCCTCGACCATGAGCACACCCGCGAGGCCGAAGCCCGGCGCGGGCTTCTCCGGCGGCGTGTACGGCGCACCCCATGCAGGGCGGCCGATGAGGGTCATATACGGTTCCGAAAACGTGGGGGGACTCGGCCGCTCGGTCGTGTCGAAGGTCTTGCGGCCCTCCCCGTCGCCCTCATGGCAGCGCGCACAATACTGATCGAGCACCGGGCGCACATACCGCGCATAGCTCACCGTGGTGTCTTGCCACGGCGGGGGCGTGATGGCGTGCGGGGGGCCACTGGCGGCCATGGATTTCTCCCCGAGATCGGGGGTGCGGCTGTGCGATTCGTGACAACCGAGACAACCCCGCGTTTCGCCCGGCATGACGCCGACGAAGCTGCGCATGGTTTGCAGGGCGCGGAAGTTTTCATCCAGCAGCTGGAAGTGCAACGCCTGGCCGGGTGGCGCGGTAAAGGACACCGAACCGTCGCTCTCGATCGGCACTGTGCCGAGAATCCGTTTCACGCCTTCTGACTGGACGGCGGAAACCACGGGGCCCGTCGAAATGTAGGGCCGCTTGTACCAGTAGGTGTAGGTCTTCGAGTCGATCTGGAGAATCCGCAGGTAGCGGGCCTTGCCGCGCAATTCCTCAGGCGCGTTCTTGTACACGTTGTTGCTGAACAACACACCCGGCGCGGGATGCTCGCGATTTTCCTTGGTGGGCCAGGTGACCTGATCAGACAGAACTGGCGGGGTCGGGCGTGGCTTCAGCGGAATCGCGTGGAAAACATGATTGATGCCCTCGTAGATCAGCTCGCGATTGCCGTCCACGTCCATGAGATAAAGGCGGAATTTGTCATCGCGCTGCGCGGACACGAGGAAGTCCCGCTCGCTGAGCGGACAGGGCGAATAGTAGGCGGGATACTTGCCCGAGGCATGGTAGCGCGACGACTCGACGGGATCCACCGGGCCATTGCCGCACTCCGGCCATTCGACATCGGCAGTGATCTTGGTGAGGCCGTTGGGGAAATTGAGACCTTTGTCGGGGTCGATGATCCCGACCGAACCCGCAAACCAGTTGTGGTGCGCACTTCCCGTAAACATGACCCTGCGGCTGCCGGGAATGTTACGCGCATCCTTCATCACATCCGGCCACACACTCTGGTTGCCCCAGTAGGTGACCACCTGCGTGCCGTCGGGGTGCGTGGTCCACAGTTTCTGCGCGCGCCAAAGCGGCTTGTCCGTGTATTCCCACCGGGTGTACACCACGCGCCCGTCTTCCATCACCGAGGGCAGATAATCAGGCTCGTTGCTGTACGAAATGAGGTAGATGTTCCCGCCATCCGCATCGGCCCGAGCGAGTTCAAATGAATTCGTCGGCGGCATGCACCGCACATAGTTATGACCCCGGGTGGTGGCGAACAGGATATGCCCATCCGGCAGATACACGGGATCGAGATCGTCATAGATGCCGTCCGTAAGCTGCACCAGATTGGAGCCGTCGGTGTTGATTTCGTAGAGGTGGAACGACTTCTCGTTGTGCGGTTTGAAGCAGAAAAGCACCTTTCTTCCGTCAAAGGATACATCGGGCCGCCAGAATGCGCCGTGTAACGGTGCTTGCGGCATCAGCTGCGTGACTTTTCCATCCGGGCGAAGACCGTCGAGAATGAGCAGGCGCGCCCCGGGCACCGCCATGTAGCCCAGGCGGTGGCGCGTCTCGTGTTGCCATTCGGAACCCTGCGGGTAGGGCATGTCCACCAGCAGCACCCGTGTGAAGTCGATCGCGGGATTCTTGAACATGATTTCGCGTTTGAGTGCGCGCACTTCGAGGTATAGCCCACGGTCGGGCGCGGCAAGGGTGTTCGCGCGCTGTTCCAGCGCGTTCAGGCGACTCTGCCCATCGTCGGCCGGGATGCGTTCGAGCAACTCGCGCGTCCACCGTATTTCGTTCCGGATGCGCTCCGGGCTCGGATCCTGATTGGCCTGATGGAGCCAGTCGCGCTCAAGCGCGTCCCGGGCCTCGTCCGCGCTCAGGTCACGGGTTGTCGGCGTCTGCGGCGTAATATACGGCGCGACCGGTTCGTTGAGATAGGGCCGGAAGACGACCTGTCGGCCCGCCTCCAGCATAAGGTCGATCCATGCGGGGGAAAACTGTTCAGCGGCCCCGCCCGCCTTCAATTGCTCGAATTGCGCGCGGAGCTTTTCCGCTTCCGCCCATTTCGCCGCATCTTCAGGGCATTGGTTCTGCTTTTGATGTTCCGTCAGGGGTTGGTATTCGAGCAGCAGATCCAGGAGACGGCCGGCCTGATTTTCGTTGAAGGCCGCGTTTGGTCGCAGGCACTCCTGCGGACTCAGACCGGTACACGCGAAGAAGGCCCGGCTTTCGTCCGGAAAGGCGGTGCGCAGTCGCGCGGAAAGAACATCCGCCAAATCCACATCCAAGGTCCCGCCCGGCGCGGACAGTTTCTCGCGGGTCTTCGCCAGGGTCTCGGAAAATGTCGCGCCCGCGACATAGACCTGATCCGCCGCCGTTTTCAACGTACCCGCCGTTTCAGCCAGCGAGGTCATCCCGCTTTGATGGAGCGCGGCAATTTCATCCGCGCTCAGTGCCCGGTCATAGATTTGCAGTTCATCGAGGCCGCCCTGAAAATGTTCCGCCACCCCGCTCATAGAGCCGATAAAGACCGGCGTACCGGGGGAGATCGCAATGGTGCTGGGCCGTTCCTGCGAACCGATTGCCTTGCCGTCGAAATAGACCCGCATGGTTTGTCCGTCGAAGGTGGCGGCGCAGGCATGCCAGAGTCCGCCCAGTGCCTCCTGCGGATCTATCCGCGCGTCGCACTCGAGGTATCCGTTGATGTCCAACCCGAGCGACAAAACCGCACCACCCTCCTGAAAAGAAAACAGAACCCGGTGTTCCCCTTCCTGCCGCAGAATCTCACGATACGCGCCCAGATTCGAAGGGCGCACCCAGGCTGAGATTGTCAAGGCGGGCAGGGTTGTGGCCGTGAAACCGGGGGCTTGAAGCGCGTAGCTGTCGCGAAGATCCAAGGCCCCTCCGCAAACACCACGGCGGCGCAACAGCGGTCGGTCGGTCTTTGCGACCCACGCCGCATCACCCGAGGCACTGTGAAAGGTTTGCTCCGGCACCGCCTCGTCAAAGGTCCAATGCACCATCGGTTCAGCACCCGCGCCCATCGCAACGCAAAGCACCACCGCCCAAAGCCCTAGGCGGCATGAAACCATATGTGTGCCGTAATCCACCATGACTGACGGCCATTCTACCCGATTGCTTTCGCGATCGGATAACCGACCGGGCCATAGGGTTCGCACAGGAACCCTACGGCCCGTTCGCCGGAGAATGCGATGCTCAGGGGTAGAGCATGTGACTCAGTTCGTGGATGGCCAGTCCCCCCTGATTAAGGGGAAACCGGTTCCCGTTCACGCCCTGATACTTGAAGAAATCAACGTGTCCATCCATAAAGAGCACATTGCAGCCGCCGGGCACATGGTTGAAGTGGGAGGCTTCGTCGGCCGATATTTCGTCCCACATCACCGCCAGCTCGGATTGGGCATGCGCCGAAGCCGCCGGATTGTTGATATCCGTGATCATGAACCGCTCGACCCCTTCCTTGAGCCGGTAAATCGTGTCACCACCCCCATTGCCGCTGCCCGCAGCCACGCTCCAGTCCTTGCGCACCGTGTCCGAGGCTTGCGCCGGGGAACTATTTAGCGCGGTGAACAGCGCGTCGATGTTACCTTCGAATAGCGCCGCGTTGGTGGCCGAAGCCATTTCGTTTTCAATCGCCCACCCCACATACACGTACGGGTGTTCATACACCTCGCAAGGCTCCACCTTGCCGTTGTGCGAGAAGGGCTGGGTGATCGCGCCATCTCCGCTCCACATTGAGGATGAGGTTCGGCCTTCATCCCACAGCGCGAGCGCGCTGGACGCCGCCGCCCCGCTGGGGCATACCAATACGTTCCAGTCGCTTAGGTATTCCGGGTACATCGTGCCTGCATCGAAGATCGTGGCGCCCGGGGAGACATCGCCGTTGCAGTCGACCGACTTCATCGGCGGGAACTGTTGCGCGGACTCCTCGTTGGCATACATCTTGAAGAGGAGTCCCATCTGTTTGAGGTTATTCGCGCAGCTGGCGCGTCGCGCCGATTCGCGGGCGCGGGCGAGAGCGGGCAAGAGTATCGCGGCCAATATCCCGATGATCGCAATGACCACCAACAATTCAATCAATGTAAATCCATGTTTCTTCATGGTGTGATTCCTCCAGAAATCGTGAGTGATGAGCAGGGGTGCGCGGAGATCGCACGGACACACCCGCGCGATTTCCGCTGGAATTGACTACGATTGAATGAGGAGGAACGAGGGAGGGCCACGGAGAAGAAACGAGTATCTCGTCTCCCGGCA
>CAIZGN010000043.1 GCA_903932505.1 Candidatus Hydrogenedentota bacterium
ACCTCGCGCTTGCGCCGGACACTCCAACGCTCCTTCGGACCAAAAGGCCCCGGTTTCGCAACATCTTCTGTTTTGGTTTCTTTGCTCATCACCGATCTCCTTGGTTGCAGAGATTATCGCAAATCTGTGTCCAAAAAAATCGGGGGCGCCACACCGCGTAGCGAATGGATTGTTGTGAATGTTACGCCGATCATCGACCTGGCGACTTTCGAGAAAGTCCAACGGATCAGGGCGTCATGCGAGCCGGCTCACAAACCGGGAAAGATAGTATCGAGCCCCTTGTTGCTGGCTGGATTCGTGAAATGCGGATACTGCGGGGCGGCTATGACCCTCGAAACAGGCAAGGGTGGCGAGTATCGGTATTACAATTGTCGACGGTTCTTGCGTGAAGGCCAATCGGCCTGCCAGGGGCAGCGAGTTCCCTGCGCCGATTTCGAAAAAGCAGTGCTGGAGCACCTGGCTGATGTTGTGTTTTCGGAAAAGCGCGTGAAGACGATAATCCAGGACGTCGTACGTGCACACGCCGAGATGCACAAGGGCATGTCCACGGTTGACCAGCGGCTGAAGAGACAAATCGACGATGTCGATCTTAAGCTGAAGCGCCAAATCGAAGCCATCGAATCCGGTGCTGTCGATCTCAAATTGGTAGGTGAGCGCGTACAGGAACTGCGCGAACAGCGAGAGCATTGGCTCAAGAGCTTTCGGAAAAGCAGGCTCTGAAGCCAATTCCGACAGCAATCCACAGTGCTGATAATATCCGCGAGATTCAGAGTTCACTCAAGCAGCTTTTCTTTGCGCCTGGAAGTACCGTGGCCAGGCGCTATACGAGTCATCTTGTCAATGAAATCGTGGTCAAAGGCTCAGATATCCAAATCCGCGGAAACACCACATCTTTTCTCAACACCCTCGCACAAAAAAACAATGTGAGAACCGGAAATTTACCAGTTCTCACATTGGGTCATGACTGGCTCCCCGGGTCCGAAAGATTTACGAACTTTTTCGGTCTGGCCTTCTGGATTGACCTTTCGAGACTGCACAAGGGCGAGTTTTTCGTATCGCCCATTGAACCCGCAGACACCGAGCCAACTGCAATTCACAAAGAAGCGACCACGCCTGTCGTTAATCCTGTGAAACAGGCATTCATTTTCCAAGACCTCCTCGAAAAAGGCACTTGTGCTACCCAGGCAGACTTGGCCAAACATCTCGGCGTGTCGAGAGCACGAATCACTCAAACGCTCAACCTGTTGAAGCTCGCACCGGAAATCCTTGATACCTTGATGAATCTGCCGGATGACCAAATCCACCTCTTCTCTGAAAGACGCCTGCGTCCCATCACGCAAATCTCGTCTCCAAGGAAACAGACGCTCGCTTTCAAGAAAATGTGCGCCCAGTTTCAAACGAACGGCGCGTCTGTCGGAACTTAGCCCATCTGAGTGGCGAGTACCCTTATACGTTTCATCATGGATGTTCATGGTGGTGTCTCTCGTTGTCTCCATCTTGAAAGCGGTAGGAAAGAGCTACTCGTTTCAGTTAGTTGGTATCCCTGGTCGATTCAGGAACTGAATCGGTCCAGTCCGACAGGTCCTAATCCTGGCGGCCAACGTCACAGCGAGTACGTCTTTTCATAGGACGCTCTTGGGCGAGAGGGCGTTTACCTGTCCAATGACTTCATCATTCCACAACGGCATCGTACCTGTAGGTTGGCTGTGGGCGTCCAGGTTTGATGCAATGGAATGCCCTGATCGTAGGCGTCGCGCGCGAATTGGAGACATCATTCAAGGCCCCGCGAAATATGCGTTCAATACCGTCTGGGGACATCTGCACGCGAGCATTCACGGTGAGCAACGCCGTTAACCCCTCGACACTCCCTTCCTTCCGCAGACACGTTAAGTCATTCAGCCCCGTCAAGTTTGCCGTGATCCGACCTTGCGAGCAGTCGAGCAGCATCTTGATATGACCGACCTCGCTCCGCATTTCCAGTAAACGGTCGTGCAGCACCTCTAGTAGCCGCCTCACGAAATCCTCCCAGTCTGGTTCTGTGCCTTCCGTCCACTGAAGTCCGATGACGGCGTTGAGCCAGCCAAGGATGGCCTCTCCGTTGGCATACCGGTCGTAGTCCACCACCGCAATCTTGGTTCCTGTCGGTCTGTCACGAAGGATGTCATCAAGCCATTCATCGACGCCTTCACCCGTCAAGGCGGAAATTGCGCCGATGTTTGCCTGGGGAAAATCCTCTCTCAAGAACGACATGATTTCTTCTCGCTCTGTTTGGGACAGAGTGTCAACCTTGTTGAGCACGATTTGGTCCGCCTCTTCCAGTTGCATATGCAGAATGTAGACGGCATCGGCGTGGAGCAGGGGCTGTTTCTCCTGAAGCACCTCGCGTACGCGCGAAGGGTCCAGCAGGACGGTCAATGGTGCGACATGATAGGCGGGGAAGAGTGCCTTGAGCGGTTGGATAATCGTGGCGGAAAGGTCCGTGCAACTGCCGACGGGTTCGGCGAGGATGCAATCCGCGCCTCCATCAACCAGGGACTGGACCGCTTCTCTGAACCCTTCGAAATTGCAGCAGAAGCAACTCCCGGCCACCTCTCTGACACTGGCTCCTGAACGGGACAGCAAGGCGGTATCGACGAGGTCCGGGGCTTGGTCGTTCGTGATGAGCCCCACTACCCGGCCTCTTTCCGTAAGACGCTTCGCGGATTCCCATAGAAGAGTCGTCTTTCCAGCCCCCAGAAAGCCCCCGACCAGAATCAGTTTCATCATCCAACTCCTTTCACTAGGTCTTGTGCTATCTCAGAATAGGTGGCTTCTTCATTCTTGGCGGCAGATATCAGATGAGGCCGGATGGCGTACTGATAGGAACCAGCCCCGACAAGTGCGCCAATGACCGGCGAGAGAATGTACACGGTGAAGAAACCGCCGCACGGACCTGGAATAGCAATCGTGCCCCACCCGGCGCAATAGGCAAACAGGCGAGGGCCGAAATCGCGGGCGGGGTTGAGCCCGGCTTGCGTCAACGGGGCGATGATTGAAATCACGATGGAGACAGTAAGACCTATGAACAACGGAGCCAGATAGGTTCCTGGCCCCTTCCGGTTGTGTTCGTCTGTCAGGGCAAACACGAAGAAGGCTAGGAAGGCCGTCCCGATGCCTTCCCCCAACATCGCCTGAAGCTCACTGACGCCAACCTTTGTCCAGGGTAAGGCCTTGGCGATGGAGGGATTCGGAAAATACTCGCCGTACACCATAGCGGATAGTTCGCTGCCCGCCTGCCCCCGAATAACCCCCGCAGCCGACTCAAACTCGCGCAGCAAATGACCAAACAGAGCGTAGAGCGTTGCCGCCCCCAAGAAGGCCCCTAGCAATTGGGCACCGACATACCACGGGGCTTTGCGCACGGGGAAGTCCCTGAAGGCCACGAACGCTATGGTGATTGCCGGATTGATGTGCGTCCCGGAAATGGCGCTGGTGGCATATATCGCCAAGGCAACGGCCACGCCCCACACGACAGCCACTTGCCAGATGCCCGATTGCGCGCCGGTCAAGACTGCGGTGTGAACAGCCCCCACGCCGAAGAATACGAGAATGTATGTCCCAACGGCCTCCGCCACGCATTCCCTCACTGTGGAAGCCTGTGTTCCTTTGAGAGTCATAGTTTTTGCTTCTTCTGCTTCGGCGCTATGCTCTGCTTGACGAACTTCACGGTGCGTTGAAGGGTTTTGCTGTAGGACTCCAGCGTATCCACCCAACGACGAAGGCAATCCCGCCCATCACGGGTCAACGCATAAACGCGCTTCGCGGGGCCACCTCCCTCGACGTCCCACTCGGACGTGAGATATCCCTCCTTCTCCATGGCCTTCAGCGCCCGGTACAAGCCCGTAGCGTCAGGTGGGCTGTCGCTGAAAATGGCTGTGCCCCGAAGGTGTTGGGAAATCAGGTAGCCGTGCAGGCCGCCGGGCGCTCTGGCCAGGACGGCCATTACCGTTGGACGAAGAAAGCGATCCAGTGTGTCACCGGAACACGGGCATTGACTTTGTTTCATTGTATTGGACCTTCTCGACTATAGGACTTCGTCTAGTATATACTTTCTGGGACTGGGTGGCAAGCTCCAACCGATGAATGGCTCGACCGTGCTTGCCCCTTCACATCAATGGTGGTTATAGTTGTGCCGGAAAGGCACGTGCCTGAAGGAATGCCTGCACAGGCAAAGGATGGCGTCGATGAAGAATAGCGAAACGCACGATAAGGCGCTCGCGTCCCGCATGCAAAGACGGGATTTCATGCGCGTTGTGGGAACGTTTGCTCTAGGCGCGGCGGTGGCGGAGATTCCTTCGCATGCCGATGCTATACCGGCCGAGAGTGGCACGAGAGAGTCAATTTTTGAGAAGACGGCAAGCATTGGTTTGGGCGTAAAGAATCCCAGTGCGATAACTGCGTGCGCGGATGGCCGAATCTTCGTGGCGGGGGAAGACGTGATTGTTGGATTGACTCGCGACGGGAAAGAGATTGTACGTCATAGCGTCAACGGGCGCCCCGATTCCATCATCGCAGATTCAGATGGGAAACTCATGCTGGGGATGCGCGATCATGTGGCAGTACTCAGCCCCGATGGTTCCTCAACGGAGCTTTGGTCGCGTCTCGGGGATCATGCTTACATCACCTCGATGGCCGCCGATGAGCATAGTGTTTTCATCGCCGATGCGGGCAATCGCGTTGTCTTGCGGTTCGACAGATCGGGTTCACTGCTTAACCGAATAGGTGAACGCGACAGGGAGCGGGACATTCCGGGGCTCGTTGTCCCTAGCCCGTACTTCGATGTTGCGCTCGACCCGATGGGTGCCTTGTGGGTCGTGAATCCAGGAAAACATGGGCTGGAGAGCTATCGGCCCGATGGGAGCCTTATAACTTCCTGGTATAGGCCAGGCATGGACCTGACAGGATTTTGTGGTTGCTGTAATCCGATTCACATTGCATTCCTCGGCAACAGTTCGCTCGTTACCGTGGAAAAGGGGCTGAATCGGGTAAAGGTTCTTGCGCCCGACCTGACGATACGAGGTTTGGTCACCGGCCCAAGGTCGGCCGAAGGCTTGAGCGTGGACCTTGCCTGCACGGAAAAGCCGCCCATCAAAGGGTTGGCCGTCGATTCCAAAGACCGTATTCTTGTTTTGGATGGGCAGAATAGTTGCATCCTCGTTTTCGAGGAAGAAAGTGCCGTCATCAAAGCGTAAGAGGCAGTTCTGGCTCTGAACATCCTGTCGCTCCCGAAAACTCATCCGATACCGATTGGCACGTGTCTTGTTTTCATTCTGTTGGCTACCTTCTCTTAGATTGCCTCAGTGGGTGCGAGTTCGTATTCAGGATTGCTGGTTCAATTCCGAGACATCTACGAACTTCCCCTTCTCCATTTAGTCGATGCCCGATTCTCACGATGAGAAATGGGGCGGCGAACAAGGCGAACTCTCTTAAATCATTGTTCTGCAATAGGATGCAACGTGGGCACCACTTAGCCGAAAGCCCAAGAAATAGCGAAGCCATCACGATCCGACTCGTGATGGCTTCTATATCCTTGAATTACGAACCGTCAAAGTTCGTAAATTACTGGTGGCTCCGCGAGCAGGACTCGAACCTGCGACCTAGTGGTTAACAGCCACCCGCTCTACCGACTGAGCTATCGCGGAACATAAGAAACATGCAAAAGCGTGCATATTATGGCAAAGAACACACCGGATTTCAAGTTTTTGGCTTTGAGGGGGGTAAAAAAGAAGGCGGAAGCAGCCTCGATAAGGTTCCGCTGGTTAGGTCTGGGCACTACACTTGGCCCTTTTTGATCCTGTTTGGGATCTTTGCAAAACCTTTTCGCTACGCAGCTTCCGCGCTAACTCCGGCGGATCTGATCACGTCCTGTGTGCGCCTGGTAAGCTGGACGCACTCAAGCGTCCCAATGTCCCATTGCGGGATCTGCGCACCGCGTAAACCATCCACCGTATACCGAAACGGAACGCCAGGCAAAGCCTGTATCCGTAACCGCGAAACGGAAAGCCAAGAGGGGGGATTGGGAATGTTACCGACGCTCCCGCCGGTGTTCGTGCCCACCACGAACGTTGCCCGTGTCCCGTCACCTTCAACTATTCCGTCTCCAACTCATTGTACCATATATTTCCAAAAATGCAAGTCCAATTTTGATGCCCGCAGAACCTCGAAAAAAGCGTAACCGATTGTCTTGCGTCGAATCACAACGCCCTGCTAAACTCGGGGCATCAAGGTTCGCGTGCCGAATTTCCCTATCGAAATCCTGCATCAGGAATACATACATCCGACGATGAAAAGCAGTGTCCAATGCGCCTATATTCATTTTATCCCGTACTGGAGCTTTGCGGTGTGATTTCCCAACCCTTCAGAGTCGCCATCCCCAACCCTGCGGGAAACTGATCCATCATGCGCATCGGAAACATCGATATAGATCGGCCCCTGTGCCTCGCTCCCATGGAAGACGTCACCGATCCGCCCTTTCGCGCCCTCTGCAAAGAAAACGGAGCTGACCTCCTCTACACCGAATTCGTCAGCGGTGAGGCCCTCATTCGAAACATTGCCCGCGTCACCCAAAAGATGGAACTCTCCCCCAGCGAACGTCCCGTCGCCATCCAGATCTACGGCAGCGCTGAAGAATCCATGGAACGCGCCGCTGCCATCGCCCAGGAAGCCGGAGCTGACTTCATCGACATCAACTGTGGATGCTGGGTGAAGAAAATCGCCGGGCGCGGAGACGGAGCCGGACTCCTGCGCGACCTGCACCGTTTCGAAATGGTTGTCCGAAGTGTCCTTAAAGGCACTACACTCCCCGTGACGGTCAAAACGCGCCTCGGGTGGGATCAGGACACTATCGTCATCCTCGACGTCGCTCGCATGCTCCAGGACCTTGGCGTGGGTGCCCTCACCGTCCATTGTCGAACCCGTGTCCAAGGCTACTCCGGCGTCGCGGACTGGTCATGGCTCCCACGTATCAAACAAGTCAGCGACATCCCTCTCATCGGAAACGGCGACATCAAAACCCCCGAAGACGCCGACACCTGTTTCCGGCTCGGTTGCGATGGCCTCATGATTGGACGCGGTGCCATCCAAAACCCTTGGATATTTCGACACATCCGCCACTACCTCGACACGGGCGAAATCCTGCCCGACATGCCCCTGCGCGAACGATTCACCCTCTGTATCCGACACCTCCGCGCCCAAGCGGACTATCGCGGCGAACGTCGTGGCGTGCTCTCCTTCCGAAAAAACTACGCCGCCTACCTCAAAGGGGTCCCCAACATCGCCCAACTCCGCCGCAGCCTTATGGAACTCGAGGAAACAGAACTCATCGTGGAACGCCTCGAACAATTCCTCAAAGAACAGGAAGCATGACACCTGCCCTATTGTGTTCCGCGCCCATACAAGGCATAATATAACCACACACACAAAGCCACCTCTAATAAAACAACCCAAAAGGCAGACATCGACATGACTCAGCAACGAAAGATAGTGGGCGTTGGTTCTCCCATCGTCGACCTCCTCATACAAATCCCCGAATCATTCCTCGACATCGTCGGTGGTGCCAAAGGCGGAATGGAACTGGTTGACTCCGACACCATTGATCGCCTCGTGACCAAGACCGGCCTCGCACCCGACAAAGCCCCCGGCGGCTCTGCGGCAAACACCATCTTTGCCCTCGCGCACATGGGCATGCCCACTGCCTTCATAGGCAAACTCGGTATGGACGACGACGGTGGCTACTATCAGGAAATGTTCCGCGTCATCGGCGGCAATGTCGAGCGATTCCGCTACTCCGCCGAAGTCCCCACCGCCCGCTGCCTCAGCCTCATCACGCCCGATTCCGAGCGCACCATGCGCACCGACCTCGGTGCCGCCGTCCACATGACCCCCAGCGAAATCGAACCCGCCGACTTTGCCGAATTCGACCACGCCCACATCGAGGGATACCTCCTCTTCAACGCCGAATTGGCTGAGCGCGCCCTGTACTGCGCGAAAAATGCCGGTTGCACCGTAAGTCTCGATTTGGGTTCCTTCGAAGTCGTGCGTGCCGCCCAAAGCGTCCTTCCCGGCCTTCTCGAAAAATACGTCGACGCCGTCTTCGCCAACGAAGACGAAGCCGCCGCCTACTGCGGCCACCAAGATCCGGAATCCGCCCTGCAAGAACTCGGCACCCTCTGCGATATCGCCGCCGTCAAACTTGGTGCAAAAGGGGCCTGGCTTAAACGTGGCGAAGAAACCCTGCACTGCGGCGCCATTCCCGTCACCCAAGTAGTCGACACAACCGGTGCGGGCGATTGCTGGGCCGCCGGATTCCTCTACGGCCATCTCAACGGATGGCCCCTCCACAAATGTGGAGAAATCGCAGCCATCCTTGGCGGAGAAGTCGTGCAGGAAATCGGAGCCTCCCCCAATCGAGCAGCCTGGTCCAGAATCCGGGAACAAATCACCACCATCCAGTAACCCCCGCTCCACAAAAAAACGTGGGGCAGACATTCCTGTCTGCCCAGCCTCACCGTAGTTTCGAGCGCAGCGAGAAATCTTACAACCGCACCCCACCCCGCCGACGCACCCCACCCAACACCACCCCCACCAACATTACCCCCGCCAAAATGCCCCAACCCACCGGCATATGCGTTGGCACAAGCGCATTATACGGGTCAGAACCCAAGGCGTGTTCCGTCGCATCCAAGATCCCGTCACCATCCGAATCCGTGTCCTGAGAATTGGGAATGCCATCCCCATCTGGATCCCCGACCCCTTCCACACTGTCGGGAATCCCATCCCCGTCGCTATCGAGATTACTTTGATACGGCAGCGTATTCGGCACCACACTCACCTCTGTGGTCATCACAAACGGAAACGGCCCACCGCTCGGAAACGTCAACTCCGCCATAAACGCCGTCCAACCCGTTGCAGGCGCAGACACCTGTGCCACATACAGTCCACCGCCCTGACTCGTCAACACCGAACTCGTCCACGCCGGGCCGATAAGCCCGAGCTGGAAATTCCGCACGGTAGGATTGGTCGCCTGCCACAACCGTACCTGGGTTGGCGAGGTGACCGTCTGTATCCGCAACGAACCATCCACTTCCTTCGTCCAACTGAAAACCGGCCGTGGCACATTTAGCAGAAAAGAGCTATAAAATGCATAGAAATCGTACCACACGCTTCCCGAATGATCCGTGTTCGGCATGTACCGAAGGAACTTCTCGCCACTCAATCCCCCAAAATAAAACTGCGATGAATCCGGCAGGAAGAACTGATCCCCCGTCGAGTTCATAAT
>CAIZGN010000044.1 GCA_903932505.1 Candidatus Hydrogenedentota bacterium
AGATCCATGCCAGTACTTCCTTTTGTGTTATGCAACATTACCCAAAGAATCGCAGAGACATTTGCCCCGCTCCGAGGAACTGGAACCTGTTAGGCTTTCCGCATCCGTCCCGTGCCTTGGCACGTGGGGCACACTATTTTCCGGCTACCCTCACAGGTGCCGCATTGTTTTCCCTGAACCTTGCCCTGCGCGTGACATACCGGGCAGCGTATGGCTCCCGATCCATGACAGGTGGTGCATTGGACGGTAGCCGCACTCAGCCATGCGTGACTGGAATCCGGGATGTGAACTGGGCTTAATCCGGCTGGGGGAGCGGACAAGGCCATCACGATGACCAGTAGAACCAGACGTGAAAAAGTGGCACAGCGATTGCTCATTGAAATACCCCTTGTAATGTGATTTCCCCCACTTCGGAAAACTGAAATCTTACTGAAATGGCACCCTGTACTGATTTATCCACCCTGACCCCTCCCCGGTTTGTTGAGCCGTCCCTCCTCCGGAACGGTCTCGTGCCCATCCTCAACTTGGTCGGTCGCAGCCCACCTAGAACGGCAACCGTCATCATTATGTACCACATTCAGCGTCCAGAGTCAAGCTAAATCTTTGACTGCCACAACCGAGCTTCATCATACGGAAAACCTGTTCCAGAACTCGGAACATTTCAATTGTCTTTCAGCTTGCCGTTTCAACCCAGAAATCACTCAAACCTTCAAATTCTCCAATCAGGAAACCGTCCGCCAACTATGTAGGGACGGTTCCCAGATTGGCTGTCAGCCTATGCTAGTAATTGGTCATTCCGATTTCGTCGATGGTCACGACATTCTTGCACAGGGGCCATTGCGATCCACCCCCCGCCGTCGGATATTTTGCAAATTCGGAGTGTCCATCCATGTACAGGATGTTGGAACCGCCGGGCACGTGATTGAAGCAGGAAGGATCAAATGCGCCTGTGGCCGCTGCGGTTGTGTGATCCCACATGATGGGCACGTTGCTTTGGGATACCGCCGAGGACGCGGGATTGTTGATGTCGGTAATGAGGAAGCGCTCGACGCCTTCTTTGAGCTGGTACATGGTGCGCCCGTCGAGTGTGACATCCTTGCCGTACATGTTCATCACAAGGGTCGAGCCATCGCCGATGTCATCGTCGTACCAAGGGCGGAGGAAATCGGTCAACCAAGGAATGTCGGTGGTCCACTGCGGATCGATCAACTTGGATTGATAGTGGTAAGAAATGAACCACAGCAGGAACATAGGTTGTTGTGTCGCGCAATCCGGCGCATACATCAGCGTGTCCTGATCCGGGCTGCACTTCATGGCGGTTGCATCAGTCGGAATGGGCAAATTCCAGCCCCAACCCGTGCGGGTGACCGCCGAAGGGCAGAAGGCGAGCTTCCAGTCGGTAAGGTATTCCGGATACAGAACTTTCCCGTCAGGCCCGGCTTTGGGCCACATCGTGTCTCCAGATGGATTACTCGCAAAGCTGAACCAGTCGGGCTCCACATCCGGGAATTGCCCGCCGCTCGATTCGCCCGAGTACATCTTCATGATCAACCCCCATTGCTTGAGGTTGTTCTGGCAACTCGACCGCCGCGCGGATTCACGAGCACGGGCCAACGCAGGCAGCAAGATCGCCGCAAGAATACCAATGATGGCAATTACCACAAGCAGTTCAATCAGGGTAAACCCTTTCCTTCGCATGGTCTTCTAGTCCTCTCAATGATTAACGGATTCCAGTTCTTTATCGTGCCGCAACACACGGACGATTGCTTTCCCCGTCCCTGTAACCCCTATGTTCTTCAAGAGCCACAACGCACAAGCAAAACATACCTCCAGAGTACTCCCAAATTGACTATTTGTCAATCCCCATTTGGGTCACTATTATTACTTAAGGTTTCTGTTATAATTTCCCTCGATTGGAGGTTCATTGATGCGATATAGAAACTCGATTCTTGCTGCCGCGCTGGTGATTCCCCTGTGTCTGCTCTGCACATCCTGCCCACGCCCCTCCGAGGGGACCGTGGCGGACAGCCTGCGGGTAGAAGGGGCACGACGAACTTTTCTGGTGCATGTACCGATGGCTTCCAACTTAGGGGTGAAGCGCCCGCTCCTCATCGTGCTGCACCCCTTCACCGGCACCGGTCGCTCCATGGAGCAGCTCACCGGTTTCAGCAGTGTGGCGGATTCCGAGGGTTTCATTGTGGCCTATCCCGATGGCCGTCAACGGGTGTGGAACGCCAACCCGGCCTCTCCTTCGAGCCTCTTGGGTGCCCCGGCTGATGACGTGGCCTTTGTTTCCGCGCTGATCGATTATTTGATTGAAAAACACAACGCCGACCCCGATCGAGTTTATGTGGCCGGTGCCTCTAGCGGCGGACTCATGACGCACCGTGTCGCCTGTGAATTGACCGACAAACTCGCCGCAGCAGCAGCCGTCATGATCACGCTCCCCACCGGCTGGCAGGACCGCGAAGATCCCGCAAAACCTCTCCCCTTCCTGATGATCCAAGGAGTGGCTGATCCCTTTTTCCCGTGGGAAGGCGGCACCGTAAATGAAGGCCCCTTCCGCAAACACACCTACCAAAGTGCAGCGGACACCGTGGCCTTCTGGGTGGCGCAAAACAACGCGAATCCATCCCCCGTAGAGACGAATCTGCCCGACACCTCGTCCGATGACGGCACCACCGTTTTCGAACGCCACTATGCCGCCCAACCCGAAGGAGCCGAAGTGATTCTCTATGGTATCAATGGTGGCGGGCACACTTGGCCCGGCAGTACAGACGACTCGCTCAAGTTTCTGGTCGGTACCACGAGCCAGGATATCAATGCGTCCAAGGTGATTTGGGATTTCCTCAAAACGCATTCCCGGCAAGACTGAGTCGGTTCTTCCCTCCGCTGAAATTGAAGCGACCGCCGCAAATATGTTCTCATGAACGACCTCAGAAAATACGAACCGGCCGCTGAGGCCGAGGAAAGGTTATTCATGGCTAAGACAAAACGCATTCCGGGCCGGGAACAAATCGCACAGGACGACACTTGGAATCTCAACCCCTTGTTCGCCTCCAACGCCGCGTGGGAGCGTGCCTTCCGCCAATTCGAGAAAAAAGTCCCCGGTTTTGAAGCGTTTCGCGGACGTCTTGGACGGTCTCCAAAAGTTTTGCGGGCCTGCTACGATTTTGAGGCCGAGATCGAGCGCCTAGGCGAGCGACTGGGCGTTTACGCCTATCTGAAATCATCAGAGAATGTCGCGGACAGCACCTACCAGGGCATGCTGGCACGCTTTGCCCATGTGGCCACGCACGCGGGGGAAATCGCCTCGTTCATCGCCCCGGAAATCCAAGCCATCCCCCGAGACACCATCCGCGCTTATCTCAAAAGCGAAATCCTCGCTCCCTATCGCTTCAGCCTCGAAAAACTCCTGCGCTACCGCCCCTACATCCTCTCAAAGGAAGAGGAGCGCATCCTCGCCATGCAAGGCGAGGTCGCCGGCGGCCCCGGAAAAATTTTCGGTCAACTCAACGATGCCGACCTCAAATTCGGATTCGTGAAGGATGAAAACGGGCAAGAGGTCGAGTTGAGCCAAAGTTCCTTCCGCAGCTTATTGGATTCACCCAAGCGTTCCGTGCGTCAGGAAGCCTTCAAGAAGTTCTACGCGCAATACGACGCGCACGCCCACACCCTCGCGGCCACCCTGAGCACCTCCGTCTTACAGGACGTCTATCACGCAAAGGTCCGAAACCATCCCAGCGCCCTCGAGGCCGCCCTTTTCTCCGACAAAGTGCCCGTCGAAGTCTACGACCAGCTCATCGAAACAGTCCACGCGCACCTAGGCACCCTGTACCGCTATCTCGACCTCCGCAAACGCGCCCTCCGCCTGAAAGATCTCCGCGCCTGCGATGTCTACGTCCCCATGGTCAAAACCCCAAAGGTTCACATTCCCTATGCGCAAGCCGTGGATCAGATTGCAGCCGCCGTCGCGCCACTCGGCGACGAGTATGTGAAAACCCTCCGCGCGGGTCTGCTCGAACACCGCTGGGTCGACCGTTACGAAAATCAGGGCAAGCGCAGCGGCGCGTATTCCTACGGCTGCTACGACAGCCCGCCCTACATCATGATGAACTACAAGGAAGACGTGCTCGATGGCGTCTTCACCCTCGCCCATGAAGCGGGACATTCAATGCACTCCCACCACAGCCGCCGCAGCCAACCCTATCAATACGCCCACTACACTATATTCGTGGCCGAAGTCGCCTCCACCTTCAACGAACAGCTGCTCGGGCACTGGATGATGCAACAGGCCAAGACCAAGGCCGAACGCGCCTCCCTGATCAACAAGGAAATCGAGGAAATCCGGGGCACACTCATCCGGCAGACCATGTTTGCCGAATTCGAAAAAAAGATCCACACATTGGCCGAGGCGGGGCAACCGCTCACCCTCGACGTCCTGCGTGCCGAATACCGCAGTCTCATCGAGTGCTATTTTGGCCCCAATTTCGTCATCGACGATGTGCTCGACCTGGAAGGTCTTCGCATCCCCCACTTCTACGGCGCATTCTACGTCTACAAGTACGCCACCGGCATTTCCGCCGCCATCGCCCTGTCCCAACAAGTACTCCAAGGTGGACGCACCGAAAGAGACCGTTATCTGCGCTTCCTGCAAAGCGGCGGCGCGAAATTCCCCCTGGATCAACTCCGCGATGCCGGTGTAGATCTTAGAACCCCCAAGCCAGTCGAACTCGCCATGAAGCGCTTCGAAGAATTGGTGGTGGAATTGGAACAGCTGATTTAAGTCGGTTTAGGAAAGAGCTACCACAACGAAAGGTCTCCATAGGCTTGCCTAATCTGGAAGGGACGAAGCGGGACATGCGTGACCGTCATCATTTGCGCAGGGAAGAATTGCGTACGGTATCATACTCGCCACAAGCTAAGGGTCGTTTAGACAATTTCCTGACGCCGTTTGTTTTTCCCTTATAACCGTTTGGGAAAGGATGTATGTCCATTTGACGCAACCATCACGACCTCAACGTTCTCATCCGCCAGCATAGTTATCAGGCTCCGAACACCCGCACCAATCGCTAGCCGCAAAATGCCTTCCGCAACGCCTCCCACGCCGGCTTTGGATTTCCCTCGACATCGATGATCGAATTATTGGCCGGGCAGGGATGGCAATCGTGCCCCATCCACAGCAGGAATCCGCCACATCGGGGAAACCGCGCCTTGCAGGTGCGCGCCGCCAGCGCATAGGCCTCCGCCTGTATACCTTGGGTGTATTCGACATAGGCACGAAGAGCCGCTTCGCCTTCCAAGCCCGCCACGACGGCCTTCACGGAAGCGCCCCATTGGGTCCACCATGCCGCCGTGTGCATCCAGAATTCACCCTCAGGTGGCCAGCAATCCATGCCACCAGCATACTTGGTGATCAACACCGCATCCATGGCCCCCGGCATACCCACCTCAGACCGCAGCAACGCATCATCCTCTTTCCAATACTCGCGCCACTTGTCCAGATCCGGCTCGCGACCCTGCCCCCACGGGCCATGCACATCGTGGTGAATTTCCTGCCCGTAGTTCGTGACCAAGGCATAATCGACCGGACCGCTGGGCGAAGCGGACACAAATCGGCGCCCGGGATCTTCTTCACTGATAATGCGTTCCAGCAACGCGATACAAGGATGCTCTCGGTCTATGGGGTGCTGACAAGGGGGATGCACCTCGGACACGCCATAATAAAGTTCATTGCCTCCGCACCATAATAACAAAGACGGATGATGTGCCCGTCGCCGCACATAGGATCGAGCAATCGCCTCCATCGCATCAAGCACCAAAGTCGCATCCGGCGGTGTATTTTCCACGCCTGAAGAAGACAGCGGAAACTCCTGCCACACCAGAAGCCCCGCCTCATCACAAAGCTCGTAAAAGGTCTCACTCTCGAGCATCGCGCCCCCCCACACGCGAAGCAAAGTACAGCCCATATCCTTGTAGAGGCGGATGCGCTTCTCGTAATCCGCTGTCGAAACATCCTGATAGTTGGTCTTGAGCGGCGTCCAATTCACCCCCTGTAAGAACACCGGCGTCCCGTTCACTATGCAAATCCAGGGTTCAGCATCGGCGGGGGCTCCCTCGCAGGCCCGCCACGCGATCTCACGAAAACCCACGCGCCGCGTTTCGCGAAAAACCCGCCGTTCTTCGACGAAAGCGGTGATTTCAACGGTATAGGTTTTGGCCTCACCCAATCCATTCGGCCACCAGGCCTCCACCTCCATCTGGTTCACAGTCACCTTGGATTGCGCGCCAAAGGCTTCAGTACACCCAATCTCCGAATCACCGTCCAAGACTCGCACCTGCCAGGAATCAACCTCAACACTCCCCGTAAAGGATACCGTCACAGAACCCGATTTCCGCTCGTGATCATAAGCGGTCTCCACCCGTCGCACACACACTTCTGCGGAATCATCCGTCAGCAGTTCCAATCGTCCCCACACACCGATGGGCACAAGGCGGGGACACCAGTCCCAACTGTAATTGTAACGGGGTTTGAAATGGCGCGATGCCGAGGTAAAACCGATCTGCCCCTGCTCGCGTGGCGGCTCCTCAAAGACAATGCCCAGCCGATGCGCAAGCCCATCGCCCAAGGCCCCCGATAAGTCAATTCGCTGCGGCAACAAGGCGGCACATTCAAACCTAGCCACGCGCACACAATCCACCAGAATCCATCCCGAATAATCCAGACTCTCCGCCGCAAGCACCACAGGACTCCCCGGCGAAACCCATCCGGCGGGGATGGTGGTCTCCGCCAGCCAATGCCGGTGTTCCACCCATTCACAAAGCCGGGAGTTCACCCCCACCTGCCAATCCGGTAGTACCCCGACCTCACGCAACGCCTTCTGCACCGTACCCGGCCACTGCACGGGATACGGCCCGAGGTCGGCAGTTAATACGCCGCCCGTTTCCATAGACTTGCCCAGCATCCACGAAAAAGGACGCCAACCCTCAAGAGACCAAGAAAGTGCACACAGATCATGGGACGACATAACAGAAATTCCTTACGAGTATATGGCAGTGTAGCAACAATACATTGTACGACCCAAATCAGAAAAATAGAGCGGTATCATTTCGAGCCCCGCGAGCAATCTTATGATGCCTTACTGCACAGCAACCCCAACCCGCAACAAAGCCGCCTGTTCCGGGGCAAGGTTCACGACACACGTCCCGGGCTGCTCCCAATGCCATACCTGGTCGGCGATAAGCTCGCGCAGCACGATGCTCTCCGGACTCCAACCCAACCCAGCGCAATCCACGGCACAATGCACCGTACGCGATTCCTTGGAGTCATTCAACAAGGTAAAGTAAACGGTCCCCGATTCAGGCGTCCCAAACCGTTCCACATACACGCTGTGATCATCGGTCGTAGCATGCGTCACCGGCTGCCATCCGGCCTTGGCGATCGTCTGAATCAGTGGCAGGTACTTCTTGAAAAGAGGCCGGGCGGGTTCATAATACTTCGGATTTGCAAAGTAGCAGTCCGTCGAAGCGTTTTCCGAGAAAAATCCCGGAAACATACCATACGCCAGCGCACGCTGCATGTAGCGTTCAGTGAGTTCCAGCGTAAAATCCGCATAATGCGTGTTCATGAGAAAACAATACGGCTTCTGAAAACTCAGTGCCCGGCGGAAACACAATTCGGCATCGCTCATCGGCTGCCAGACCCCGCCCGGCATCCAATTGGTTTCCGTGCCCAGCACATCAAGATACGCAGCGGGGATATCGTATTGCGCAAACACCCCGTTGGCCATCATGAACTTGCCACGCCCATGCATGCTTTTCGCCAGTTCACGTTGAAAGGCGAACGTTGAAAACACCGTAAGCATCCCCGCCCGGCGGGTTTGCGCATCAAAAACCAGCGGAATCTCTGTACCCGCCCAATGCTCCCGGCGATAATCCAAACTGTTCGCCCAGAATTCATAGGAATCAATATACGCCCCGTCCGCATACGCGCCGTCCTTGCTCTCCGTGACTTCTTTCTCAAAACGCCGTATCTCGGACTGCCCCCGGTTCACCGGGCACGCTGCCGTCATCGGCAACGTCGGATCCGCATTCAACGCAAACACACACCCATCGCACCAAGGTGCATTGACCACGGATAGAA
Organism: Candidatus Hydrogenedentota bacterium; assembly: GCA_903932505.1. Classification (GTDB taxonomy): domain Bacteria; phylum Hydrogenedentota; class Hydrogenedentia; order Hydrogenedentales; family CAIZGN01; genus CAIZGN01. Next base: position 8,144 of record CAIZGN010000044.1, read on the forward strand.
TGCTTTTCCCGTCGCCATCATGCACACTCGACAGCGCGATGACCTGTGCGCTGTCATGCATGGGATCTTCGGGCTTCTGCATCAACCCGTGCAGGTATTGGACAGCGCCGTCATAGGTGCGCGGCACCTCCGGTGCCAGCTTCAACCAGGTCGTCATCGGCTCGGTATACGGGAAGCTCAGAATGCCATGCGCCTCGTCCCACGCAATATTGCTACCCCCTTCTTGAAACGCAAAACCGAAATCCTCGGCTTGGGGCAGCGTGGAAATGTCCGTAAACGCCATCCACAGCCCCTCCCGGGGAACGCGCTTTTCAAAGGCAGCCGGAAAGATTCCGTAATATCGTTGCAGCGCCCCGCGAAAACCCTCGGCAGCAGGACTCGAGAACAGCATCGCATGAAAAGAAGCCGCGCCGGGGCTTCGTTTGGTGTCTGCGCTAAGACCAAAATCAAAAGCCGCGAAGAACAGCCCACGTTCGGCATCATACACAAGCCGGTGATGGCGCGGTTCATCAATCGGCGTGGCCAGGGTGAGACCACCCCGCTCACCTGTCAGCACGGAGAGCGGATAGGAGGACCGCAAGCCGGTGGCACCGACACCCGTCCGAAAAGCGTTCATACACAAGCCCTGCGCAGGAAGGTCGCGGCGCATATCCTGCCACCAACGCCATGCGCCGGACACCGGCAGTGGAATATAGACCGTCACGGTACGATCCACACCACTCCGATCGCGCACAGTGCCCGCAAAGTCAATCATCCCGTCCCGCGCCGTAATGGATACCGAGAGCGACAATTGAAGCAGAAGAGATTCCCCCGTCAGCGTAACACCGCCAGGGTTGCTGGCGACCGTCCATGCAGGAGCCACAAAACCGCCATCGCTCCCGACATCCCGGACAAATATCGGCACACCCCCCTCCCCCAGCGATGCCCCGTTCAGTGACAAAGCCGACAGTCCCCCACTGCCCTGATCAACCGACAGCCCAAGGCCCCCGGCTTCTACAGGCATCTTCGGCCCTTCCGCCCCCGCGATCCGATTCAATTCACCCACCGGCACCCCCTCAAAGATCCCCTGCCCTTCCCCCATTTGCATGCAGGAAAAATCATCGAAGTAGACCGTACCGTTGTGCCCTCGAAAGAGTCCAATCACCGAAAGCGACTGGATGGCCTTTTCCGGGGCCAGCAAAAAACGGCGCTTTTCCCAATCATGACTCCCCACCGAAAAACACGCCGTTTGTCCCCACAAATGCCCGCCGTCCTGAAAATTCACGTCGAGATAAATTGAATACCCGTTGTCACTCATCCCGTCCACAGCCTCGGCCCGACTCCATCCCGTGACCACCACAGGCCGGGGCACAGCCTGATTCAGCATGACCAGCTGCATCACCCCATGTTGCTGATCCGTGTTTTCCGCAGCACAACGCACCCCCTGCGTTCCATTGCGCCCACCCTGACCCAAAGATTCAAACCCCGCCATCCACCCCGACCAACCCTCACCCCCACGCTCAAAGTCAGCATTATTGAGCCCCTCCGGCAATGCCGAACCATCAATCACCGCCTGCGGCAACACCACCACATCAGCCTGCGCCCCCGCAAGGAACAAAAGCACACAAAACAATCTTCCAGCCATAAACCAATTTCCTTTTCAACACCAAAGGGATCGCCAACATCCTCAGCGACCATTCCTCATGCTATCACACAACAGCCACCCCCTTAACGCAGGCATCTTGCCTGCAAACCAAAGGCATCCACCCCAAAGCCCCAAAGGGGCGAAACAAAACCCTACTTGAGCCTTCCACCCGTTTCTGCAACAATCGTTCACACGATCCAAATCCATCCGCGCACATTTTCGCGGACAACCAGGAGATGCCCCCATGCAACCTCTACACCGGCGCGAATTCATGAAACACGCCGCACACGTCGCCGCCCTTGCTACCCTCGCCTCAAACAACACCATGGCGCAATCCCCACCCCCATCCCCCCGGAAACTCTACGTCGTCTTCAAAACGCATCTGGACATCGGTTTCACCGACTTCGCCCCAAAGGTCATCGACCGCTACATCGAACATTTCATCCCCAAGGCAATGGCGCTCGCCGCAGAATTACGAACAAGAAAAGACACGCCCGGGATGATCTGGACCACAGGTTCATGGTTGGTATGGGAATTCCTGGAGCGGGCCGATGCCCAAGCACGCAAACAGATGGAAGAGGCGATTGCCACGGGTGATGTCGCTTGGCACGCCCTGCCTGCGACGCTCCATTCTGAACTGCTGGATCCCGACCATTTCCGCGCTGGATTGGGTCTGTCCCGAAAACTCGACGCGCGTTTTGGGAAACGCACCATCGCTGGGAAAATGACGGACGTCCCCAGCCACACCCGGGCCATCGTGCCACTCTTACAGGAAGCCGGTGTCGAGTTTCTGCATATCGGGGTCAATCCAGCCTCCACCGCGCCCGTGGTACCCGCTGTTTTCCGATGGCTCGATGAAGCCTCGGGCGCGGGCGTCGATATGGCCTATTCGAAGGGTAGCTACGGCGATCTTACGGTCTTCGAGGGAATGGACTCGGCCCTCTTTATCGCGATGACGGGCGACAATCAGGGCCCGCAGACCCCAAAAGACATTGCCAATCTCTACGCCTCGCTCGCGAAACGTTTTCCCGGCGCAACGCTCCTACCCGCCCGACTGGACGATTTCGCGGCCGACCTTGCCGCGCACCGGAGCCGGCTGCCGGTGGTGACACAAGAATTTGGCGACACTTGGATTCACGGGGTCGGCAGCGATCCGCACCTCATTCACGCCTATCGCGAAGTCTGCCTTCGCGCCTCCGCGCGCAACCGAGATACTTGGACCGCGCCGCAACAGGCCACCTTCGACGCTTTCCAACGCCGCTTGCTACTCGCGCCAGAACACACTTGGGGGCTCGATGAAAAAACCTTCCTCAAAGATTTCACCAACTGGGACAAAGCATCTTTCCGGGCCGTGCGAGGCAACGAGAACTACCGAAAACTTGAACAGTCTTGGGCAGATAAACGCGCCAACGTGGCACAGGCAATAGCCTGCTTGAAGGACACCCCGCTATTCGATGAAGCGACGGCAGCTGTCGATCTATCGCGCCTGCAAGGCGAAACCCCGAATCTCGGCACCTTGCGCCGTGTCGACGATCCCCAAAAAGTATTCGATGGCCCCGGCTTTAAGATGCGCTTCGGAACCAACGGTGCCATTGAATACCTGGAGCACAAGGAAAGCAAGACGCTTCTGGCAAGCCCCACAAATCCGCTGGCCCTCTTCCGTTACGAGGTCTTTCCCTTCGAGGCCTTCGAGCGTTTCTTTCACGATTATGCAACCCAGGAGGTCGACTGGGCACGGCGCGACTTGGGCAAGGTCTGCGTGCCCGAGGCCAAGACGCCATATACCCGCGCGGTTCCCCGACACGAATCCTGGAACCCCACCCTCGATGCCATCTTCGAATCCGGAACGGCCGAATCCCCTGCAGTGACGCTTACCCTGCGTGGACCGAAGGCTGCCTGCGAGACCTACGGCTGCCCCCTAACCTTCTATCTGGTATGCAGCCAAAATGCGACCCGCCCCAATCAACTCGATATCGAATTTCTCTGGCGCAACAAGGATGCCGTGCGCACCGGCGAGGCACTCTGGTTATCCTTCGTCCCAACCCAAGGATCCGAGGGTTCCTGGACTTTTTTCAAGATGTGTCGAGCGGTCTCGCCGATGGAGGTCATCGAAGGAGGCAACCAGCATCTGCACGCGGTTCAGCCCGGAGTCACACACACAACGTCACGCGGAACCCTTCACATTGACAGTCCATCGGCTCCCCTATGCGCGCCAGGAAAACCCGCCCTGCTGCAATTCGACCACGAAAAACCGGACATGAGCGGTGGCGTTCATTTCTGCCTCTACAACAATGTCTGGGGTACCAATTTCCGCTCATGGTATGAGGAAGACGCCCGCTTCAAATTTACATTAACCCTCGCGTAACGAAACGCGCCCACTCCTATCTGGCAATCTATTGCCAGATACGCGGCACTTCCACGTCGTTTATTGGAAAAAGTTGATCCATCGATTGGAAATTACCTAGAATCGGGGAACTGGGTCGGGCCGCCCCT
>CAIZGN010000045.1 GCA_903932505.1 Candidatus Hydrogenedentota bacterium
CAACTGAACCATAGCCCGCTGGTAGGTCGTTGCGCCGGTGTTGGTCACCTTCAACGAGTGGCTGTAACTGCGCCACCTGCTCGTATCCCAACTCAATGTAGGGGTAGCCCCACTGTTGACAGCCATGAACCAAGGAGACGAACCCTTCAGGAAGAAGGGATCATTGATCAGGTTGACCCAACTCAATTGAGTCTCTGCTGCAGCAGTAGGCGTACCAAGTGCAGCAATATCAGAATGAATCGCGCTCAAGCCGTGGGTGGCGTTCAGGACGTTATCCTTGATGACCGCAACATTCGACATAACGTCAAGCTCTGTCGTGATACGACCCGAAGCCCAGATATCCCCAAACGTGTAGGTGTGACCCCCGTCCGTATACGAAACATTGCGCCACGTTACTGTGTAAGCGTCACCAAGTATCCAGTCAGCGGCAGGAAACGAATAATCGTATGCCGTCCTGCCGTCACGGGCCTCATTCGGCGCGTTCGTAACAATCTGAATCTCAACACCAGCACGAACCCGCTTGACCGTAATCGTGCCTGGCGTTATGTTCGCCGCCAAAACCGGACTTCCGTCCAACTCATTGAAAATCAAATTGAAAAAGCACGGCTGATCCACTATCGCCTGACTTGGGGCGTAGCGGTCAATCGTACTAGGGCCTGCAAGGAGCTGAGTCAACTTCCCGTTAATCTCAGCCAAAATCTCGTAGGCCGTTCCACTGGTTTGGGATATTCCCATTTAGCAGCCCTTGCCGCCCTTACCGGACTTACCACCCTTGCAGCCACCACCCTTACAATTATCTTTGCCTTTAGCCATGTCCGTACCCTTCCACGATTACAGCAACTTGGAGAATCCCTGGAGTCACTGCGGTTTCACTGATATATTGCAAGCGAGACAAATTCCCGCGACTACTCATTTGGAAAATCTGGCCAGGAACCAAAAGAATCCCAACCCCATCCGCCCCCTGTGTCGGAACCGTGCCGTCCATACCACCACCTATCCGAACCGGATGACCCTCACACTCAATGTGAATCCCGTCCACAGGCTCAGGGAAATCAGCCGACATATCAAGCGTCTGAGCCTCGTCCGTACTAACCAACCGAATAAACCGCTGAACCGTACCGCGAATAAAAATATCAGCCATAACTCATCTCCTCGGAAGGGACGTCAATGACGTCACCCCGTATCTGTTTTCCAACCGATAGGAAATCAATCCCAGCTAATGCCCCAGTCGTAAGAAGCGTTTTTCCCATCTCAGTCAACTTCTGGATACCAGCCAAGTCAAAGGTCTGATTGTGGGTGTGCTGAACCTTCTGGGACGTTTGGCGGGGATACCCAGTGCGATCCAAGGTGTCGTTCACCAAAGACCGCTCTTGAGTAAAATTCAATTCGCCAGATTCAGATTGCTTGAAATGCTTCTCGGTAATGTCCAAAGCCTTGGGAGCAAACTCAGCCAAACGATTGCCAACCTTGACCTGGATGCTTTCCATGCTCTTGTTGCGGATTTCCGCAAGAACAGCAAGCCTGCGCTGCATCAACGGATGACGGATGCGCTTGCCAACAACCAAATAAGGGACTCCCGTCTTAAAGGAAATATCAGTCTGCTTCTCGCCAGCAAGGTGGAGAGCCGCAATAGACTCAGAAACCGTATCCAAGGAGCCATCACCCATGACCGACAGTTTCGCCGTCTTCTTCTCAAGCTTGGAAGGAAGATTGTCGTGTTTGTTTGTGTCGGTTTTCATCGGTCGTAAAATAGCAAAAAAATTTGGGTTTGTCTAGCGGAATCGTTCACAAAAGTGAACGGTTAGATATGGCTGTGTGCGGGTGTGGGTAGCGATGGCGTGTGGGTGAAGCGTTCCCCCCTGCCCCCCCCGTCTCCCCTCTAATGCATCGAACCCTGCCCTCGCGCTATGCCCTCCCTCTACGAAGCAGGCTGTCCGCCGTCCATCCAAAGGGGTCGGGATGTCTCGGCATCATCCTTTGTGCGCTGATATCATTGGACTTATGACTTATCTGGACGAATTCTGGACGTATATCAAGGTTAACGTGCTGCCCCCAAGGCCATGTAGTCCCAAGGTGTTTCATAATGAAACAGTCCCAAACCCAAGCCGCAAGGTGTTCCAAAATGGAACAGTAGGCCAAGGTCTATTCGGCAGTTTGTCCCCCCTCCCTTTTCTTCGCCACCATGTTTTGCCTGTTTGTCTCAATAATGAGACTTTTGGTTATCTACGTTATCTACATCCGGAGATAACGTCCGTTGATTCTGGTGCCGAGTACCCCGACCATCTTCCGGCACCAAGATGCCCGAAGGTTTCTGCCGGAGAAAACCTCCCACAATGCCCCACAAGGCTTCCGGCATCTTGTCCTCGGTATCTTTCCCCCTGAATCCTTCCAGCGGCTCTCGGGCGCAGGTCACCCTTTTAGCCTGTATCCTAAGAGCCTTTATCCTAAGCCCTAATCCTGACCTGCTCCTCTGCGCGGAACACTAGGACATCAGTCACGAATGGACTTGCCCTCTGGTTAGCGTCAGCGTATAACCAAGAGAGGTTGGATAATGGGGGAGGCGTTAGCTCCCCTTATACAATCCATATCGTGATTTGTGTTCTACAATTGATGGTACAATCAATAACCCCTAGTCCGGTAAGGACTTACAGCCTCTGAACAGAGTGACCAAAAAGGCAAAAGTGGCACTTGGGTCACGCTGTTCACGATTTATTCAATGCGACAATACGTCACTTTACGTCGGTTTGAATCTGTTTATCAATACATCGGTATTAGTGACAATACGTCGGTTTGTGTCTGTGGGTATCTTGAAAATGGCCCAAAGTCCTGTCTTTTTAAACGGTTCCCTGCGGAGCTCGAGAAGTGCGTAGGTGGCGGTCTAAAAGTGCAGCACCCACTGGACTTATTATGTAACTATTCCTGATGTTTGTCAGGCTATTTTCCCTGGGGCCTCCAGAGGAATTTATCTCCCTTCCTCCTCCATTCAGGATCTAAAGCATTGTTTGCATTATTGTTTCTTAGTATTATTTCTATTGTATTTTTGGGCACTCTAGTGTCATCTGAATACCTCGAACAGCAATCCGTCACCGGTCTTGGAGAAGCGGTTAAACCTTGCCGGATTTCGCCCCATTTTTTGGACTGCGTGTTTTATTGACTACCAACGAGCGGGGCGAAAGTTCTTACTTGCATAATTTAACGATATATGGTATACTCACGGATGGGAGGTACAGCCTATGTCCAAGAGTGCACCAATTTTAGTATGCAGCGAGCAACAGAGGGCGGAAATTGTGGATTTGGCTTCAAGCCAAACCGAGGATGCCCGTATCGTCGAGCGGGCGAAAATGGTATTGGGGTGTCTTGATGGGAAACCCATGGTCCGGATTGCGTCCGAGATGGGGGTGCGCCCGAATACCGTCATCGTTTGGCGAAAGCGCTTTATGCAGTATGGCATTGCGGGATTGAGGGATCTTCCGCGTTCCGGCAAACCAGCGTTGTATGGCGCGGAATTCCGCAGGCAAGTGCTGGAGCTATTGGAGACACCGCCACCGAAAGGGCAGGATTGCTGGGATGGTCCTTCGGTGGCCAAGCGGCTCAAGGTATCAGACGATGCGGTATGGCGTCTGCTCCGGAAAGAGCGGATTTGTCTCAGCCGCCAGCGCAGTTGGTCCATAAGCACCGATCCTGAGTTCGTGGCCAAGGCAGCAGATATTGTCGGCCTCTACTTGAGTCCGCCCGAAAATGCGCTCGTTATTTGTGTTGTCGAGAAGCCAGGCATCCAGGCACTGGAACGCAGTACGGGTTATGTGCAGACGACGGACGGCAAGGTCGCCCGGGGATATAAGAACACCTATAAGCACCATGGCACCTTGAACTTGTTTGCCGCACTCCAAGGGGCTGCAGGAAGCGCGCGGGGCAAAGAGACGGAGCAGAAGCGCCGAGTCGAGTTTATGGCCTTTATGGAGGAACTGCTGGAGGATTATCCCGAGGATAACGAAATACACGTTATCGCCGATAACCGCAGAATCCAAAAGAAAAACAACGAATGCATCAGAAAACACCCCAACGTGCATTTCCACTTCACGCCGACATCAGCAAGTTGGCTGAACACAGTCGATATCTGGTTTGCCATCTTTTCGCGCAAAGCCCTGCGTGGTGCAGATTTCAAGAACAATGCCCAATTGCGAACCGCTATCGAGGCCTATCTCGAAGCGTGCAGCGAAACAACCAAGCCGTTCGTGTGGCGAAAGCAAAAAGAAAAAAGTTCTCAACTCAGAAGCACAATCGTTAATTTGCACAATTAAGTGCGGGTCTCGTGCCACGAGTAACTCGCGCAAAGCAAACAACAAAAAGGAGAGACCATGAGAAAAGCAAAGTCGAGAATAACGCAGTACGGAGGAGGGATTATAAGGCTGACGGAATACGGCACATTCCGCGCTGAAATCAATTCCGATTCCGAAAGGGTGCGCCAGACCTTCAAGCGCATCGAAGAAGCAAAGTCTTGGATCGATACCACTCAGATCGCCTCGATGAACGGGGTTGATTCACTCGGCCCGATTGATTATCGGGATGCAGTGGCCATGAGGAGGTTGATTCCCGCAGAGTACACGCTTGCGGAAGTGGGGAAATTTTTCATGGAACGCTTGCCCAACAAGCGAATCATTCTGAACGATGCCATCGAGGAATATTTTGAACATAAATATTCCTTGGGCCTCCGCGAACAATCGCTGAGAGGAAGCCGTCAGCACGTTCTTCGTCTGGCGAAAAACCTTGGAACGAAAACGATGGAGTCCATCACGCTGGACGATATCAACGAAGTGATTCGCGTTGAAGGGATCGGATCAAAATCAGTCAAGAACTTCCGGTCAGACTGGGGTGCGCTTTTCAACTGGGCCAAAAAGCGCGGCTACATTTCGGAGAATGTGGTCGAACAGGTTGTCGCCCCAAAGGTTGACAGTGAGGAACCCTCGACCGTGACTCCGGAACAGGCGAAAGCAATCCTGTCGGCGGCTTCAGAGATTGATGCAAGCTACGTTCCGTACTTCACCTTGGGATTGTTTTGCGGTATACGGCCCACTGAATTGAGCCTACTCGATTCCGATTGCCTGACCCGTGAAGAAGGCCATGTGTTCGTGGGAAGCTCAAGAGCGAAGACCAGGGAAAGCCGCTTTGTGACTCTGACCGACAACGCGAACGAGTGGCTCTCTCGCTACCCGATTCAGGGAGAGGTTTGCCCGGGTGGAATAATAAAGGCTCAGGCGACTCTGACCATTGTGTCAAAAGCATCTGGAGTAAACCCTTGGCCTCGTGACGTTATGCGTCATAGCTTCGCTTCGTACCATCTCGCGCTGCACAAGGACGCGAGTAAGACGGCTCACGAACTTGGTCACCGCAGGGACCAACAGATGCTCTTCCGGCACTATCGCGCTCTCGTCAGCAGCGAGGCGGCAGTCCGGTACTTCTCGATTGTGCCGTGATCTTATGCCCAGAATCTGTCCAGCAAAGTTGTAAGTCCTTCAGAATCAACGCTCTAGGCATGTGCCGCAGACATTCCTGTCTGCGCTCCCCGCTCCCCCCGCTATCCCCGCAACAACGCCAGCACCCGCTCCCCGCATTCCACCCGCTCTTCCGGCAAAGCCTCCGGCCGCGAAACCGGCTGCGGCGGATACTTCGCATCAAAGCGCGTCTCAAAAAGCTCCAGATGCCGCTCAATCTCCCGCAACGAAAGACCCTCCAGCGACCTCTTCCACAACCCCTCATCAAAGCCACGCCCGTCCAGTTCCCGCCCCAAGCCGCACAGCCGGGCCACTGCCCGTTGCCGCGCGCGAACACCGTCTTCGATCAATCCCGTCGCCGCACCTTCCTCGACTCCGTGCTGCTTCAAACATCCACACAACGCCTCAATACTCCGCGCGCCGAGACCCAGAAAACGCGACACCCGAATCCGTCGTATACCCGTTCGCCCCTGCAACGCCAGTTCCCCGCCATGCCCGTCCCGACGCAACCACACATAGCGCCCCTCATCCTCCCGCACCGCGTCCCCGTCCTGTTCCAGCCAGCCCACCGCGTGAGGCCCCTTCTCCGTCGCCAAGCTCTCGCCGTCGAGACGCTCCCCCTCGATCCGCCAGCCCATCAAATAACCGTCCTGCTCCAGGCGCAAGTCCCAGTGCGCCCCGCCCTCGTCGCGATGACGGTGCAGCACATACCGTCGCCCGTCCTCCGGTGCCTCACACCCCGATTCCCCGTCTTCCCAACACAGCTTCCACAACATCCGAAGTCCTCCTATAAAAGCTCGCGTGCCAAAGTCACGATCACACCCGCCAGATTCGCAACCAGCAACAACACACCCCGCGCCAGCGTCACCTCCAGTCCCAGCACCCGATCCTTCAACTCCCGCAAGTCCTCGCGCACCCCGTGCATCTCCACCTCGTGCAGCCGATCCAAACCACAACGACAATCATTATCCCGCATGCCATGCCCTCCTATTCCATCGACCACAGTTCCATGGGCCGGTGGTACAGGCTCCGCGCCGCTTCCAATGCGTCCTCCGGCTCCAGCGCACGCTGCGCATACGGCACAAACCCCGTCCCCTGCGAGCCCGAGGAAACCACCGAGCCCTCAATCACCTCCAGAACCTCCCGCATTACAAAATGACATACCGACCCGCCATACGACCGGCCCGGAACATGCTCGCAGGTCCGCAGGTCTTTCCCGCACACCGAGCACTCCGGCGTGCGAAACGAAAAACCGATCGAAGTTTCCCGATACACCCCGCCCTCGATGTTCAAAATAAAATCCGCGTTCTCCCGAGTTCGCAGCACATACACATCTGGTCGCACCGACACCCGTTCCCCATCCCGATGCAACCCCGAACGGAAGAAAGTGCCGCGCGGCAGCGTACCCCGCAAATCATGCCGCTCCATCAACGGACGCCCAGGCACCATCCCGTCAATCTTCGCCAACTCCTCCTCCGGAAAACGACTGAAATGACGGTCCACCTGGTTGTGACACAAGTCCATCGTGAACACCGCAAACTCCGACCGTTCCAACGGCCGCAATGAAAACCCGTTCACCGCCGAGGCCACCGAATCCTCCGCGACCCCAAGTTCCGGTCCAAACCGCAGCACACTCCCCGCATGCCGAAAAACAAACGGTTCCAACTCCATGCTCCCTCTCCTTATCCCTGGTTCTCGACCGCCACTTTCCCGGCCGCCTAACTCACCCCAACCCCATGCAACCACGCCGCCGCCTGCGACTCATTCATAAACCCCGAATCCCGCAACGCGATCGCGTTCTCAATATCCTTCCCCCGCGCCTGCGCGCCCTTCAGAATATCCACCGTCCGGTTCGACCGCATCTTCACCCGCGCACGCGCCTCCCCCCACAACAAAGCCAGTTCAAAGTTGTACAGCCGCTCCAAGACCCGCTTCACACTCTGGTTCACCGCATCCACCTGCCGGTTCACAATCTCAAACTGCGCCGTCCCGTAAGTTTCCGTCGTGCCATAATTGCGCCCCAGCAACACCGGCATCAGATGCGTCCCCGTAATCACCTGCTCCTCAATAGCCTTGTGGTTTTCATAAAAAACCTGAGACTGCTGCTCACCCCGCACCAGCGACACCTTTACATTGTCATACGTCACCAGATTCTGGTCCGTCTCCAGCCCGTTCAGATTGGAACGTAGCGCGTCCAGATTCCCCGTCATCCGGTCTTGGTATTGCTCCGGGCTCTCCCCCCGCCAACGCTCATCCGGCGCATACTGCACGTGCAACTTCGACCACCCCGCATTATGCGTCGCCTTCGCCATATCCTCCAGCAAGCGCTGCTGTACCTTCACCACAAACGGTATCGATCGCAGCATCGAGCGCCCATACGGATTCGTGCCATCCCGATCCAGCCCCACATACACGAACCGCTCCATCGGCAACTTGATTTCTTCCCCGTCATGCAGTTGATAAGCTTGTAGCCGACCCCCTTCCCGCCGGAACCGCACCGTCCACACATCCACCGGCACCACATCCCAGATCGACTCCCGACTCGGCGACAGAACAATCTCCAACGCCGCCGCTCCATACGTGAACAGCGAGGTGTAGAAGATATCCAGCAACCCCTCCATCCCCCGGTCGCCCCCGTTCACCCGCCCGTTCAATCCATCAATCACCCGCCGCGCCCGACCCTCGGCCGACGCCGAACTCGCCTCCAGCACCTCCACGTCAAACCCCGTCTGACACAACCGCTTCCAGGTCCACACCGCGTCCGAAATGTCCGGTATCGCATCCCGAAGAAAGCGGTACACCTGCAGCATCTCAAACGGCGTCACATTCGGCAGCGGCACAAACGAATCCAGCCACCCCGAATACCGCGTCACATCCTCTGGACGCGACACCTCGCGAAACACCCCCACCGGCACACCGCGCCCCCGTTCCCGCTTCCCCGACCCGACCCGCCCAACCAAACGCTCCAGCCATCCGCCCATAGTGTCACCCTCTCCCTGTGAATAGTCCTTCCACCCTATGGCACAGCCCGTTGCACTACACAGCGTGTGGAAAAGGAAAGAGAAACGCACTCGCCCTCACAACGAGTGCTACCATAGGCAAATCAACCTCATCCCCCCGCGATAAATCGCACCAATTCAACCCGATCCCCCTCGGCCAGAACGGTCTCTGCATATCGTGTCCGGTTCACAATCTCATCGTTGATTTGAACCAGCACAATCCCCGGAGCAAGTCCGAACAACGCCAGCACACCGACTACGGTAACCCCCGTCTCCACTTCCCGCGCATCGCCATTGATGATAACGTTCATGTCCTTCCCTTCCCGCCGATCACGGCCACATCCTCCACAAAGGCCCGGTCAAAATCTTTCCAAACCGGGTCGTAGCCCGCCCCCCGAATGGAATCCGCGACCTCCGCCACGCTGCGGCAATCTTCCACGGCAAACTGATCCAGCGTCTCTCCCCCGTCCAATGAATATCCCCCGGGCCGCGTCGAAGACCCCGCGCTCATCATCGTCACCCCCAGCGGAAGCAGATGATCCCGAAATCCCGCGCCCTCGCGGGTGGAAAGGTTGAAACCCGCCTGCGGAAGAAACAGACGCAACGCCAGCATCATCTGCACCAGCGCGCGGTCCCCCACGGGGGCCAACGCCTGAAAACCCTCCGGGGTGTTCCTCAGCCGCGGAAAGGAAATGGATACCGCGCTCTGCCAGCAGGCCTTTTGCACATGCCGTGCATGCAACGCCAGCCAGAACGCATCCACGCGCCAATCGAAAAGACCCAGCAAAACACCCAGACTCAAACGGCGAACCCCGGCCCGCCCGGCCCGCTCAATACCTTCCAGCCGATACGCATAGTTCATTTTTTCACCGGCACGGTGTACCTGCGCATAGGTCTCGCGGTCATAGGTCTCCATATACAGCGACACCCCTTCCAGACCACGCTCCACCAAGCGCTCATACCCCTCACCGTCCAAGGCGTATATCTCCACCGAGACCGAGGCGAAGTACTCGCGTGCCACCGAAACAGCCTCCGCCAGATACGCCACCGAGGCCTTCCCCGGCGCTTCACCCGTCAACAGCAGCACCTGCTGAAAACCACGCGCCGCAAGTGCCGCGCATTCTTGCCGGATTTGCACTTCATTCAGCGTCACCCGTTTTTGTCCCCCACCCGTCCGCACCGCGTAGTTACAATACGCACAGTCCGCGCCACACACATTGGACACATAGATCGGCGCATAAAGCCCCACCGTGCGCCCGAAATGCCAACGCGTCAACCGCTGCGCTTCCCGGGCCATCGGCTCCAGAAGCGACGACGCGCAGGGCGACAACAAGGCAGCCAAATCCTCCACAGAGCGATCCGGTCGAGACACCGCGCGTTCCACATCCGTCGATGTACAACCCGCGATCAGTGCCTCAACCCGCTCCATAGTCCAGTATTTCAATTCGTTTTCAAAACTCACCATAACCGCCTTGACTCTACTCTTTCACATCCAGAAACCCCGTTAGTGGTGAAGACGCCTCCGCCGTGCTGCGCTGCGGCCCAAGGCCCGCCAGATACCCCAAGCGCCCCGCCTCCGTGGCCAATGCAAAGGCCCGCGCCATGGCCCCATGATCCCGCGCATCGGCCAAGGCCGTGTTCACAAGCACAGCGTCCGCACCCAGCTCCATCGCCTCCGCCGCATGAGACGGCGCACCCAGTCCCGCATCCACCACCACAGGCACATGCGACTGCTCGATGATGATACGAATCAGGTCGCGCGTGCGCAGACCGCGATTGCTGCCAATCGGTGCGCCGAGCGGCATCACCGTGGCTGTGCCGATCTCTTCCAAACGCTTCGCCAGGATCGGATCCGCCTGAATGTAAGGCAGCACCACAAACCCGTCTTTCACCAGCATCGCCGCCGCCTTCAGCGTCTCCACAGGATCCGGTAACAGATACCTCGGCTCCGGGGTGATCTCAAGTTTCACCCACGGTTCCAACCCCGACGCCCGCGCAAGCCGCGCAAGCCGCACCGCCTCTTCAGCCACCCGCGCGCCCGACGTGTTCACGAGCAGCAACTGCTTAGCGGGGTCAACCGCCGACAACAGATCATCATGCTCAGCCTGCGAAAGATCCACCCGCCGCAGGGCCACCGTCACGATCTCCGCACCAGAGGCCGCGATAGCCGCCTTCAAAGCAGAGGACGACGGAAATTTCCCCGTCCCGATCAGCAGTCGCGACCGGAAACTCCGTCCGGCAATCACCAGGCAATCATTCGACATAAAGCACTCCATCCATAGCCGCAGTATCGATAATTAAGGAAACGCTAGCGTACCCGTATTTGTTTCTCCGGCACCCAAGCAAAGGGCACCGTCAATAGGGCACAGAGTGTACACCACAATGAATGAATCCGCAAAAGGAAAGAGGATGGAAGGAAGCGCGAACCCTCAGACGCCCGGCTCGCGACGAATCTGGATTTCCCGTCCGCATTGGGTGCACTGTACCTGCGACGCCTCAAACCCCGGTGCCAGATCCCGACGCGCCCCGCAGGAACAGTTGAACGTCATCCATTGCCCCCGATGAACAATCTCCAGTGGCGGCATTTCCTTGGCCACCGCATAAGGAATTTCACCTTCTGCTGCTGCCGGAGCCTGCGCCACCGGCACCTGCAATGCACGCTTGCAACGAGGACAAGCCAAGGTCTGTCCAGCGGACTGTGGCGGCACTTTCACGCGCAACCCGCACAAACACGACAAGAAAATGTACTGGTTCACCTTGCGCAATAGATCACCCGCCAACCGCATCTGCCGTTTGCGTTCCGGAGCCTCCGCCCCGGACTCCGGATTCGCCGCCCGCAACGGAACCGCCCCCGCAGCCAGCGCGCTCGCCGGCATTTGCGCCCGACCACCAGCCTTGCTCCACGCCGCCTGATAATCCCGATAAGAGGCCCCGCCAGCCATCGTCCGCAATATACGCACCCGCTCCTCAAGCGGCGGATGCGTCGCGAAAGGGCTGAAAGCCGACCGGCTCTGCACATCCATCGGATTCGCGATATACATCGGCGCAGTCGCCCTCGCCGCAACCTCCAGCGGACTCGAATCCGACCCGATAGCCTCTAGCGCAGACGCCAGACCCTCCGGATACCGGGTATAAACCGCCGCCCCCGCGTCCGCCAGGTACTCCCGCCGCCGCGAGCACGCAAAATACAACATCTGCGCCAATATCGGTGCCAGCACCGCCAGCACCAACGCCAAGACCAGCAAAATAATCTGCCCGCCGCCCTTGTTCGATCGCGACGACCCGTAACGCGAAGAACGACCCGCACCCAAGCGCAATCCGCGCAAAAAAACCTCGGCAATCATAATGATGGTACCCACCATGATCCCCGCCATCGTCATGAACAACACATCCCGGTTCATGATGTGCGAGATCTCGTGCGCCACCACCCCCTGCAATTGATCCCGGTTCATACGCCCCAGCAAACCCGCCGTCACCGCCACCGCCGCATTTTCCGGACCTCGCCCTGTCGCAAAGGCGTTCATCGCCATGTCGTCAATCACATAAATCTGCGGCACCTTCGACAAACCCGCTGCGATGCACATCTCCTCCACCACATTGTGAAGTTGCGGGTGATCCTCCCGCTCGATCGGCTTCGCCCCGCTCACATTCAACAAAATGCGGCCACCCTGAAAATAGGCCACCAGACTCTGAACCGCCCAGATAATAAACGCAATACCCATCCCGATCAGACCCGGCGCGGGATCAAAAATCAGCCCATGGTCAAGAATCTCATCCACATTCCCGGTCCGCATCGAAATGGAAGGAACCATCGCCCCGCCAATCGCAAACCCCAGTGCCAAAAGCAGGGCCAGCATGAAAAACATCAACGCCATCGAACGGCGCTTATTCGAGCGAATCAGTTCAAACATCAAACACCACCCGAAAAGTAGAAGAGGCTTCCAACCCCTTCACCAGCCCTCAAGAAAAACTCACCTTCGGCACATCCCGCTCAGCAGGAGCCTCAATCTCAAAAAACTCCGCCGCCTTGAATTGAAACATCCCGGCCACCACATTGCTAGGGAACATCTCAATCTTGTTGTTCAGCTGCATCGCCGCATCGTTATACGCCTGCCGCGCAAAACCGATTTTGTTCTCCGTCGAAGACAGTTCCTCTTGCAACGCCAAAAAATTCTGATTTGCCTTCAAGTCCGGATAATTCTCCGCCACCGCAAAAAAGCCAGCCAGCGCCTGCCCCAATCCACTCTCTGCCTTCGCCGAGTCCCCCACACCCCGCGCATTCTGCGCGAGATTGCGCGCCTGCGTGATCCCCTCAAGCGTCTGCCGCTCATGCTGCATGTAACCCTTTGCCGTCTCGATCAAATTCGGGATCAGATCATGCCGCCGCTTTAATTGAACATCAATTTGCGACCAAGCATTCTTTACCCCGTTGCGCAACCGAACCAGCGCATTGAATATCCCGGCCACCCAGAGCGCCAGAACGGCCGCGATCACAGCGATCACTATGGTGATAATCATGGGATTCTTCCTTTCTCAACCGACCTGCGGCAAACCGCCGCCGCCATCCAAACACGTCTAACCACCGAAACCGCGTCTCGGTGGAATCACTCAACAAACAGCCCACGAAGCCAAGCAGTCACCTCCTCGCCACCCGGCGACGGATGCCCGTGCTCCAGCAGCACCGCCAACTCACCCTGATCCAGCCACAAGCCATGCCCCTTAGGGCAACGATCACAAACGATCTCCCCCGCACCCCGAGCTGCCAGCTTGTCCATCTTCCCCCCGCAAATCGGACACCGACGCGCCTTCTCCATGCGCGCCACAGCCGAAAGCTCCCCCGAAAGCCACTGCACAAGCCGTTCCCGCCCGTCGAACAGCAATTCCATCTCACCGGCATCAAGCCAAACACCATCACAGCCGGGGCACCAATCGACCTCGACCGAATCATGCTCAACAGCCACAAGAGGCTTGCCATCCGCAGGACATTTCATGACATTCATTCTAGGCTTGGAGCACCCCCATGTCAACGCCCCCACCAACTCCGCGCCGCAACCGGATTGACTTCCTCCGGCCCCTTGCGGTATGATCAACGCTCGTTTATATGCCGGAGTGGTGAAATTGGCAGACACGCACGGTTCAGGTCCGTGTGCTCTAACGGGCGTGGAGGTTCAAGTCCTCTCTCCGGCACCATTAGTATTCGAAACCGCGATTCTCTAAAATTGAATCGCGTTTTTTTTGTGCCGCTCCTGTTTTTTGTGCTGTCGCCAAAAATGTGGTAGGATTATCCAGGGTTTCAAAAAAAGAAGGATTTCCCCATGAAACGCTACAAACGCCCCGCCCTCCACGCGGCCCTTGCGCTCGTTGTGCTTCTCTCAGCGTCCGTGTTCCTCCCCGGATGCATTAACAGCCCCACAGTCAACCTGACCATGACCATGGGTGGTTTCTCCTACGGAACACCCGCCGAGGTCGCCGGGCTTCCGGGATATCAATCACTACTTGATGCGGTATTGGGTGATTTGTTCGATGGTTTCACCATCCCCACGCCCTCATCTCCCGAAATCCCCCTCACCATGAAGGGAATTCGCGACAAGGCCGCCGAGGCGCTCGGCATCCCCTCCTTTCTCCTAGGTTTTGTCAAACCCCGCCTCGCCGAAATATCCTACGTGGAGATTATTTCAAGTGAAGCAGCCGACAAAGCAGACCTTACGCATATCACCAACATTGGACTAGCGGTAATCGCAGATCAAACCGGCGATAACGCGGGTACAGAGACCACCCTCCTCAACCTCAGCGCTAACGGTCCCGACCCCGCCACCCCACACGTCCTGCGTATGGTTCCCAAAGACAAAAAATCCGCCAATCTCTTCAACCAAATCAAGGCACGGGGAACGACCACCGGAACCGTCCACGCAGAAGCCACCATTAGTGGCAAAGTCCCGGTAGGTATCGTCACCATAGACAAAGTAGTCATATCCATCCGCGCCAAAATAGGCATAGGTCTCTTCTAGTCCATCAGGGAGGGCAGGCGTCCCCGGCTGCCCTTTCCCCAGACGCAAAGCGCCGGGGGAGGTTCCCCTGAAACAGAACCGTCCCTCAGGATTCCACCCCAACATGCAACAACCCGAGACGTTCGAGAAAAAACATTCGCCTCGGCTTGACCAAGCGCTGGCTGACGCACGCGCCCAAGCGGACGCGACCCTCTTTCGCCTCCCGCCCCGTTCCGCTCGACGCATGCTGCATTGCCCCTGCGGCGACGGGCAACTCGGTCGACGCTGGATGGACGAAGGCGTGGACCAGGTCATCGGCATTGAACCCTGCGCCGAATCCGCCGAAAAGGCCCGAGCCGTATTGCCCGAGGTTTTTCAGGGCGACATCGAAACCCTCTCCCTACCCTACGGCCCCGAATCTTTCGACTGCATTCTCCTCGACGATATCCTGCCCCGTCTGCGAGATCCGCGCCGTTTTCTCGAGCGCATCGTCCCACTGCTTACCCCTTCAGGTCTCCTCATCGCCTCCGTGCCCAACCTGCAATTCTATTCCTCCGTGCAAATGCTGGCCGAAGGCCGCGTCGAATACGCCACCGATGGCGTCTGGGCACGGGATCACATTCGTTTCTACACCGGCCACGAGCTGCTGCGCCTCTTCTGGGATGCGGGACTACCCGTGGCGCGTCTCATCGGGCTGACTGTTCTTCCCCCGGAGGTTTTGCCGCTCAACAATGAACGCTGCCTTCCCTTGGGTAAAGTCACGTTGGGCCCCTTGGATGACGGCGAATATCAGGCCTTCCGCACAGAGCGCTACGCCGTGCTCGGGGCATCCATCGACGAACGATCCGCCAAATAAGCGGCCTCCGGTTGAAATTGCCGTGGAGACTCCCTATAGTCAATTGCTTGGCGTCTCCCAAAAAACGAAAGTCAACCTGAAAATGGTGTTTGCAATCACATTACTGCTCCTGAGTCGCAGGCGAGGACTTCTCGCCAAGGTCGGTGCTCTGCCTTCGCGCATGCTTCCTGTTCTCGTCTTGGGGGTGGCCCTAAGCTTGGCAGGTTGCGGGGCGAAAGATGATGCCATGGTCGGCTACCCTGAACCCGGAACCATGAAAGTCCTCAGCGCAGCCCCATTGCCCGCTCAATCGCAAAACCTCGCCGTCAACCCCTACATGCGCCAATGGTGGGTCGGCAGTCCCGTTCCCGAAGGCTACACCGCGCCCAAGCCGGAGTTTTCATCGCTCGAACCCTTGGTCTCCGGTGAAGTCGGTGCCCTACGCCAAGCTTGGAAAGCACTCGACGATACCAGCGGCGTTGACGACCTCTTCCATTTTATTGTGCCGAGGGTGAGCAAGGGTGGCGTCTACGAAATCGGCACCATTGCCGAGGGCAGCGAAGGCGCCCAAGCCTCCATCGCCCTCTGGCAAGAAACCGAACCGGGAAAATACACATTGCTGCAGGATAACTTCCTGACCATTCAAGGCGACGGGTTCGGCCTACGCTGGTATGCCAAACGCTTTTCTTTGCCCCAGGACGGCCCGCTCGTCGTCGCCGTGCACGCCACCCCGTCGATGAAACAGGACGCATGGGCCGCATGGCATTATTGGTCGGTAACCGCAGTACGTGGCGGGACGGAAATATGAATTTGGTATTAAATCGAGCAAAAAAAATCGCGCTCATCACTATCCTCGGAGCGGCACTCCTCTTGACGTCCCAAGTCCTCGCCGAGAGCGAACCAACCGCCGGTGCCGCCGCGCAATTCGCCGGTATTGACTTCGTCTGGTGCCCGCCCGGCGCATTCAACATGGGGGCCAAAGACACAACGGGCGTACTGGCCGAACGCTTTGGCGGTATCGAAGAATGGTACGCCCAGGAACGCCCCCAGCTCCCCGTCGACATCAAAAAAGGCTTTTGGATATCCAAAAACGAAATCTCCAAAGAACAGTGGGTGCGCATCCTCTCCATGATCCCCCCCGATGGCAGCACCACGGAAGGCGAGGGCCCGCCCATGCCGTCCGATTCCGATAACGCCCTCCCCATGTCCGGAGCCAGTTGGAACGACGCACAGCTCTTCCTCAAAGCCATCAACGCCATGAACGAAGGCGTCTTCCGCCTCCCCAAAGAGGCCGAATGGGAATACGCCTGCCGCGCCGGCACCCAGAGCGACTTCTTCTTCGAAGGCAGCGCCGAAACCCTCAAGGAATATGCTTGGTGGGCGGGTCCCAGCCGCGCCTCCGGCGAAGACTCCCCCCAACCCGGGGGCGCACTCAAGCCCAACCCGTGGGGCCTCTTTGACATGCTCGGCAATGTCTGGGAATGGTGCGACGACCCCTACCAGCACTATAGCCCGCCCGCCAAACCCAGCGAAGAAGTCGCAGCCTTCAACCGCTACCGCGTGGTTCGAGGCGGGGCCTTTTCCTCCACCATCCAGGATGTCCGGGTTTCCTCACGCCGTTCAATCCGCGCCGAACTACGGCATCCCTCCGTGGGTCTGCGACTCGTCCGCGACCCCTGACCAAACCCGTCGCCTCAATGCACGTTCGCGTCAAAAGCCGTCTTCGGCGCGCGGGATGCACGCATGGTGACCGCCCGCAACTTAAGGCCCAGCACCCGCTGATCCGAGGATCCGGGAATCGTCACGGAAGGCTGCCAACCCTTCGTTCGCACGTCCAATACGACCCTGTCGGCCTTCACACGCGGGATACGCACGGTCACCACACCAAGACCCGGTGTCGACGGAAGCTCCCCGATCTTTTTACCGTCCAGAAAGACCCCGTTACCAGCATCGATCGCCTCGGGTGGCACACTGACCTCCAGCGTGAGCGTGTACGGTGTACCCGGCACAATGGGCAGCTTCAGACGCGACTCCGGTGTAGACCATCGCATCGTCCCCGGCGCATCAGGCCATTCCACCGAGCCCTCCTTGCCATGCCATCCCATCACAAAAGGACGATCCCCGTCCGCACCAACCATAACCCGGTAATACTGCTTTTCCTCTTTCGTCCACAGTTTTTTTGGGGCTTCATTCGCAACCAATTGAGTCCGCTCACCCGCGCGGTTATCCACCGTCAAGCCGCTGGCAGCCTGATTGGCCATGATAATCGCAGAAACAACGTCACCCCCCACTTCCACGTGCGTGTCCCCATCCCCGAAAGTATTGCCTTGAACAATCGCCTTGCCCCGCTCAAGGCGAATGGCGGGCGAACCCTTCGTGCCAACATCCCAAGAGCAAAAATTGCAACCGATCGCTGTCAATTGGGTCTCGTTGCTGCGAAGCCAAAGGCATTGATCGAGCGGGCCCCAAAAGGCGCAGTTGTTCAAGCTCACCTTCCCCGCGCCCGCACCCTGCGCGATTTCAATACCCGTCGAATCCGTGCTGCCCCATTGCCCCACAAATTCACCGTTGGTGATCAGCAGACCATAAGGCTGGGATTGCTCCACCAGAATCCCCCGGCGGCAGGAATCCGCGCCGATGCCCAAAAAATTACCATTACACGCGCCCGCCTTGGTCTCCGAAAACTTGTAGCCCACCCCATAGCCGAAACAAAACGTGTTTGTCACATACTGCCAGTCGGTTCGGGCGAACTCAAAAGCCACCCCCTGCGTGTTCACCCATTGACAGAAGGGATCTTTCGGATCGTACGACAAACCGAAAGGCCAGAAGTGACAGTTCTCCACCCGCCCAATGTCATAACACGCATCCACATAAAGCCCCCGAAAACTCGGCGAACCAAACACATTACGAACCACAAAACGTGCCGAGCGATCAAAGCGAATGGCCTCATAAGGCTGCACGATCAGGCAATCCAGCACCGCCACATCGTTCACATCCGCCGCGCCAATCGTGGGCGGATACGGCACCGGAGGCACGTCCCCCTGCGACCATTCCGGATACAAAATCGCCAGCCCGGAAACAGCCGCATTACAGCCCCCCAACTTGATAAACGGAGGCGAATCCGCCTGCCCCCGACCCGCAAACGCCAGCAAAATGGAACCGTTGATCTTCAGCGGCTTGCCGCCTTGATCCGTCGGCGGCACACGAAACACCCCCTCCAGCGTCACCGCTTCCGGAATGCTCAACGTCCCGTTGATCCGATACCGCCCCGCCGGAACCTGCACAACACCACCCCCCGCTGCACCCGCCTCATCCAGCAGGCGCTGAAAAACCACCGTGCAATCCGCAACCCCGTCACCGACCGCACCCGCCGCCGCCACATCCCAAGTCTTGCTCGAAGCCGCCAAAGCCGGCACCGCACACACAAAAGCAATCATCAAACGAAATAAATGACCCATGACCAATTCTCCTCCAGTGATACCCCATTATAAACACCAAACCAATCCCACCGCATTTTCCTCTTTTCTGCTATCCTACAGAGGTCAACCCAACAAGGAGCCCAAACATGGAACATCAAATAGGACGACGAGCGTGGCTGTCTGCCACCGGCCTCGCGCTGGCCACCATCAACGGCAACGTCGCAGCCCAAACCGCCCCCAAGACCCGCACCCTCCTCGCCATAAACACCAGCCCCCGCAAAGGTAGGACCACCTCCGCCGGACTCGCCGCCTGCCTGCAGGCCGCCCGCGAACAAGACTCCACCCTCCAAACCGAATTGATCGAACTCGGAGATCTGAACATCCCCGCCTACATCGCCGCAGGCATACCACTCAAACCCGGAGACACCGACGACTTCCCCGAAATCGCCAAAAAACTCTCCGCGCCCGAAGTCGTCGCCATCATCGTCGGCTCCCCTGTCTACTTCGGCAACATGAGCGCCCTGTGCAAGACCTTCCTCGAACGCTGCTACACCCTGCGCAAAGACGGCTTCAAATGGAGCGGAAAACTGGCCGGAGCTCTCGCCGTTGGCAGCACCCGAAACGGAGGCCAGGAACTCACCGTCCAATCCATCCACACCTCCCTCATGGGACAAGACATGCTCATCACCGGAACCGGCCAACCCTCCGTGCGAATCGGAGCCACCCTCTGGAACCAGAACGACTCCATAGCCGAAGACGAATTCGGCCTAAGCACAGCCCGCGACCTAGGAAAGCGTCTGGCAACATTGGCAGGACGGTAGAGTATGCAAAGAAAACAGGCCTAAAAAAACACCTACCATAGCCATGTCATTTCGAGCGCAGTGAGAAATCTTTCCCCACACCATGCGCTCCCGTAACGCAGGCATCTTGCCTGCATCCCCTACCACACGGTTCCCAAGCCCCAAAAGGGCGAAACAATTTAGCCTAGGGCAACGCCCTAGGAGTCCCCAACTACCCCACCCCACCCGTTTCCAGCCCGGAAAACGAAAACACTATCGATTCACCCTCTTTCCCTTGATGTCCACCCCACCCAATCCGAATCACGGAAACACTCCCCCAATCCAACACACCCGCTGGCTCCTTGCTCCAACCCGCGCGACGGAATTGCGTCAACAGCATGTACGCACGAGCGTACCCCGACTCATTGAGGATCTGTTCCGTTTCCGCGAGATATTCCACGCCTTTACTGTCACGCACGATCACAAGTATCGGCTGCGTGGCGCTTTGTCCGGGCGGAATCTCAACGGCAAAACGCAAAAACGTATCCTTACTGCAATTCACCGGCGTAGGATAAGCAAATTCCGCAAAGGCAAACGTATCCACATCACTCTTGGTGACCCTGCTCTTGGCGATCCACTTCAACCCTACTCCCGCATCCGCCGGAACACTCGCCAATTCCCCCTGCACAAACTCCCCGCGAACAAGCACCGGCTGAACTTCCGGCAACGCAAATCCATGTCCGGATACTCTCCATTTTTCATGGCACGCAGGCGGCACATACCCCGCAAAATCAAAAATCATCCCACCATACCCGTCCAGACGAACCGGGATCGCCTTCGAACTCGGAACCGGCACCGCCAGCCCCGTACACGGATCCCATTGACGACCCGGCCCCTCCGCCGCAAACGTAACGGTTCCCTCACAAGGCGCTGACGCATCGTTAATCACAAAATACACGTGTCGTCCGTCAATCAAGCGATGCGTCGCATGAATACCCGCCGAGGCCCCCGTCACACGCACATCGCGCTCCAGCAACCCGTCCAATACAAACGGCAGAAAACGCTCCGAACCGCGCGGCAGAAACACACTGGTTCCGCCATTGACATGCAACGTGCTCGAAAAGTCCGACACCGCCAAAGGTTTCGCAAACATCCCCACCGCAGGAAATGGAAAGTCCTTCGCGTTCTCCCCCGGCCACCGGCCCGCTGCAATCACGATTCCGCCACTCATCAAGAACTCATCCAGTTTTTCCCAAGCCGCAATCGGCAGCGTATCCACGCACGGCAATATCACCACGCGCCATTCCATCCCGCCGTTTCTCAGAACACCGTTCTCAACCGTCGCATCCAGCAATGCCTGCGTGTCGACATACGTGAAGTCCCGTCCCGACCCCCACAAGTCCTCCGCGACATTCCGGTAAACCCGCTCAATCCGCCGCGCTACGGCAGGCGCATCCCCCACCATGTGATGCGCAGGTGCAAAACGAACCCACGCGCTTTCCGTCGGGCACAACAGCGCGATATCCGTCACTTGCCGACCGCCGCGCAACATCGTGCAACACCGGCCCGTCCATTCGTTCAGCCGCAACAATTGCTCCGTCGGCGTTTGATCAAAGGAATAATAGCTCGTGATCGTGTTGATTCCATTCACGACAAGCCGGTTGATTGTCCCGCGAATCTCGGCCTCGCTCACCTCGCGGAGGGGCCGCGTGTCCCCGGCAGGACGGTAACGTTGCACAAAATCAGAAGTCTCGCACATCGTCACCGCATGCCCGCCAAGATCGGCGACGCTGCCGATCATTCGCGCCACAAACCAAGGCACTTCCTCCGGAAGACTGGTGAGGCAATCCATGCTGGGCGCGTCCAATTTCCGCAAACACTGAAAGAAATCGCCATACAGCGGCACATGGCCGAGAAACGACTCCTCCAATAGGAGATGACCGCCGGACAGGATGTTGTGCTGGCGGCACCACGTCTGAATCTGGCCAAAAAAATTCTCGGAAACTAGCTCGCCCACCGTCAGCCAGAAGTCATACCGCACAGAACGCCCGCGTGCGCCCGCGTCGATATCGAGCGCCGCCAACCAAGGCTCAATAGCATAGCCGCGCCGCTTGTGGAACTCCTCGGCAAAGTCCGGCGACCACGG
>CAIZGN010000046.1 GCA_903932505.1 Candidatus Hydrogenedentota bacterium
CCTTAAAGGACGAACTCGAGATGCAGGTCAAAGGGCGCGACCAGGTCATGGGGCTCCCGAAGATTATCACCATCACCTCCGAGGAAATCCGCGAGGCGCTTCGTGAGCCGGTCAGCGCGATTGTCGATGCCGTACGCGTTACGCTCGAGCGCACACCGCCGGAATTGTCTGCGGATATCGTCGACCGGGGCGTGGTGTTGGCTGGCGGTGGGGCTCTATTGCGGGGTCTCGATCAGTTATTGGCGAAAGAAACCGGGCTGCATGTGGCCGTGGCCGAGGATCCGCTCACTGCGGTCGTGCTCGGCAATGGGCGTTTCCTCGAAACGCTCAAGGATTTTCCAGGCGAAGACCTGTAAACCGGCCAAGGGATGGGCAAGGCCGCCGCATCTGCGGCGGGCCAAGGCGGCGTCAGGCGCATGAATATTGTTCGCGGCATAAGCGCGCACCGGCCTGTGGCGGTGCTCGTTGTTTTGGTGGCGGGTTGCGTCTTGTCCCTCGTTACGGGCGTCGAGGCCACCCTGTTGCATCAAGCGGTACTCCGTACCGTCTCAATCACCGCATACCCATTCCTCAAGGCAAAATTCGCCCTCGAAGACACCGTCACTGCTGGCTTTGACATCATCATCGGCTATGCCGCGCTCCGCGAGGAAAACCAGTCCCTCCGACAGCGCGTCGTCGAACAGCAAACCGCCCTGACCGGCGTCTCCGAAATTCGCAGGGAAAACACCCGACTCCGACGCATGCTCAATTTCAAGGACGCGAACCCCCGATTTACGCTCGAACCGGTCCACGTCATCGAGAGCCTCCAGGGCATGCTCACCATCGACCGGGGCCGGGTCAACGGCATCCAGCCCTCCATGAGCGCCGTCGCCGAACAGGGCGTTGTGGGCGTCGTCGCCGAGGTCTACGACCTCACCGCCAAGGTCGCCACCCTGCAGCACTTGAAGTGCAAAGTGGGTGCCATGGTTCTGCGCAACCGACTCCGCGCCTATGACGGGGTCGTGCATGCGGGCGGCGATGGCGGAGGTTGGTGTACCATGTACTACATCGACATGAAGGAAGAAGTCCAGCAGGGCGATGTGGTCGTCACCTCGCCGGAGAGCCTATTTCCGCCCGGATATCCCATCGGAACCATATCCGCCCCCGCCCACAGCATGGGCTCGCTGTGGAAATGGGCCGATGTTACCCCGGCGGTGGATCCATACCGGCTTGATGAAATATTCATCGTGCGCCGAGCCGCACTTTCCCCCGAAGAACTCGCCGGCGCTACCGAAGGGGAACAAGCCCCACTCGATGCGACTGCCGGGGCCGCGACCGAAAATACACTGCCCCTTCAAGAAAAATATGCACCATGAGTGTTTCAACGATAACCGATATGAGAGGCTTTTCACGATAAAATGGCACGAAATCTGATATGGTTTGCCGTGATCGTCACGGCCGCCCTTCTGCAGGCCACTTGGCCCGATCGCCTCAAGTTCCAACAGGTCTTGCCAGACCTGTGTCTCATTCTCGTCGTCTATTTCGCCATTGCCGATGGCGAGGAACGCGCCATGTTTACCGGCGTCGTCGGCGGAATCTATCAGGACGTGGCCAGCAATACCGTGCTAGGACATCACGTCTTGTGCCTCGTCTGCGTCGGCTATGCCGTGGGCCGCATCGCAACACGCCTCGTCACCGAACATCCCGCCGTGAAAGCCGGCCTCGTTTTCGTCGCCGGGCTCACCCACGGCGCACTCTTCCAGTCGGTCCTCTACATTCAGAACCCCGACAACGGATTTATCTACCCCTTGGCCACCCTCACCGCTCCAGCAGCCTTCTACACCGCGCTGCTTACACCCTTTGTTTTCTTCATGGTCAATTGGATACTGAGGCGGCCTTTGCTAATGCCGAAGGGGGCGTGAGTGGCGCAAACTAAAGAACCCGAACGCTATGAAGGCGTGGAAAGGCGTCTGCAGGTTGTGGGCGTCTGTCTCTTTGCCTTGTTCGGACTGCTTTGCTTCCAACTCTGGCAGCTGCAGGTCGTGCAGCGCAACCGCTTCGAGGAAGAATCACGAGAAAATAGCCAGGGGCTCACCCGCCTCAAGTCCAGCCGAGGCGTCATCCACGGTCGCGGCGGCGTCGTGCTCGCTGACAACCGCGCCAGCACCGAGGTCGCCTTTGTCCCAGGCGAGTGCCCCAAGGCACGCATCCCCGAAGTGTGCGCACGACTCCAAGAACTCATCGGCATCAAGGCCGACGCCCTCATGGCCAAGGTGGAGTCCGTCGCAAAAGCACCCTACACCCAGCTCACCGTCAAAACCGACGTCTCAAAATCTGAACACATCACCATCGAGGAACACGCCTTCGAGTTGCCCGGGGTCGTCGCCGTATCCTCGCCCCAGCGGCGCTATCTCTTCGGACAGACCGGCGGCCAAATCCTCGGATACCTCAGCGAAATCAACCCCGAAGAATTGCAGGACTGGCAAGGCTACTACATGATGGATCTCGTGGGCCGTTCAGGCGTAGAGCGCGTCTACGAACAGCCCCTGCACGGTCAGGACGGCTATGCGATGGTCACAAAGTACGCCTCCGGGGCCGCCCAGTTGCGCACCGACCGGCGAGGCGTGCCCTTTGTCGCCACCCGCGACAGCTTGGGGCACTCCCTGCAGGAGGAAGGCGGACGTCGCGAACCTGTCGCAGGCAATCCCCTCTACCTCACCCTCGACATCGGCCTGCAGGCCAAGTGCGAACAACTGCTCGCGGGAGAGCGCGGCGCGATCGTGGTGCTGGAAGCCGAAACCGGCGGAGTACTCGCCCTCGCCAGCGCCCCCGGCTACGACCCCAACGTATTCGTCAATCGCGGACGCAGCGAAAGCCGCTCCGAACTCACCACCTCCGAAAAAATGCGCAACCGCGCCATCCAGGAAATTTACCCGCCCGGCTCCGTGTTCAAAATCGCCATGGCTGTTGCCGGACTCGAAGAAGGTTTTATCAACGAAAACACCCGCTATTTCTGCGGGGGAACGTTCACCTTACCTGCGGGTGGTCGATCCTTCAAATGCCACAGCAAGTGGGGCCATGGCAGCACCGGAGTAATCGAGGCGCTCGCCTACTCCTGCGACGTCTTCTTCTATAACAACGGCGTCAAGCTCGACATCGACCGCATCTCGAAATGGTCCCATCTCATGGGGATGGGCGACAAGACCGGCATCGACCTTCCCAGCGAAACCCCGGGCATTGTGCCCAGCCGCGAATGGAAGGCAAAGCACTTCGAGGGCAAGCCCGAGTGGGAGAGACGCTGGTACACCGGCGAAACCGTCAGTGTCAGTATCGGGCAGGGCGGACTCTCCACCACACCCCTGCAAAACGCAGTACTCATGGCCTGCATCGTCAACGGTGGATACCGCGTACGACCCTACCTCAACGCCGAGGCCGATCCCGAACGCTCAGAACGCCTCTTCAGTGAAAAAACCTGCAAGATCGTCACTGAAGGCCTTCGCATGTGCGTCGCCAAGACCGAAGGCAATCCCCAAGGCACCGGTCGTCAGGCCCATATCGAAGGCATGACGGTAATCGGAAAAACCGGCACCGCCCAAGTTGTCGGAAACAAATTCCAGGACAAATACAAAAGCGAGGAAGATATCCCCTACGAAATGCGCGACCACGCCTGGTTCGTCGCCGGGGTTCTCGACCGCGAACCCAAAATCGCCATGTGCATCCTCGTGGAGCACGGGCTGCACGGCGGTTCCACGGCATGCCCCATGGCAAAAGAAGTCATCGAATACTTCTACGCAAACGACCCCAAACGCCAAGAACAGCCCGCCGCAACACCTGCGGCGGTCGCCAAGGCGGAGACCCCATAATGGCGCTCACCACCACCTCATTTGACGTTCACGACACCACCTTGCGGGCATTCAACATCCGCAATCTAAAGCGCATCGATTGGCTCATGCCAATCCTGGTGTTATGCCTCGCCGCCATCGGCTGGGCCACCCTCTACAGCGCCAGCAACACCTCCAACCCCCTCTTCTTCAAACGACAAATTCTCTTCTTCTGCGCCGGCCTCTTCGTCGCCCTCATCATCATCTGCGTGGACTACCGACTCTTCGTCTCACTCGCCCCCTTAATGTACGCGGTCGTCGTGCTTATGCTCGTCGGGGTGCTCTTCGCAGGGGAAGAGCGTAAGGGCAGTGAGCGCTGGTTGAATCTCGGCCTTTTCAGCGTCCAACCCTCCGAGTTCTCCAAACTCGCACTCATCTACATGCTCGCCTGGTACCTCGGAGGACTAGGCAACCGAATCCGGAAATTGCACTGGTTTCTACTTACCTTCGTCATCGCTGGCATACCCATGGTGCTCATCCTCAAGCAACCCAACCTCGGTACCGCCCTCACGCTCG
Source organism: Candidatus Hydrogenedentota bacterium (assembly GCA_903932505.1). Taxonomy (GTDB): domain Bacteria; phylum Hydrogenedentota; class Hydrogenedentia; order Hydrogenedentales; family CAIZGN01; genus CAIZGN01. The sequence goes on from CAIZGN010000046.1 coordinate 4,377, forward strand.
CACCCGTCGTCGTCATCATGCTCTTCGCCGCAGGTTGCCGCGTCTGGCACATGGCAGCCCTGCTCATCGCCGCCATATCCATCGTCCCCTTCGTATGGTTTGAAATGAAGGGCTTCGAACCCTCCCCCCCGGAATACGTCGCGGCGAATTACTACGGAAAGCTCAAAATCCGCGATGCCCTGCGCGAGCAGCACGAGGCCAACCGAAAACCATACGACCTCCACTGGCATCAGAAAATGCGCATCTACGGATACCTCCATCCCGAATCCGACAAAAAAGAAAGCGGATGGCAGACCTACCAAAGCATGATCGCCGTCGGCAGTGGCGGACTGTCCGGCAAAGGCTTCCTCAACAGCACCCAGACCCGACTCAAATACCTCCCCGAATACCACACCGACTTCATTTTCTCCCTCCTCGCCGAAGAGCGCGGATTTATAGGGGCAGCCATGGTGATCGCACTCTTCACCGCATTCCTGCTGCGCGGACTATCCTTCGCACTCGACTGTCCCGACATGACCGGCACCCTGCTCGCCGTCGGCGTGGTCACCATTCTCGGCTTCCACGTATTCATCAACATGGGCATCACCGTCGGCTTGCTACCCGTCACAGGCATACCCTTGCCTTTCCTCAGCTATGGCGGTTCTTTTTACTCAACCACCATGGTCTGCGTGGGCATCCTGATGAATATTCCCATGAGACGCAAAATGTTCGTATACTAAGGCTGGGCGTGGGCCCGCCAAGATAGGAGTGGAATGATAGACGAAACCAAAAAACTGGTCATCAACGCAGGTTCCCGGGAAACCCGTATAGCCCTGCTCGAGCACGGGCGTCTCGCCGAACTGCTCATTGAGCGGCAGGAGAACCCAAGTCTCGTCGGCAATGTCTACCGGGGCCGGGTCGACGCCGTCATGCCCGGAATGCAGGCTGCATTCATCGACATCGGCATGGACAAAAACGGTTTTCTCTACGTCTCCGACATTGCCGGGGCTGAGGGCACCGGCGACATCGAAATCGAGGACGGAGTCCCGAGAGCAGCCACCCGGGCCAAACGCGCCAAGCAGCAACCCATAGAGACCATGCTCAAGAAAAACCAGTACGTCATGGTTCAGGTCGTCAAAGACCAACTTGGCACGAAGGGCCCCAGACTCACCAACTTCATCACACTCCCCGGCCGATACGCCGTACTCATGCCCACCGTAACCTCCCTCGGCATATCCCGCAAGATCGAGTCCGAACAGGAACGCCAGCGACTCAAAAAAATACTCCAGCGGGTTCGTCCCCCAGGCGTGGGCATCATCTCCCGAACCGTTGCCGAAGGCCGAGCCGAAGAAGACCTCGAAAACGATGTCCTATACCTCGCCCGTGTCTGGGAAAGAGCCAAAGACAAGTTTCAAACCATGAAAGGTGCCGGACTCGTCCGCGAAGATCTCGGCCCCATCCTGCGCATCGTGCGAGACCTCTTCTCCGCCGACTTCGAGCAACTCATCATCGACGACGAATTGCAGTACGAGCGCATCCTCAGCTTTCTCGAAAACATGGCCCCCGCACTCACAAAACGCGTCAAACTCTACAAGCACAAGCGCCCCATCTTCGACCGCATGGGAATCGAGTTTGAAATCGAAAAGGCTCTGCGTCGCCAGATCCAGCTCAAGAGCGGCGGCTACATCTGCATCGATCAGACCGAGGCACTCATCGCAATCGACGTCAACACCGGGCGCTTCACCGGCAAAAAACAGCTCGAGGACACCGTCTTCCAAACCAACATGGAAGCCGCCGAGGAAATCGCCCGCCAAATGCGCGTACGCGACATGGGGGGCATCATCGTCATCGACTTCATCGACATGGAGCGAAGCGCAAACCGCAGACGCCTCATACAGAAACTCTCCGAGGCCGTCCAGAGCGACCGAGCAAAAACCACCCTCTCCGAAGTCAGCGAACTCGGCATGATCGAGATGACCCGAAAGCGAGTGAAGCACAACCTCGTCAAGGCCCTCTCGCAGCCCTGTCCCTATTGCGAAGGCAGCGGCATGGTCCGCTCCGTCACCACCATGACCTTTGACGCCATCCGACGACTGCAGAGCTTCTTCTGCGGCTCCAAGGAACACCAAGTGGTACTTCAGGTACACGCCGACGTCGCACGCCGCTTGACCAACGAGGACGCACACCTGCTCCAAGCGGTCGCCGAACATTTTGACCGCGAAATCGACGTAGAGGCCGGGCCCGATTTCCATATACACGACATCAGGTTGCTCCGTGCCCGCAGCCGCAAGGAAATCGAGTTCGAGTAATAACGAACCCCCAAGGATCATGCATGCCAAGAGAAATTTCACGAGTCATCCACTGGGGGCATGAAGCCTATTGCCCCATAAATATCGACGCCATCCGATTGGAAAGCGCGCCGAACTTCCCCCTCTATTTTCGCTCAGGCCCAGGACGGAACTTCATCCTCTACTGCGAACGGGGCGTTGCCTTCACCCTCGAGGTGAGGAAACGACTCGTCGAAAACAAAATCGCACACCTCTTCATCCAACAGGGCGACCGCCAGGATTACAGCCGCTACCTCGCAGACCATCTCGCCGCCATACTGCACGACCCCACCATGTCCGTCCAGGAAAAAACCGCCATCCTCTATGACTCATCCCAAGCCATGGTCGAGGAACTCTTTACCACACCCTTTGCGCACGAAAACGTCTCCCGCGTCAAAGAAGTCGTCCGGCACACCGTCGACCTAATCTCCGACGATAACTTCAGGCTCGAAGACCTCCTGCGAAACATCTCCTGCGACTATTACATCTACACCCACAGCGTCAACGTCGTCGCCTACAGTGTCGCGCTCGCCATGCAGGCCGGATACAACGACCACGCCACCCTGCGCGAAATCGCCAACGGGGCCCTCCTCCACGACGTCGGAAAAAGCAAACTCCCCCGCGAAATGCTCGACAAAAACGACGAACTATCCGAACCCGAATGGGAACAGGTTCGCCAACACCCGCAAATGGGCTTCGACATGCTCTCCCAATCCCACGCAATCGGCGAAATCGCCCTCGACATCGTGCTCCATCACCACGAGAGACTCGATGGAAGCGGATATCCACACGGATTGATCAACTCAAAAGTTTCCCCCTTTGTCCGCATCGTCGCCGTCGCCGATGTCTTCGACGCACTCACCACCGACCGCTTCCATCAGCCCCGCAAGACCAGTTTTCAGGCGCTGCACACCATGCAACGACGCATGTTTCCCGAACTCGACGTGCGCCTCGTACGATCATTCATTGAAATGCTCGGAATAACCCCGCGCCACGGATGAGGCGCACAAACCAGCCCACGTGTTGACTCGAAAGAGGCGGACGGGTAGACTGGGGCCGTTCCAAATTCAACAAAACGGAGTGCATTATGCATCGCTATATATTATCGACCCTGCTCGTGCTGGCCGCGCTGCCGCTCATGGCCCAAGCCCCGCCCGCCCCCCCGACGGAGGCCACCACGCTCCCCGCCACGCCCACCAACCAGCAACTCTCGCTTACCTACACCGTTCCCGACAGCGGCGCGATCGCAAAAGGCATCTCCGTTGACCTCATCGACCTCGCTCGCCTGGAGGCAGCCCTCCAGTCACGAAACGAGGGACGAACCCTCCGTATGACCCTCGACCAGGCCATCGCCCTCACTCTGTCGCAGAATGACGATCTGCTCATCGCCTCCTTCGGCCCACAAAAAGCCGAAGCCGACACCCTCGCCGCTCACGGAGAGTTCGACCCCGCCTTGCAGGGGAAAGCCTCCTACCTCAATTCATCCACCTCCGCCAGCCAGCAGGTATACGCCTTTGGTGGCATTTCCCAGATCAAGGCCTTCCAAACCACCGTGCAGGGCGGCATCGGCGGCAAACTCCATTACGGCACCCAGTACGGCGTCACCTTCGATTCCACCAAGGAAGAATCGACCTTCAGCAACTTCGTCGAAGAGTTCCAGGCCGGATTGACCTTCACCCTCACCCAACCACTTTTGCGTGGCTACGGCAAAGACGCCAACATGGTTCGCATCCGCGCCGCCCAGACCAGCAAGGCGCTCTCCCAAGCCCAACTCGAGAGCGTCGTCTTCAAAGTCATCGCAGACACCATCAAAGCCTATTGGGACTTGGCCGGTGCCGCCGAATCCCTCACCGTCAAGCGCGGTGCCCTCGAAAACGCACAGCGACTCCTCGCCATCAACGAGAAGCGGCGCGGTATCGGAACCGCCGCCGATTTGGACGTCGTGCAAGCCAAAGCCGGGGTCGCCATGCGGCAAAGCGACATGGTCACCGCCTTCGCACAAGTCGAAAACGCGGGCGACATCCTCAAGAACGTCATGGGCCTGCGCGAAGAGGGCGCCTTCTCCAAAGCCCAGATTGCAGCCGTCGACCGGCCGAATGTCGGCGAAATTACCGCCTTTGATCCCGCCCTCAGCGACACCGGATTGCAGACCGCGCTCGAAAGCGCACTCCAGCGCCGCCCCGAAATGCGCATGGCCGATCTGCAGATCGAAAGCGCGCAACTGGAAGAAGACCGCGCCCGACACGACATGCGACCCCAGTTCGACGTCACCGGGTCCTACATGCAGGGCGGACGGGATCACAAGCTGCTGCAAACCCTCTCCGGCATCAAAGATAAACAGGACACCTCCTTTTCCTACGGCGTACAGGGTGCCGTCCCCCTGGGCAACCGTGCCGCTAGGGGTGCCTATCAACGCGCACACCTCACCCGCCGCGAAACCGAACAGCGCAAGACCCAGGCCCGCCAAACCGTCGAGATGAATGTGCACCTCGCCCATCGCGCCGTCGAAACCAACCAGATCCTCGTCGAGAGTACCCGCCAAGCCTGTCGACTCCAGGAAGTCAACGTCACCGCCGAAGAAAGACGCCTACAGCTTGGCGTCACCACCAGTTTTCAAGTCCTCAAGGTGCAGGAAGATCTCACCGCCGCACGCACCCAGGAAGTCCAGGCCGAAGTCGCCTTGGAGAAAGCCCGCATCGACCTCCTAGCCGCCGATGGCCGACTCCTCGAGGAACGCGGAATCACCTTCGAAGCCCCCGAAGCCGAACCCGCCCCCGGCTATATCGAAAGCATCACCCCCCGCTGGAAATAGTACGTTGTTCACGCTTTAGCGTGTAAATAAAAGGCCACCACCAAAGTCGCCAGTCGCCCTACCACAACACGCTTGATGTTCACCCCACTTTGCGCTACGATGGAATCGGGAAACGAGAAACGCGAACAGAATTCAGGGAGTTAAGGTCATGCTAAAAGTATTAGTACCGCTTGCGCAGGGTTGCGAAGAACTCGAGGCCGTCACCGTCATCGATTTGCTCTACCGAGCCCGCATAGAGGTCATCGCCGCAGGACTCGAGGAAGGCCCCGTCGTCGCCAGTCACGGAACCACCCTCATGCCCAACATGACCCTCGATGAAGCCCTGCGACACGAATTCGACATGATCGTGCTGCCGGGCGGCATGCCCGGTACCGACTATCTCGCCGGCGACGAACGCGTCATCGCTCAACTCAAAAAAATGGCAGGAGAGGGCAAGTTCGTCTGCGCCATATGCGCCGCACCAAGAATTCTCGCGCAAATCGGACTGCTGCACGGAAAACGCGCCACCGGCTACCCCGGCTTTCTCGATCAGAAGGACTGGATGGACATCACATGCACCGGCACCGCCGTCGAGCGCGATGGAAACATCATCACATCCCGGGGTGCGGGCACAGCCATGGATTTCGCACTCACCCTCATCGAGGCCCTGTTGAACCCCGAAGCGCGTCGCAATGTCGAACAAGCCCTGGTGCGAGGCCACTGACCGGCCGCCACCCAGCGATTCAGCATCCCCCTGCGTACTGAACCACGCCGTCTGCAATAACCCGCAGGTGACCGCACGGCAGTTCTTCCCAAGGCTCATCCGTCAGCGGCCGCGTGGCGATCACGCAGCCCCGCTCCTCCGGGTTTTTCCCCGACCCGCAATCCACCTCCCAATCCTCATCCAGCAGCCTCGCCCGCGCAAACGGCGCACTCCGCTCCACCATCCAAAGGCTGTTGTGCCCCGTTTTGTCGCGATAGCAATACAAGCGCTTCCCCTCGGAAAAAAGAACGTTCATCGTGCCACACTGGTTGAACTCGCCAAGCAATCGCTCCACCCATGCGAAATCCGAAAAGTCCGACCCCCGCTCGGCAATTCGCGTCAACAACGAACAAAAAAGAAGCTCCGAGTCCGTGCCACCGCTTGGCCGAAAACGCGCCGCCAAATCAGAATCCGGCAGACGCACCGTACCATTATGCGCAAACGCCACCTCGAGCGCACCCAGACTTCGCACAAAAGGGTGGGTATTTCCCAGCGATAATTCGCCCCGCGTCGCCCTGCGCACATGACCGATAAACGTCTGGCTCACAAACGCACTGTAGCCATGCAAAAAGTCCGCCAACGGACTATCACTCGCCGGAACCGGCTCCTTGAACACTTGACAAGCGTGACCATCAAAGCGGGCAACACCCCAACCATGCGGATTATCCACACTGCGATGCCTAAAGCCCCGGAAAGAAGGAAAACACCGCACCGGATGATTAAAATTCAAACCCAGCAATTCGCACATCGGCACCAGTCCTTTCGCCTGTCGGGAACACGACCCAACTAAATAATTTCAAAGTACCGCTTCAATTCCCAGTCACTCACAGCCCGCTCATACTGACGCCACTCCCAAAGCCGCGTGTTCGCGAAGTGCTCCACAAAATCAGCACCAAGAATCTCCCGGGCCAATTCCGACCCCGCGATCCGTTGAGCCGCTTCACCCAGATTCTTCGACAGCCGGGGCGCGTCCTGCGCATATCCATTCCCCGAAACAGGTTCCGGCAGCTCAAGCTTATGCTCCAAGCCATAAAGCCCGCTCCCCAATAACGCCGCAAGCGCCAGATAAGGATTCGCATCCGCTCCGGGCACCCGACACTCAATCCGCGCCGACTTCGCACTTCCCCCCAGCACCCGATAACACACCGTCCGGTTATCATGGCCCCAAGTCACCGACGTCGGGGCCCAATACCCCTCCACCAGCCGCTTATAACTATTCACCACCGGCGCATACATCGCCAACAACTCCGGAAGCGCATACATCTGCCCCGCCAGAAAATGCCGCAACGCCGCAGGCATCGCCCCGGGATTCGCAACATCATGAAAGCAAGGTTCCCCCGTTTTCACATCCGAAAGACTGTGGTGAATATGCCCCCCGCATCCTGGCAACCCCGCATTCCACCGCGCCATGAAACTCGCCACAAGACCATGCGCATAGGCAATCTGCTTCACACCCGTCTTGAACAAAACCGCCCGATCCGCCGCTTCCAGCGCATCCGAATGACAGATCGCCGCTTCAAAAGTACCCGGCCCCGTCTCCGTGTGCAAACCCTCAAGCGGAACCCCGAAAGCCCCCAACTGCTCCATCAGCGCATGAAAAAAAGGATGATTCAAACCCGACCGCAAAATCGAATAACCAAACATCCCCGGACTCAGCGACTCAATATTCACAAACTGCTTTTCCGCCAGCGACTGCGGCGTCTCCCGAAAATTAAACCACTCATACTCAAACCCCACCTCAGCCCGATACCCCGCACCCGCCAGACGCTCCACCACCCGCTTCAAAACCTGACGCGGGCAAACAGAAAGCCCCTCACCCCCCGCATCCACAAAATCCGCCAGAAAAAAATCCACCCCGCCTTCCCAGGGAATCCGCCGATGCGTAGAAACATCCACCCGCGCCTGCGCATCCGGATAACCCGTGTGCCAGCCCGTGTAAGACATGTTGTCATAGCAAACATCACTACAATCCCAACCAAACACCACATCACAGAACCCGAACCCATCCTTAGCGGCGGACAGAAACTTGTCCCGATGCACATACTTCCCCCGAAGCACCCCATCAATATCCGTGACCGCCAGCTTCACCCGGTCAGACCCCAAATCCATCGGCTGTTCCATAATAAAAAAACCTCCAAGTCAGTCCGCCAATAGGACAGCGGCACAAGACCGAATATAGGCCATAACCCCATAAATTGCAAATTCCAAAAAAGCACCCCCTATATGGAGCGCGAGGAGGAAGTACCCCTTTGGCCCCCAAAAGCCCCGAAGGGGCCCAACAAAAAATCCCCCTTCCGAAGGGGGTGGCCCGAAGGGCCGGGGGATGTTAACCCACCATCACCACCCACAGCCAAAGCGCCGACTGGGGTCGGCGCAGTCCATATAGCGGGTACTCTTGTTTGGGGTGTGGGGATGAGGGGAGCGCTTTGGGTGGTCTCCGCATTGTCGCCTTCAGGCATGACCGCTAGCCGCCCCGCCATCCCGCACCCCGTGAATCTTCGATTCAAGAAAAACTTGAAAATGCAAAGAACTTTGAATAAAATTATATGAAGCGTGAGGATGCAAGGGTCGTCTTCCAGTTTCGGACGCAATTCGCATAGGCACTTTGCGTGCGCGGAGGTTGTTTTATGAAATGCCAAACGTTAACTTCGGTCTCGTTTCTTCTGCTGACCGCTTTGCTTGTAATCGGGCTGACGGGCTGTGCGCCCACGACTACGTCGTCGCTGGTGACGGACGCAACTTCGATCACTGTTCCAGAAACTGCAAGCGCGACTTTCCAGGTCAAGCTGAGTTTGGTGCCTTCGGCGGATGTGACGGTGACCGTATCCCGAACCAGTGGGGACTCGGACATTACGGTGCAGTCGGGCGGGAGTTTAACGTTTACGACGTCGAACTGGAGCGCCTACCAGACGGTGACCTTGGCGGCAGCCGCCGATGCGGATACCACCAATGGCACAGCCACCGTCCGTTGCAGCGCGATGGGATATTCGAATGTGGATGTGACCGCCACTGAGGCGGATGACGATTCCGGTAGCAATGAAGGGGAGACGGTACACGAAGGCGAACCGAGTCCGGGTGCTACTGAAACCATCCTGCTGCCTGGCAATGTGCCGCTGGATATGGTATGGATTCCGGGGGGGACTTTCCAAATGGGTGCTTATGAAGGGGAGCAGGACAGCTATTCTGGTGAGGTTCCGCAGCATTCGGTGACGCTTTCCTCGGGTTTCTGGATGGGGAAATATGAGTTAACGCAGGCGCAATGGAAGGCGGTGATGGGTGGCGCGAATCCATCGTATTTCCAAGGGGCGAATGCTATGGAAGGCGAGGTTGGGGTAAACACGGA
>CAIZGN010000047.1 GCA_903932505.1 Candidatus Hydrogenedentota bacterium
CCTGCCTCGAACCCTTGGGCCAGCTCCCCCAGCTCATGCACCTCGACCTCGGTCAGTGCGGTATCGATTCAGCGTCCGGTCTGGAATTGCTGCCACTGACGCTGCAGGATCTGATTCTGGACGGCAACCGGATTACCGACACCACACCACTGCAGCGACTCACCGGATTGTCGCAACTTGTCTTGGATAACAACCGCATATCCCGAGTGGGCCCGCTGGTGGCCAATGCTGGACTGTCCACGGGCGATACATGCTCCATGGCCGGAAACCCCTTGGATGAGACAGCCCTTTGTACCGACCTGCCCGCCCTCATGGCGCGCAGTGTCACCGTCACGCCCGCCAACTTGTGCGAACCGGGCGCTTCTTGGACGGAAGCCACCATCGGCGCGGAATGGTCGCCACGTTCTTCTCATGCCTCGGCGGTCTACAAGGGGAAGATGTGGATTTTCGGTGGTTTTGACGGCACCGATGTGCTAAATGATGTGTGGTCGAGCGCGGATGGCATTGTATGGACACCGATTTTGTCTTCAGCCCAGTGGGCTGCGCGTCAAGGCCATGCATCCCTGCAATTCGATGGAAAGCTGTGGGTTCTCGGTGGCCGAAATGCCCAAGGGCAGTCCCTCAACGACTTGTGGTGCACCTACAATGGCGTCGACTGGACACAGGCCGTCTCCCCCCCGTGGAGCGCGAGGCATTCGTTCGCCGCAACCGTCTTCGCCAATCGCCTCTGGGTGCTTGCTGGCAATGCGGATGGTGTCCTCTCAAACGAGGTGTGGTCGACCGCCAATGGCATCGACTGGACACAGTCCCCCACCCCCCCCTGGAGCGCAAGAAAAGAAGCAAAGTCGGAGGTATCCGGCGGAAGACTATGGCTGGTCGGTGGTGTGGATGCCCACGGTGCGCAGAGTGATGCTTGGTGGACCCAGGATGGTATCACCTGGGTAGCCCACTCCGGCGCTCAAAGCACCCTCGTTCCCAGAACCGCTTCCATCAAAATGACGGAGAGTATTGCCCTCGAGGCCCATTCCGGCTACGCGAATGAGGAATTCACATGGAACACCTCGAATCCCGACCTCGTATCCATCTCATTCGACGCTTTGGATTCATGGAAAGCGGTGGTGTCGGGCAACAATATCGGCCAAGCCGATGTGTACGCCGTGGGAACCATCAGTGGAACGGTGGCCACCTGCACCCTCACGGTGCAAGCCACCGCTGCCGAACCCCTTGGAGTCTCACCCGGCGATGCGCTGTTGGACGCCGCCCGGTCGATGATTTTAACGGCGCAATCCATATATCCGGGAGACACTTTCACCTGGTCATCGCTGAATACCTCGGTGCTTACGGTTCTGCCCGACCCCGTGGACTCGAAGAAGGCAATGGCCTCCGCTCTCAGCCCGGGCCTCGCTCCGGTTGTCGTCACCAGCAACCAAAGCGGCTTGTCTGCCAAGAGCAATATCCTTGTCCAAGCCGGTCTGCAGTTGCCGCCGCGCTCCGGGGAAGGAATCGCTCTGTATGCAGGAAGCCTCTGGCTTCTTGGCGGTGAAAACGCTGGAGATTACCTCGCTGACTTCTGGAGAAATCCATATAATGGGCCTTGGCGTTCGCCCTTGGCGCGTGCCCCGTGGGTGGAGAGAACGGGGTTAACCTCCCTTGTTCACGACTCCAAGATGTGGGTGTTGGGTGGGCGCAATGCCTTCGGCCCGATGAACAATGTCTGGTATACCGGCGGTGACCCTGTGCTCACCGATTCTGATGAGGACGGATTGGACGATGGTTGGGAAGGACAATATTTCGGCAGCTTCAATGCCCTGCCAATGGAAGACCCCGATCAGGACGGATTGACCAACATGCAGGAATTCCAAATCGGAACCAATCCGCTGAATTCGGATACCGACGGGGATGGAGAACCGGACGGCGTGGAGCTCGCAGCCCAGACGGATCCCCTCGATCCCCTTTCACCAGAGGTCACAGCATGGCCAACCGCCTCTTCTTTGGTGAATTGTCAAACCCTTGAATCTTCCCACTTGGATATCTCGCTTGCTCAAACGAGTGTGCCGGGAAGCTTTGCCTTCAAATTCCCGCACACATCACCTCCACAGGGTACGTCGCAGGTTGAGGTCGTGTTTACACCGACAAGCCTCAATTACAAGCCCGTCTTAGGCTTGGTGAATGTCTCCATGGACACACCGCCCATCGTGCATCTAGCGGCCTTGGGAGGCATTCTCTTGAAAACGATGCCTGTCCGCTACGGTTTGCTGGACTGCGATTCACTGCAGGTCAATGTTCAGGTGGAATACAGCGTGGACAACCAGACCTTCTCCCCCGCCACACAGTCCACCGAGGGAGAGCCCGGAGAACCTCTGTCCGGCGTGTCGACCACGGCGCAAATCGCGCCTCACACCTTCATGTGGAACGCCCAGGCAGACCTCGGGCAATCGGATCTGCAACAAATCTGGCTTCGCATTCGCGCCACCGATGACCTGGAGCAACAGAGCGCTTGGTCCCTTATGGAAATGGGGCCCTATGTCCCCGTCGTCCGCGAGAAACGGGAATTGGCCGGTCGGGTGGTCGACGCGGTCACCGGCACGCCGCTGCCTCTGGTCAATGTGGTGTTGTACGAGGCCACAATCGGCGAGGGTGAGCCCGAAGGCGAGGTTGTCGAGAATGTGCTCGACGCAGTGCAGACCGATGCCAACGGAGAATTCGTTGTCCTTCGACCCTATCTGCCGACCCGCTTGCGTCTCGTGTTGACCAAGGAAGGCTACGACAACCGCATTCTGGCCGGGTTGGTCTCTTCGCAACTGCCGCCGAGGCTCGACGCGGACATACGCATGCTCTCTGTCACGCCTTCCGCACCGGAAAGCATGGAATCCTTCTTCGCACCGGCGGGTGCCGTCCTTCGCTGGGCACCCAGTCTTGCTGTGGACATTGCAGGCTACCGCATCTACCGTAGTCAGGATCAAGGCCTGACCTTTGAGTGCATTCCGGACCTCAGCGACCCCGCACAGTGTCGACTCTTGCCCGGGACACGTTGGACCGACCGCTCTGTAAGCGAAGGCATCAATTATTGTTACTACGTGACCGCTGTCGACACCGAGGGACATGAAAGCGCACCTTCGGCCACCGCCTGCACCGATACCGACATAGTCTATGTGTGGATTCCAAGTGCCATCGGCTTAGCCGGGCGTCAGGCGCGGATTCCCATTAACGCATACGCAGCAAAAGGCATTCAAGCGGAGAATTTTGATATTGCAATCAACCTCTCCCCCGAATTCCAGGCCCTGATCGCCGGAATTTCCGTTGAAAAGACGGCCGTCACCGAACGCGTCACAGCGCTGTCAGAAGACCGAAGTGATCCGTCAGTCTTCCGCTTCTACAACGCCGGTGGCAGCGGCAGTGCCGCCGAATTCACGGGAGAAGGACATCTCTTTGATTTGGTGGTACAGCTCAATCAGGATCTTAGCGATTCAAGCTGTGTAACCGTTTCTCTGAAGTCAGCCAATGTTACCGGAAGCAACGGCGAGATTTATCTGGTGAAAACCCGGGAGCTTTCCTCAGACCTGTGCCTAAGTCCCCTGTGGCAGGTGGGCGACCTCAATGGCGATCAGGTGATCGACCAATCCGACGCCAATCTGCTGGTTCAATTTGTCGTCGGCATCCTGAACCCCGCTGAGGTGCTTGGGCTGGGCGGAGACCTGAACAAGGACGGCGAAGTAAATCTTGCCGACCTCCTGCTGATCGCCGATCTGAACGGTGACCGGGTGATAGACAGTGCGGATGTCAATATGATTCTACGGATAGGTGCCAGTCTGCCCGTTAATCCACCCGCCACAAAAATCAAACCCGTGGCAAAGGACGCCACGGAGGGCGAAGGCCCCTCCCCGATCCTATGGATAGGTGAGGTACAGGGCGAATTGGTGGAAGCCTCCGCAGGCTCGAATGTCACCATTCCGCTGTATCTGGGCAACCCCGCCGATATGGCCGGATGTGACATTCTCATCAGCTACCCGATAGACGGCGTGGTCGCACTTGCAGACGAGGGCGAAGGCGTGGTTCCGGGCGAACTCGTCTCCACCTTCACCCGCGCATCGAACACCGCCACCGAAGGGGTTCTGCGCTTCTCTGTGTCCAGTGAGAGCGGACTCTCCGAGGGCGAGACCAGCGGAATTCTCGCTCACCTCACCTTTGCTATTTCCGAAAACGCCGCCCCCGGGACGACTATCCCCATCGTTTTCAATGATGCCGATGTAAAAAATCAATACGGTGGCAGTTTCTCGTGGGGTATCCCTGTCGAGGCGACGGGTGGCGGAATCCTGGTGAAGTCCGCCGGAATCATCTCCAGCGCAATGACCGTATCGGTGCTGCGCAACGACACTCTTGCGCCCATTACGAATGCCAGCCTAATGCTGGGTTCCCTCGGCCCAGTCACCGAAAACGAGACGGGCCTGTATATTTTCCCGGCCATCGGCATATCCGGCCAAGCCTACACCCTTACCGCAACCGCATCCGGCTTTGACACCGTTCAAAAGACCGTCTTTGTGCAGGATGCCAGTTTTGTGTCGGTAGAGGTTCGCATGAACCTCCACGTCTCTCCCCCGCCCCCCGAGGGAGAAATCACGAACCCCGAGGGAGAAATAATGCCAACAGAAGGTGAGGGTGAAGGTGAAGGTGAAGGTGAGGATTCGCACAAATTCCTCTCCTGCCTCGGATGCCGGGAAGATTCCCGGCTCCCCGGTTACGCCTTTATCGCCGATACCATCGTATTGGCCATGCTTGCCTTGGCCTTACTGGTCATGAGCAGGTACAGGAGAGAATCGTAAGCATGAATGTTCGCAGTGAATTGGTTTCCGCGCTCGCCAAGTCCGCCCTCCTACAGGAGTTGGCAAGGAACTGCCCGCAGACGGATCATTTTCGAGACATGTTGTCCAAGGCCGAGGTGGAGCTATTCCGCGCAGGCGATGTCATTATCCGTCAGGGACAACAGAACAACCGCATATTCTTCCTCGCGGCGGGTGCTGTTCGGGTAGAAAAAAACGGAAAAGAGGTCTGCCTCCTCTCACGAGTCGGTGAAGTCTTTGGGGAACTCGCAACACTGACCGGGCGCACCCGCTCAGCCTCCGTCCTCGCGGTCAATACGGTGACCTGCGTCACGATCCAGCCGGAACTTGCCGAAGGCTTGAATGAGGAAGAAAACAGCTCTTTCAAGCACGCGCTGCAAAGCGCATTGATGGACCTTCTCGCTGACCGCCTTCAAGAGACAACCAGCGAGGTCGCCAAACTGCGTGATGACTTGCAACGCTCCGAGGCCCAGAACCGGGTTCTGCTCAGAGGACTGGGAGACAAGGAAGTCGAGAACAATTCGCTGCGGTCGCGACTCAAGCGATCCCTGGGTTTTATGCAGACGCACCGGAATGATCCCGATACTTGACCGCTTGTGTTAGTCGAGA
>CAIZGN010000048.1 GCA_903932505.1 Candidatus Hydrogenedentota bacterium
CTGATTTCGCAGACGAACGCGAACTACTATGGAGCGACGGGCAGTTACGCCTATGATCTGGGGCCGAACGGCTTCCATCCTCTAGGCAACTACCCTGCGACATCACCGGGCACCAGTCCCGTGGGGTCATTTGCGCCGAACGGTTATGGGTTGTATGACATGGCAGGGAATGTGTGGCAGTGGTGCTGGGATTGGTATGGGACGCCGTATGCTGGAGGGACGGATCCTCGTGGAGTTTCAACTGGCTCCTTCCGTGTGTTGCGGGGTGGCAGTTGGTACGACATCGCGGGCGACTGCCGGTCTGCGAGCCGCTCCAGCATCGACCCGGCGTACTGGAACAGCCTCATCGGGTTCCGTTCCGCCCTGCCCCCAGGTCAGTGAGCTAGCGGCAGGGAGGAAGGGTGGGTGGTAGCGGAGTGGATGCAGGGGCGGTATCGGAGCGAAGGATGAGCGTAGATCCGCCCGTGCGATCCACGGAGCGGAGGACCCTATGGCGATGATGGCAGCCTACCATGGGGCTTTCCATTTCGCCCCCCGCTCCGCGACATCAACCATCCCCGCCATCATGGCCGCTCCCACCTGCCGGGGAGCAACCCGGGAACTCGGTCAACGCCCGAGCGCCATGGGGTCAGTTCTCACTTTTTTTGTCGTGTAAAAAAAGTGACCGCACTGACCCCTGGCGCGGGAAAACGGTCAACAGTCTCCGCCCCTCTTGGAACCCCAACGCGGGTTCTGCCCCAAAGCCCAGGGTTGCGCGGCCCCCCGCGCTACCCTGGGTGCGCGTGGCACAGTCCCAACAACCACAACGTGGTTGTGCCGAGGCAACGAGCGGGCACCTTGCCCGGCACAGGCCCTCTTGCGAAGCCGCCCCCTCGCGGGAAATCCGTCAACAGTCGCCCCCATTCGCGGTTCCCCCCCAATTCTTAATTCCTAATTCCAGCCCCCTTTTCATCCTCCGCCTCTCGTGCGTGTGACTCGGGCTAACGACTCAAGCTCAGCGGAAAGCCTCCGTAGATGCGCAGCTGCAACCGAGTCACTATGATTGGGTGCTCTGCATCGTATGACAAGGTCGACTAGGTGAGTTGGTACGTGGCATAGTAAAAGGACTTGCCGGAATCGAGATCATAACGATCAGATAAAATACAAGAAAACCCGCGAGCAACCAATATATCGTTGAGAGCTGTCTGATGCACAAATGAAAACACGGCCGTGAGTCTGGTGATGCTGGTAAATGGCGAGGGACTAACGACGGAAACTGTTGCAGAGGGAAGTTGCAGCAGAAAAGTGCAAGTTCCGCCAGGAGTCAACAGTGCCGCCAAATACCCACAGAATGACTCCACACAAAGATACTCCAGCACCAAACCTGCGAAGATGCACTCAACCGGGGCGATGGCGGGAGGCCCCTGCGATAAGTCGTGCAACACAGGCTCAAACCGGTCAAAAGATGTTGCATGACGGCGCGTACAGAGGGCGAGGTAGTCAGGGTTGAAGTCGAGTGCGACCACCCGTCGAACAGTTGCACGCTCCACCAACTCCAAGCCGTTGCCGCCGGCCACGCCGAAAACGGCTAACGACCGAGGACATAACTGCCTAACAGTCCTCTGTAGCGCAGATCCAAGAAGCCGAGCTTGCCCGACCGATTCCGACGCCATGTGGGCCTCGTAATCACCAATTGGAATCTCAAGCCAGGGATGACACATAAAATGTTCAGCAACCTAACAAAACACGTGCCCCCTGCCAGCGGTCCCGGACGCCAGATATTTCGGACAGCATCGACTCGCCGCCATTCGCCTAAGTGATTGATTGGGCCAGGTTATCATCGATTCGTTAAACCCATCTGCTCTAACCGGTCATATCTCCATCGCGCTGGAAACAAATTGGGGGGCAATCGCTCAACCGGGCGAAATAATCCTAGCTGCCATGAGTGCGCATGCACCGCGAGCATCAAGCCTCTGGGGGGTGATCGTAACTTACTTGCATGGGTAGGTCAAATCGAGACGTCGTCAAACAATCCGAAAGTGGATGAACCATCGCTGGTTCTTGCCATCGGCCAGCCTCCCCTTCCCGAGAACCCGACGCACGAGACACGTCGTTTCTAGGACCGTCCCCAGTTGTCCCATCCTCGATCATCTGATCTTCAGGTCGGTGACATGATCCAACGGCACGACCTGTCGGGTGCCATCCGCATGGCGGATGATGATCAGGTTCTCGTAAACATCCACCTTCGAATCCTGCGGGATCGGTGCACCGGAATTCTCGCTTACCGCCGCCACACGCGAGTGCTTCCAAACCATGCCTGA
>CAIZGN010000049.1 GCA_903932505.1 Candidatus Hydrogenedentota bacterium
ACGGTGGGTGAACACAATCAGCGACCGAATTGAGCCATGATTCTACACGGGCCCCGTAAAATGGATCAAATTTGATTGCTCACCCCGGGCTTTGCTTTTCCCAGCAATGCTTTGCTAGGCTCGACGTCGTGTGGCGCGTTGCCGCGCGAAGGAAACAAAAGGAGAATGGGTTCATGGATACGTTGTCTCGCCGTGGTTTTATGAGTTCAACCGCAGAGTTTTCCGGAACACTGGCCTTGGGTGCCGCATTGGCATCCACGCTGTCCGCATCCCCGGCTTCCGCCGAGGAAAAGCCGGGCAAGGGCATGAAGGTGGGGATGTTGACCGCACCCTACGGCGGCGAGCCCTTCGAGACGGCGGCCGATGTGGCACAGAAGGCGGGAATCGCCTGCATGGAAGTGGTGGCCACGCCGGGCAGCAAGCATTTCGACCTCAACGGCTTCGACGCAAAGCGGGCAGACGAGGTGAAGGCGGTGCTCGCCGCGCGCAACCTGCAAATCAGCAGTCTTTCCAATTACTCGAACTCCATCGAACCCGGGAAAGCGGAGGAGGTGCTTGCGGTTGCCAAGCAACTCATTGACGCGGCCTCGCTGCTGGGCGTGGACACGGTTTGCATGATTACCGGGTATCCAGAAAACGGCAAGAGCAAGATTTCCACCATCAAGGAGGTGGTGCCGAAGGTCTTCCGGCCCATTATCGACTACGCCAAGGGCAAGGGTGTGCGTATCGCCCTCGAAAACTATTTCCAGACCTGCCTGCAAGGTATTGACACCTTCGACTGTCTCTTTGAAACTATCCAGGACGAGAATTTCGGCCTGAATTACGACCCCTCGCACCTGTTTCACCAGCAGTGCAACCATCTGCTTCCCGTGACGCGTTATGCCAAGCGCATCTTCCACACCCACGCCAAGGACACCCTGGTTGACGCAGAAAAGCGTGCTTACGTGGGCGTTTACGGCAAGGGCTGGTGGCGCTATGTGCTTCCGGGACAGGGCAACATCAATTGGGGCGAATACATCAGCCACCTGCGTGAAAACGGGTATCTGGGCGTGATGAGCATCGAACACGAAGATGAAACCTTCACCAAGGAAGACGGCTTTATCCACGCCGCCCGCTATCTCAACCAATTCTGCTGAGAGGTCTTGTGGGAAAAAGGTCGCGAACGAAATCCATACTGGCGGTCCTGGCGGGCCTCGTGCTTGTGCTGGGAGCCGCCGTATGGATTTCGATGGCCTTCGTCATGCACCACCGCTCGGCGGGGCAGTTTCTCGATGTGGAGGATGGCATACGCATCTTCTACACGGACGAGGGGCAGGGCGAACCGGTGATTTTGATTCATGGACTGGCGGCGCAGGCCGATGTCAATTGGCGCTGGACAGGGGTGGTGGGCAAGCTTCGGAAGGAATTTCGCGTCATCACCCTTGACTTGCGGGGACACGGCTTGAGCAGCAAGCCGCATGACCCCGCGAAGTATGGCGTGGAGATGGTGAAGGATGTGGCGCGTCTCATGGATCACCTCAAGATTCCCCGCGCACATGTCGCGGGTTACTCCATGGGCGGATTCATCACGCTGAAGTTTCTGGAGATGTATCCTGACCGCCTCATCAGTGCCACCTCCTGCGCGGCGGGCTGGGAACAGCCCGGCGCGGGCGGTCTCGACCGGCTCCATGCGGCTGTTTCCGCCATTGAGGCGGGGGAGGGGATGACTCCAGTCCTCAAGCTGCTCGCCCCCACCAACAAGCGGTTATCCGATTGGCAGTTTCATCAAAGGGCGCGCATCATTGAACGGATGAGCGACATGCAAGCCATCATGTGTGTCGTGAAGAGCTTTGCTGATTTGGCGGTTCCGGAAGCAACTCTCCGGAGCAACATGGTTCCCCTGTCGTGCATTGTGGGAGAGTTCGATCCCCTGCGCAAGGGCGTGGAGGCACTCAAGGAGTTGGCTCCGTCCTGCGAGACCATTTTCATTCCCGGTGGTGACCATTTCTCCACCCCCCGAAAATCCGCCTTTGCCGATGCCCTTCTCAAGTGCCTGCAGGAGCACCGCACGACACCCCAACCCGCAAAAACACCTGTGGCGTATTTCCGAGGAGCGCCGACATCCCTGTCGGCCCCCTGTTGAGCATCCGGAGCATCACTCGGAGGGAATATCGGTGCGTCCGGTATGCGTCTCCGACCCTTCATATCCCAAGCTACGTTCCAAGAAAGGACCACCATGATAGCCTCAATGACCATGCTGGCGATTGCCGCCTTGTGCGCCACAGCGGAAGACACGCAGACCAATCTCTCATGGGCCGACCGCGCCTTCTCCGATAATGCGGTGCGACTGGAGGCGGGACGCGTTGCTGTCTTGTACGAAGACAGCGTGGGAGAGACCAAGTTCGGGAAGTGCTCGGCGGGTGGGCCCATGCGCCTCGGGGACAAAACCTACACGCAGGGCATCGGTGTGAATGCCCATTCCGTCATCCGTGTCACCCTGCCCCAGCCGGGCCGTGCCTTTCGGGCTGATATCGGCCTCGACCGCAATGTGGATGGTTCCCCGGCTTCCGTTCGATTCCGAGTCGAAGTTCCGGGCCGCGTGTTGTTCGCCACAGAGGTGATTCGTCCCGGCACCGCTCCTGCACCAATCAATGTGCCGCTGGAAGGTGCGCGGGTCTTTGACCTTATCGTCGACAATGGGGGCGATGGCCGTTCGTTTGATCAGGCGGACTGGGGCGATGCCCAAGTTACGCTAGAAGACGGTTCAGTGTTGCCAATCGGTGCTTCGGGTGCCGACGCCGACATCGCGGCGACGTGGCCGTTTTCCTTTGTCTACGGTGGCCGACCTTCGTATCTGCTGCTACCCTCTTGGGAGCGACGCGTGGAGACGACGCCGGTCGAGGGGGGACAACGACGGTCACTTATCTTTAGTGATCCGGTGACCCAGCTGGAGGTGCGTGCTGAGGGTACGGCCTTCACCGATACGCCGGGGGTTGACTGGACGATTCATTTCACCAACAAGGGCGTGGGGGATAGCCCTGTATTGGAACAGGTTCGGGCTCTGGATACCGCGTTTCGTTGTGAGCCGCGCACCCTGGCCACGTTTCACAGTCTGCGCAGCACCTGCGGGGTGGACGATTGGCTTCCCTTCAGCGAACCGCTTGCACCCGGCCAACGCCGGGCTTTTGCACCCAACGCTGGACGCTCCTCGCTGGGTGCGTGCCCCTTCTTCAATGTGCAGTGGGGGGGAGGCGGTGCTGTGGTGGGCATCGGCTGGACGGGCCAATGGGACGCGGCGGTGGAGAATCGGGACGGCACAGTCGTCCTGCAGGCGGGGATGCAGAACATCCATCTCGCGCTGCATCCGGGCGAGTCCATACGAACGCCGCGCATTCTGTTCATGCGCTGGTCCGGTGGCGACGAAGTCCAAGCGTACAACCAATGGCGCGGTACCATGTTGCGCCATATCTCGCCCCGAGTTCGGGGGGAGGTCGTTGTGCCGCCTATAGCCCATCTGAGTACCGCATTCTATGAAATGGACAAGAGCACCGAGGCCACGGCCCTGGCCCATCTTAATGCGGGCAAAGACCTCGGTTTCGAATGCTATTGGTACGACGCCTATTACGGCAAGGACGATTTTCCGGTCGTGGGCAATTATGTCCTGCCGGTGGAGCGCGGTTTCAACACGACGCGTTTCCCCAATCAACTCAAGCCCATCGCGGAGGCCGTTCATCGCGCCGGGCTGAAGTTTCTCCTATGGTTCGAGCCGGAGCGCATATGCCCCGGAACACTGATCGCCACCGAACACCCCGAATGGGTTGTGTTGCCCGAAGGTGGCGGCTGGGGCATGTTCAACCTCGCCGTTCCCGAGGCCCGGCAGTACATCACCGATTATATCGGTGCCTTGATCGATGCCTATGGCCTCAGTTGGATTCGGATCGACAATGCGGTGTCGTATGCGCCGCTTTGGAAACAGTTGGACACGGCAGCTGGCCCCGACCGGGTTGGCATGGCGGAAATTCGGTATGTTGAGGGTTTATACCGCTGGTGGGACGACATGCGCGCTGCCCATCCGGATTTGGCGATTGATAATTGCGCTTCCGGCGGTGGCCGCATTGATTTGGAGTTGTGCGCCCGCGCGATTCCGCTCTGGCGCACCGATGCCACCATCAACCCCCTCCTCAACGGTGATTTCAAGCAGGC
>CAIZGN010000050.1 GCA_903932505.1 Candidatus Hydrogenedentota bacterium
ACCTGCCCAGTTGCACACGAAATGTTTCGTTGCGGAACGAGGTTCTGTGAATGGGTAACCCGTATGACATCAAAACCGGAATCCTCAAGCTCGCAACGGCCCAGGCCGAGGGGCGTCCAACATCTTCCACAATCCGATATCCAGAACATTCGTGATCTTTTGCGCGGCTACGGATCGGTCGGCAGCCTCATAAAGGAGTTGATCCAGAATGCCGAGGACGCCGAAGCACGACATTTGGATTTTATCCTGACTCCCGGCAACAGCCATGCCGCCCACCCACTCCTGCGCCATCCAGGCTTGTGCGTGGTCAACGACGGCGGTTTTCAACCGAAACATCGTGACGCCATTTTCCGGATGGGACTTGGGACCAAGGGGGCCGATTCACGCGCCATCGGCCGCTTCGGCAAGGGACTTAAAAGTGTCTTTGCCTTTTGCGAGGCCTTCTTCGTCCTGGCCCGAACCAAACCACAGGATGGTTGGTTGCCCGGGGAAACGGTGTGCGAATTTTTCAACCCCTGGAATGGTTGGCGTCATCACGATTGGGATGATGCCTTTGACGCAGGTTCGGGGGCGGTGTTTGAAGAGGGTGCTACGGTGGTTTCCCGGTTTGGACAGGACTACTCCGATTGGCTCAGCTTTTGGTTGCCAATGCGGCACCCATCTCAAGGTTACGATGCCAAAGGGGAGGTGCCATGGATTCACAAAAGCTCAGCGGATCTCCTGGCCGGGGAGGATGGCCGGCTGGGGGGCACACTCTCTGCCGAGTTCAGAAATCTTGCCCCCTCACTGGTCACCCTTCGGCACTTGTGCCACATCCGGCTGATTGATTCCACAGGGGAGAAACCTCAAGTAACCCGGTGGTCGTTGGACACGGGGAGCGTCCGCACTTCTGAGCCCGGCCGTGTGCGCAAACCTGTGCGGCTGGATGGTGCCCTTCGCCTGACAGACCCCAACGCGCACGAGGTCCAACTCACCTACGCCGGATTCTCAGGCACTTTGCCGGATTCAGAGGTGGAACGGGCCCGGGCGCAGCACGGCTGGCCCACGGTGGTTGAATTTTCGGACGAGGGCAGCCGCGCGGATCAAAAGGCGAAAGGTGAGCCCCACTATGCCACCATTCTCACATCGCAACCAGCCGGGACCGGAAGCCTTGAGATCCGATGGTCCGTTTTCTTCCCCGTAAGCGAGCAGCCGGATGGAGTTCGTTGCATGCAACTCCGCATGCTGAATCGGGCCATCACCCTTAACCTTCACGGGTTCTTCTTTCTCGATTCCGAACGGCGGCGGGTGGACGGACTGCAACAACATTTCGAGGACTGCAGTCAGGCATGTTTGAAGTGGAACGAGATCATCGCCACCCATGGCACACTCGCCCACATACCTCAAGCCTTCGCCTTGTTTGCAGAAAAGGACAACTTGGACTTTGAACAGTCCGCCGAATTGGCATCAGCATTCACGAGCTCAGCTGTTTGGGACTCCTTCCGCAGCTCCATCTGCAGACATCACACCTGGCGACCCAGATGGCGGTCAGGCACAGAGACGTGGCAACTGGTCCCGGCATCCCATCCCGTTTATTCCATCCCACATATTTCGCCATACTCATCTTTCCTCAGTCGCATCCCCGGGTTGGCCCGCGTCAGCGAGCTGGTATCCCTGGTGACTCTGCATGGTGCCGATACCCTACAAGGCCTGTTTGCAAGGAGTGGAGACCCCTGGCCAGAGGAGATGGTGTTGCAACTACTAAACGACATAAGCCTTGATGGCATTGACGACCATCTGCTTGCGGAATGGCTCAACGGATTCCTGACCAGCCTTCATAGGAGTAACTCTCTCACTGATGCCATCCGCCGCAGGATTGCCAACCTGCCGCTCCTGCCCGCTGAGGAGTCCCGCACCCGCAGGCAACGCCGAGTAAGTGTGGTTGAATGGACCGATGCGATGGCCATCAAGCAACTTCACGTTCGAAGCCAGGAGACGGAAAATTCGTTGTATCTGCTCCACGCAGCGCTGCCCGACTGGTCGTGCCTTGTTACCCAGCCCTGGCTTCCAGAGTGGTGCGGCCTCCAACTTCCACCCCCGCTGGATATTGGTCATGCCGCATCCGCCGTACTCTCCCAGTCCAGATTGGCAGGCTTCCCCGCTCTGGCGGCTTTGGTCCAGGCCTTCACCAATGGGATGGAGCTCCTCGGCGATGCCCGGCTGGCGGTGCGCTATCTGATGCATGGCCGCCCCGGCCATGCCAATAGCGGCGAGAAGCTGCTCTTTGTCCCATCCACCGAACCGGGCAAAGAGATTTGGAGTCGCCTGATCAAGCAATTGTTGATTCACGAGAATGGGGCTGATTCGTGGCGACTTCTGCATATTGAATGGGCCAGGATTCTCAACGACCACACCCGGAGCGCCCTGATGATCTCTAGCATTGACGAGTCGGGCGCATGGGAGGAGTTGATGACCAACCCGATTGATCTGACATCTCTCGAGTTCCCGACCGAAATGTGGCCAGCTCGTGATGTCGCCACACTGCTGAGCAGGCTTTACAATGTCGGCGAGTCCGATCGGTCCGGCACCCTCACGCTCCTGCGCAGGCTCCGTATCCACACCCTGCGTGCTGAAGCTCGCGAGCGGGTTTCCATTGCGGATGCAGATGGCAAATTGGCCGATCTTCATGTCCTCGACACGCCG
The DNA here is from genome assembly GCA_903932505.1 of Candidatus Hydrogenedentota bacterium. Taxonomy (GTDB): domain Bacteria; phylum Hydrogenedentota; class Hydrogenedentia; order Hydrogenedentales; family CAIZGN01; genus CAIZGN01. The sequence goes on from CAIZGN010000050.1 coordinate 2,683, forward strand.
GAATTTGATGAGCTAATTCCTGACGATCTCCGACAAACATGGAATGGTTTCCTGTCCACCACCAAAATCGTGGAGCGACTTCAGGACGTCCTTGCCTCAAGAGTACAGGATGATCTCTTCCAGCGTGCGGTCGCCGATGGACATCTCTACGCTGCCCGGTTGGATTGGAACTATGTTGTGCGGCGTTGCTTGGAATCCCCCAAGCCTTGCGACTGGGCACCGCTGATCATGGAGGCCCTCAGCCATGGCGATCAGGCGGTACAGGGGCTGGGACCCAGGTTGCAGCAATCCGAATGGCTGCCTTTGAAATCCGGCGGATCCATGGCACCGGACTCCGTCATCCTGATCGATGGCTTCGAGGCTGATCTTCACAAGCTGCTCGACCCCGTCAACGACGGCTTGGCAGGGGTCTCTGCGCTGCACGAGTCCGTATCCGGGCACAAGGGTTTCAGCACGCTAAAAAAGTATCTCCCGAGTCAGGAAAAGGCGTTGGAGACCCTTGGACTTTGGCTGAAGGACAAGCCCGAGTTGCTCCTAGGTCTGGTGGAATCATCGACTCCTCTGGAGCTGGACAAGTTCCTGCCGGTGATCGAGACCCTCTCCGAACTGCCCGGAGCCCAATTGTTGGCCAAGCTGTGGCGGCTGGACACTCAAAAACAAAGTGACCGTTGGGACAAGCTGTTGCGGGAAAAGATCTGGCCGTCAATGTTCCAGCCGTTCCCTAGAGGGCAGGAAGGGGTGGCCCGGCTTGAGCGGATACTTTTGGCGTTGGCATCCCCACGGTCCAACGTCGCATTTAATGCCTATTTGCGTCAGGCTGTGGCCGACTCCGTAATCGAGCAGATGCTTCCACGCCTGTCGATGGTAAACCAACGTGGTCAGTGGATGGCCGCAGGAGAGTTGATCTGGCCCTCTGAAAATCTCGATCCCTCCGCCCAATTATGCAGGGAACAGGCTGAAATTCTAGACAGCATCAGGGGAGTCGAGGCCAGCCAGCCTGCCGCCGAGCTTCCTGATCCCAACCTTCAATTCCCGCCCCCTACCAGAGGCAACCAGCTTGAGTCCGCTCCAGACTTCGCGGCTCAGGCAACTATTCTCGCTGACTACCTTCGACCATTCAGGGACGGCAACGTGGGCGAAATTCTCCCGGCCGCACTCGTTGCCATCCTGGGCACCGACCCGGCCATGCTCGCACTGCTCCGGGAACTGCTTAAGAACAGCCTAAGGCAGAACGAGTCCGATTTTCTATCTTATCTCTTGGGCGAGACCCGCACCCAGATAAGCAACGGCGTCGGCTCCCAGCGTTTCCTCATCGAGGTCGTCCATGGCACCAACACCCTTGCGCAGACAATCACTGGCGCTCATGTGACAGTGGGGCTAACGCCAGAGATCAAAACGTTCATTGTTGGCGATCCAAGTGAGCTCTGGCGGCGTCACTTTTACCAGCAACAGCCGGAAACAGGATGTCATCGCCTGCGCCTGCGTGCCATCGAACGTCCCGATGAACTGCCGGATGCCGTTGATGTTTTCGCAACAACGATCGAAACCATCCTTCATAGGGTTCATTGCAACGGGGTTGCCAACCTCTGCCCGGACAACCTCCGGAGTATCCTTGGTGAAGTGGCTGATGCAGGCCAGGCTGATCTGCGCCGCAGCCAGCTTTACCTGCTGGACATGGCGGAGGCGCGACTAAAGGAGCTGGCAGTGCGGGGCTCCCCCGAACTTGAGCAGTTGCTTGCGAGATTCGGCGAGGCCCGGCACGAAAGAGTGAACGCCGGCATGCTCTCAAAACAGGCTCCAACCCGTGCCGGGGAGAAGAGTGCTTTGGCGAACAAGATTGTCAACGATGTCAGAAGTGAGTTGGTGGGACTCCTGGAGTCGGATAAGGTTGAGGGTCCCCAGCGCAGCCTTGTCCAAGCCGTGCGCCGCAAGATGACAGATTTTCAATACACCCTTGATTCCGTCACACTCGAATTGTTTCAGAACGCTGATGATGCGGTCGCAGAGTGGGAGGAGATGAAGAAATCCCTGCATCCTCAGGAGCGTGAGTTTGTTGTCCATCTGGCTGCTGACCAGAAGCGATTGGACGTGATCCACTGGGGACGCCCAATCAACAGGCACTCCTTTGCAGATTTCCCGCATGGCCAGAGCCGGGGTTACCAACAGGACCTGGAAAAAATGCTAACCCTTAATTTCTCGGACAAGGGGGTCGGTACCGGGGGCCATCCATCCATTGTAACCGGTCGATTCGGCCTCGGGTTCAAAACCGTCTTCTTTGTTGCGGAAAGACCTCAGGTGATCAGCGGCCGCTTGGCATTCGAGATCAGGGGCGGCTTCTACCCCGTGGCACTCCCGCCTGACCAGGCCGCCAGCCTGAGGCAGGCTGCAGAAGCGGGGGGCACTCCCGACTTGATACCAACGGCAATCCGGCTCAAATGGTCCTCAGACACTCCAGGTGACGACCACCAGAAGGCCTTCGAAGCGTTCAAAAATATCGCACCCATGCTGGCAGTTTTCTCCCGTCGCATCCGCACCTTGAGGATACAAACGGGTGACGATGCCCAAACCATAACCAACGAGGAAAAAGACCTGACCTGCTCCGGCCTGTTGAAGCATGTTCAGGTCGTCGGCAAGTCCTATATTCGCTTCTGCTGCCACCTTCGTGCCGATGACCGTCCTGCATCGATACTCCTCCCGGTGGACGCCAACGGCATCGCACGCCTGCCAAAGGACCTGCCTCGCGTGTGGATCACGACACCGACCACCGAAAATTCGGAATTTTTCTGGGCCTTGAACGCCCCATTCAAGCCGGATGCAGGACGCCAACGCCTAGCGCTCAATAACCCGATTAATCATGAAATTGCAGACCAGATCGCAGGCGCTTGGCTGAAGGCGTTGGTTGAGCTCTGCCATGAAACGACAAACCATTGGGGCGCCTTCGCTGAGAAACTCGGCCTGCATTCCGATGTCACCTCCCAGAAATGGTGGACCCAGACATGGGATGAAATGGCTCTTGGCACACCTGTGCTCAAATGGGATCGCCTCCATGATGGAGGGCAGGTCCTGGGTTTCATCGCCTGGGGGGAGACCACAGGAGCAATGACACGGCTCGTCCAGAAACAAGCAGTGATTCCCACCAAACTACCCGGCACCTATTCCCGGCTGGTCAAAAGCGACGATGTTCACTTTTCTGTCACAGGCCTGCTCGCAAACCAGGCCAACGGATGCTTTGCCGAAATTGCGGATTGGGCCTCGATTCAAACGGCTTTCCCGCCGGGACAGACGGTCGACAGCCAGATCGCAAAGTTTCTAAAGACAGCGGTTCCCTCACAGAAGCTGAAGAAAGAATTGCGCCTGCTCACCGCACTTGAAACCGAACTGGGAACCGACCGGGAGGTAAACCACCTTATTGGAGGCCGCATCGGCAAGCTTTTCCTCAAGTGCCCAGCGGTCTTCACCCCGAATACTTCTGACCCGACTGAACTTCAACCAATCCTGGAGCTTCTGGGGAAGGCCAGATTCCTCGCTGCCGACAAAAGATACCATCCCGCTGGCCAACTCCTCTGCTGCAGGCCATTCAATGACATCATTGAGCCAGATGAAGCCATGCGGGCAGCATTTGCCCCTGACGCCTCCGTGCTTTCTAGCGGGTATTCGGAAGACTGTCTGCATTTCTTTATCAAGGCCCGGGGCCAGCTTACTGCGAGCGCAATGACCCTGGCAGAATGGGTTAACCACGCCTCCCCGGAAAAGCTCCCGTTCATCTTTGACTATCTCATCAAAGGCGATCTCGATCAGGAGTTGGCCGACGAGTTGGGACGTCCCTGGCTGGAAAAACAACGTAATACGTCCACATTCCGCCGGCTGACTGAGGATGATAGAAATGAGTTGGAACGTAAATTTGCGCGGGGCTTGTCTTTAGGCGTCTACATCACACCGGTCGAATATCCTATTGAGCCCCCACCCGCCGAACAAGTGATGCAAGCTGAAGATGCTTTCCGGCTTGTTTCTGAATGGTGGACCCAGGAGCACACCAATCAAACGCGGAGCTTTGAGGCCCGGACCTATCCATCCAGATATCCCGGACCATTGCATTGGCCTGGTGAGGATGGTTGGGGCGATCCTTCCCATCCCAATCCTCGATCTCGTTGGTTGCTGCTTTTCATACATGCCGCTCTGGTACCACTCGGCTTTAATCGCATTGGGCGCGACCAAAGCTTCTCCCGGTTTCTGGTCGAGAAAGGTTGGATGGATGTGTTTGGTCGGGTCGCCTCCGAGCCAGATCTCCTATTCACCGCATTGGACAACTATCTGGGCTCCTCGATACAGAACACCCAGTTCCATTTTCAACTGCGCCAATTCATTGCCTTTTACGCGGTCTCGAGGAACTTGGACACCTTTCTTTATTCGCTCACAGCTGCCGAATTCAGCAGCCAGCCGGGCGCCTTCAGCCGTGTATTTGATCCGAATGCCAGTCAGGGTCTAACCGGTACTGGGCTTGAAGCTCCGCCGCTCAGCAACATGCTCGGCATCGGCTGCTACCAGCTCCTTCGTGAACTCTACCGCCTAGGCCGTATCTCCAACCCGCGCGGTTATCGGTATGCCTTTACTCCGATTCGCAAGGTTCGCCGACTGTGCATGCAGCTCTTCGGAATTCCGGAGGGTTACAAAGGCGCACAATCTTCGTCTGCTATTTTCTCCAGACTGGATGAACTCGCTACTGTCGTGGGCTTCGATGCTACTTTCAACCACTGCTTTGATTTGCCCTTCCAAATCCTTGCTGAAGACCCAGATCTCCGCACTAGAGTTTTGAAGATGCAATTCGATGCGGAGGCGATGGATAGTCCTGAATTGGACGCTGCACCCAGAATTTTTTAGACTGACACCTATGCATTCACTCACTTCCGGCAGCCATGTTAAGCACGCCACTTTTGGTCGAGGAATAGTAGAATATTCCAAAGGAGAGACTGCGCTGGTCCGCTTCCCGTCCGGGATCCAGGAGTGCCTCACCCCCGAATTGATACCTTTAGTATCGGCGACTGAAAGTTACCTGCAGGGCCAGGCTGCCGACCCAGCCGCTGTAGCCCTGCGTTTGCTCGGGGAAACCATCCGCGCGGTCAACGACGCCTGGGGCGTCTTCTCCCCCAGCCGCATTGATTTGTATCCTCATCAGCTTTGGGTCTGCCGCAAGGTTACCGAGCACTGGCCTGTACGTTGGGTGGTCGCGGACGATGTCGGTTTGGGAAAAACCATCGAGGCTGGGCTGATTCTTTGGCGTCTGCTTCACCTCGGATTGGTTCGGCGACTGCTCATTCTTTGTCCAGCCTCCCTGGTGGAGCAGTGGCAGGAACGGCTTTTCACGATGTTTGATATTCGCATGGCCCTATACGATCCCGGCCTCGACTCCGGCAGGATGGATTTCTGGAAGCTCAACCCCCACGTGGCCGCCTCCTTTCATACCCTGCGAGAGGATCGCGAGGGCCGTCATGAGCGGATGCTCCAAACCGATCCCTGGGATCTGATCATTGTCGATGAGGCTCACCACCTGAACGTGGACGAACAGGCGGGCATGACTCTCGCCCATCGGCTTATCAAAAAACTCCAGGATTCCGACCAACTCCAGTCCTTACTCCTCTTTACGGGCACACCCCACCGCGGCAAGCACTACGGATTTCTTGCTCTCATGTCACTGGTCAGACCCGACTTATTCGATCCCCGCCGCCCTGTCGGGCCACAATTGGCGCTCTTGCCACAGGCTTTGGTTCGCAACAACAAATACCACGTCACCAACCTGCGCGGAGAACGCTTATTCCACGAGCCCCAGGTCACCACCATCCCCTACCACTACAATAAGGAGGAATCTGAATTCTACGTGATGATGACCGTGTTCATCGCCTCAGGTCGTGCCTATGCAAGCGGGCTTAATCGCAACAGGGGCCGCACAGTCATGCTCGTGTTGATCGCCCTCCAGAAACTCGCATCCAGCTCCGTGGCGGCGGTCCGCAGCGCGTTGCAAAAGCGGCTGGCAAAATTGCGCGAGCTCTCCTCCAATGTTCAGGATAAATTGGCTTTGGGCACTGATCCCAGTCGCAAATATGAACAATATGGTGACGATCCGGATTCGCTGAACCCGGTTCTGGAGGATGAAATCGCCACGGCCCATCTCGAATTGATGAAGGGCGAATGCGCACGGCTCGCCGAGTTGATCGCCGCAGCTGACAGGGTTCCCGAAGAAACCAAGATCGCCACCATCATCTCACACGTGCGCCAGCTTCCTGCTGGCGAGTCCGTTCTTCTCTTCACCGAATACAAGGTCACACAGGCACTGTTGCTCACAGCACTCTGGCGCGAATTTGGGGTCGAAAGCACCGCGTTCATCAACGGCGATGAGGCTCTTCCCGCAGTCCTGGCTCCTTCGGGAGAATTGCGAAATCTTCGCGAATCGCGCCAGTCGGCCAAGGATCGCTTCAATTCAGGGAAGGTTCGCTTCCTCATTTCAACCGAGGCCGCTGGCGAAGGCATCGACCTTCAAGAACGGTGTTCACGCTTGATTCATGTCGACCTCCCCTGGAATCCGATGCGCCTGCACCAACGCGTGGGCCGCCTCAACCGCATCGGCCAGCAGAGCATCGTCAAGGTGATGCTGTTCCAAAATCCCGACACGGTGGAATCCCGAATCTGGGCACTCCTCAACGAAAAACTTGAACGCATACGCCAATCAATCAACGCGGTTGCCGAGGAACCAGAGGATCTGCATCAATTGGTCCTGGGAATCGCTCGCCCGGGAATGTTGGATGCGGTTTTCGCCGAGGCGGATCACGTTCCTCAAGGCAAGTTGGATGAATGGTTCGACCAACAAACCGGCCAGATGGGGGGCGAGGATGCGGTCCGCGTGGTTCAGGATCTACTGGGACACGCTCAACATTTTGATTTTGCCCAGGTCTCAGAGACAGTCCCGAAGCTGGATCTTCCTGATCTTGTTCCGTTCCTTCGTCACTCTTTGCGTTTCAATCGGCGTCAGCTGACCGAGACAGATGGAATCTTCAGTTTCAAAACACCCGAACCCTGGCTGCGCGTGCCCGGCATCAAGCACCGTTACGAGGATGCCCACTTTCAGCGCAGTCTCCCTTCCTCAAAGAAGGGGACCATTCTCGGGATCGGCAGTCGGGCGTTCGATGCCGCCTTGGATCAAGCCTGCCAGCTGACCTACGGGTATGCCAGATTGAATCAGGATGCCAGCTCTCCGCTGTTGCTCGTATTTCGAGCTTATGATCGCATCACCGGGAATCCTGCACAGCCAAAGTCGATCATCTTCGGAATCGTTCGTGAATGTGGAGATTTTCGCTTGCTCAAAGATTGGCAGGTCCTTCAGGCGTTGAATCAATTCTGCTCCGAGCTCAAGGTCCTTCCCGTTGATGTGAACGCCCATCCGACCGTTCCGCAGGGTGACCCAACGATCTTGTCCCGGGCTGAGTCTGTGGCACGCTCGTCCATTCCTTCGTTGGCCCTGCCTTTCCGACAGCCTGAGCTGGAGTTGCTGGGCATAGTTGCTGGAATAGTCCAGTCGGCCGGACCACTTGCCACCGAACGTTGAGACTCTTTCGCTTTACTGACTCGAATTGTCCCGATTCTCGATCCAACACCAGAGGGCCACGGGGCCAACCGAACATCACCGCTGAGCTATTTACATAACGACCCGGTTTTGCATCGTACGTTGAACTTTGGTCATGATGGGGTGTAAAGGTGTCACACTAGGGAAGGGGCACACTGATGTTGCGCTCCTCCGCATCACTGCCTAGGGTGCAGCACATAGAGGAAGCCGGAAAGATTCATCCCGCCGGCTGACTTACGGCAGTAACCGTGTCCTAAACCGGCCGCGCCAGGAAGGCTCGCAGACCGGAACCAACCGCATCAGGCGTCAGGATGGTCACTACGGGCCCCAGGAAGCCCGCCAACGCGTCCAGACTGCCAACAGCAACACTGGGTCACCCCATCGCCCCAAACCGGCTGGCAGAGGCTCCCAGCCCCACCGCTCCCAGCCGGGATGCAACCATCGGCACCCAGATCATAACTGAAGCCCTCTGGGTTCCCGTTGTCGGTTGCATTCGACTTCGAAAGCGCATTACCCCACAGGAACAGCCAGCCGCCCATCCCATTCCTCGCGGCCCTCTCCCTCTCCGCTTCCGTCAGCAACCGAGGACCCCTGCCGCTCCAATTCGGAAGCGGCGTCACCCCGCCGATTCGATGCGCCGCCGTCACACGCGCGTCCGTCAAAAACACAGGAGCCTTTCCAGCCTGCTCAGACCGGGCTTTGCACCACGTCGCCACATCAGACGGATCAACAGCCTGCTCGCGGTGAGCCGCCCCCAGTCCCGCACCAGCGGTAGGATGCCCACTCCCATCCCGCCTGACGGGTGTGTCCCAAGTGTGAACGCTGGTCGCACCATTTGCTGTCGACACCCCGCTCACCACGAGGGCCCCAACCGGACCGCCGATGCTTCCCACCATGCTCGCACCCTGCGTCCCGCTCACGTCGCCCCTCAGGCTCCCGGTCACGTCCCTCGCATCGCCCCGCTGCGACGCCAAAATCGCGTTAATCGAGCAGGACATCGCAGTCAACCGTGGCGCTGCCGTAAGCGAGGTGAACGGGGCAATTGCCGTTCGTACACCGACCTGCAGCGATCGGGGCTCCCGCATCACCAGCGGTGTTGTCCAAAACTCGGGAGAGGCAGTGAACAGACCGCCCACAGCACGCACCACGATCGTGGCCGACATCTCGAGCCCAATCGGACTGACTCCGCTCGCTGCATGCGAAATTCTCGGAGCCAAATCCGCAACACCCGTGAACGGGTCCCGATTGAGGTTGATCCGCCCCGCGCAGGTGAACACCGTTCCCGGCGCAAGCGCAGCTACCGGGCTGAAGAGCCACAGAAACGAAACAACTACGAGTAGAGCAATATTAAGATACATGCCGGTTGCCACATTACACGCTCTTGAATTTGTGTCAAAGCAAAGCGTGTGTATTCCGTTGTGGTTCAATGTGTCATCAAGAAAGCCCCAAGCAAATTTCTGGTCGTTCGCTGCACTCATCTGAACCTGCCCTCTCGTTGGAATTTTGAGATCTCCGCCTTCTTTGCCAGGAGCGCCCGCTCCTCCTTGTAATTCTCCGGCGTTTTGTCACGGCCTTTTTCCTCAAGGACGACCAGACGCGCTTGGCAGGCCGCCCACTGCGCTTTTGATTCGGCTAATGTTAGAACCCGCGCAGCAAAATTCTTTTTTTCCGGATCCTGAACCGTGGACGAACCCGGCGCTGCCTCACCTTGCTTAAATAAAGAATAGGGCTATGCACTTGACGCTTGTTGTTTTTTCGACAGAATTCGGCTGTGGAAGCATATCCGCAGACGATTATCGAATTCCGCGAGTGGTTTGCGACGGAACAAGC
>CAIZGN010000051.1 GCA_903932505.1 Candidatus Hydrogenedentota bacterium
AATATCCCCCACCCTACCTTGTCCTGAGCGTGATCAGGGTAAGATCCGCATCCCGGTCCTTGGAGACAAAAAGAACCTCCCCCGCACCATCCGCCCCTATACTTTGCCCCCCATACACCTGCCCGGCCCAGGGGCCCTTTGTTATCGCACCCACCAGATCCGTTCCAATCTTCTCGGAGTCCATTATCGCCGGATAGGCTTGTCCATCAGTAGCAAAAGCGACGGTTGCTTGAACATCGACAGCTTGATGATGGGTTTACCTTCCAAATGCCACGTCGGACCCACTCATCTGGTCCATCTATTGCTGCGTTGGGCCTTAGTTCCACCGTGCTTTTGCTTTTTTGGCCCCGGGTGAACTGTCGTCGCGCCAGATGACTTCGCGAGAAGCCACTTCCTGTAGGCGGTGCCTATCGATACTGAGGTTATCACAGACCGCCTGTATGCCGTCGTCCTCGTGCAGCAGAACTGCATAAAGTAAGTGAACAGGGTAAACTGGGGTGTTTGCGAGTTGGGCAAAGTGGTCTGCATCGGCGAACACTTTCCTTGCGTCGACACTGCGGTGAAGGGTTTCGACTTCTGGGATGTAGAATCGCTGCTCCATGGGCTTACCTCGAAGCGTGCGGCGGAGGGAAACTGGGTCAACCCGCGCAGTTCGAAACACGGTGCGAACCCTCCGGACTTCCCTGAGAAATTCCTCAAGTATTTCGTCGCGGTCAACAAGGGCCTTTGAGAGGAGGGGTGGCAGGTCAATATCAACTACTTTAGCGAGCCCTATGAGGAGATGGACGGGCTCTATTTGGGATGCATTCAGTCCTTTCGCCTCGGCCTCTGCAACGCGCCATGTAAGGAGAAGGCTGTTGGAATGTAATGGCTTCATTGGATGGTAGTGATTTTCAATGTGCTCTATCGGGCTGGCCTGTCGGGTCTATAAGGACCTCGATCATCACAGTGCGGTTTCTCCGATCTCCAGATGGGAACGGCCGATGGGCTGGGGTTGCGGCTACAGCGCTCAGTTTGTCGGGTGAGAAAATCCCAAGGTGGAGCAGATAGGCGGCTGCGCACTCTGCTCGACGGCGGGCAAGGCTTTCGGGTGTATTGTGGGGCGACCAAGGCCATATAGGGGGCTCGTCGTCAGCTATGCCGATCACTTGAACCTTGATCCTTGCCTGTGCCTGGACGAGTGCCTTGGCCAGAGATTGAAGGCGGGCTCTGGCTCCCATCTTGAAATGGCAGTCACGGTCAAAGAGCGCCGGGGAAAACCGAATGAGGCAGCCGTTCGTGGTTGTGGCAACACTAACGCCCGGGATGGACGGGTTGAACCCAGCTAGGACGGGAGGGGTGTTCTGGGATCCGCTCGCTGGATACGAGCGGGCCGACAGCAGTGACGCGATATCGGTGCGACCCGAGTCGATTGCACGGCGGGTGGCAATCTGACTGTCCAAGACATTAGCAGTGGATTCGGCCAATTGGGTGAGTCGCGATTCTGCCTTTTCGACCTGGCCGAGGAGGATTAAGTTAGTGGCTTGAATCTCGCAAAGCTGGGACTTGAGCCCATGAATCTGCTCCTGGTTCCGGTTCTGCAGTTCGGCGAAGCGTTGCTCCAGAAGCCTGAGTGCAGCGACCGATTGGGCGGTTGACGCAGAGAGGCCCTCGGCAAACGCCACTCCAGAAGACGTTTTTGATGGAGTGTCTGCGACGTGCATACCGGCGTCAGTCGACTCCGTAGCCCGTGTTGCCTGGTTAGTTGTGGATGCGCCAACGGTGGCAGCCATGCCTGATTTCACGGCGGGTCTGCCATGTGCAAAAATGAGGTAGGCAGTTATCAGGAGAATGGTGGTCGCCGCAACGCACCAAGCCAAGATCATGCTGCGGGGCGACGCACCAAGTTCATCGTCAGATTGAAGGTCTGACAAGCGTTGGAGACACTCTTTATACACTGCGTTTTCCGGGGCGCGCTCGAGCGCGGCTTTCCAGTATCGTGCGGCGTCTTCGAACCGCGCCTGTTGTGCCGCCATGCGGGCGAGAAGGTCGAGATCGCGCGGCGATTCGGGAAGTCGGGTGTCGGGTAAGAGGATCGCCTCGGCTTCCGGATAGTTTCCCGATCTGGCAAGCTCAGAAGCGTGCGCGTGGCGGATGTGGTCAAGACACTCGTTTAGTGAGCTGACGTCCACATCTTTGCAGGAGTTCTCGGTGGTCATGGTGTTGGGGGCTACCGGATCACGCCTGACTGGTAGCCCCGCTTGGCGGCTTGGACCACATCATCAGGCAGGAGATCCCAAAGTTGGCCAACAATATTTTGCAGGCCGGTAGTGTTGTTTCGAGAAATGCAATCCCGTCCCTTGTTTAAAAGCTGGGAGGCGCGATTTTCGTCCACCATTTCCCTCTGCTTCTTCTCGAGCCTCTGGAATTGATCAACCCACCAGCCAGGCTGGGCCATTGCGATCTCAAAGTAGAGGCTCTTGATCTGCTCCGTTCGCTTTCGCAGCAAGTCGGCCCTCTTTTCCCCCGTAGCCTGCTCCACCTGGACAGCGATTTCGCTGGCACGCTGCTGCTGTTGCTGCGTTCCCTGCCTATTAACAATGCTTGTCAGGTATCCAGACCAATCTTTCCCCTCAGCAACAAGGGCTGGCCACTCTAGAGCGTCGGCCACGAAGTCGAGCTTCAATTTCAGCTCTAGCAGGCGCTTTTCAAATTTGGCGGCGATATCTACATCCCCAGCAATAGATGGTAGAATTGACTGCACTTCTCGTAACAATACGGACTCTTCGACCTCCGCAACAAGATCGAGGCCCGCCTGTGCACCTGTCTTGACGGCATTGGCCTTCACCTGGTGGAATCGAACCATTTCGAGATCATAGTCACCTTTCAAGAAGGCGGCTGCATCTGTTGTTCTCTTTCTAAGCTCCACCTTCTTGGAGAACTCTTCGTCAAGAGCCGGGACATACGCAGTAACGGTGATAATCCGGGATTCATCCATCCGCAGAGTGACTTCGACCTCGGTATTGGCCGGCAAATCCCTCCTAATATTTGAAGCGTCGATGTGGAGATCGTCGATATGGCGGTTGCGATCAGCTAGGTCGTTTTCGCCTTCCACTATAGGGATCTTGATTAGCTCCCCCGTCTCGCCCTGGCGGAGCGCCCTGACTGTTCGATAGTCCCGCGTTGTCTTGAGCGGCAAGCCTCGACCTTTCTCGAAGAGCTTGTCATAATCGTTGTTGGCGAGCGCCACCCCCATTGAGTTGGGAAGGGGTTGTTCCTCAACCACAGCACCGATCGTGTAGGTAAGCCTATCGGGAGTAATTTTTTGCCTTCGGCCTGTCGCATCACACAACTCGATTAGGTAGGTGTGGCGGTCTCCCTTCTCGGCGTGCAGATTTGTCATAAAAACGCCATCGACCCGAAGGGGAACCTTGCCGCTCCGCCACCGGGTCATGGAATCAACGATCTCGATTGTAAAACCGGCGAGATTTTGAGGCGCTGCGCCCCTAACTGTACCACCGACGATGGGTGAACTATCCGCCCCGACTGGCTTGTGCTTGAGGTCGACCACGAATTCCCCCTGAACCGCGACGTTTCTGGGCCCGGCAGTGGGCTTTTGCGTCCCTGCGAAGACAGCGGCGCCTTTTGCGACAACAGTCAGGGGGTCGACGCTGTGGTCAAGGGGGATGCCAAGGCCGGTTTTGAGCATCTCGCGGAAGTAGGGGGCTTTGGTGGGCCCACCGACTAGAATCACCCTTTCGACAGATTCCTTAGGAAGATTTTTTTCCTGGAGCACCCGATTGGAAATATCAATGGATCGATGGATTATGGGTTCGGCAACTCTCATTATATCAGCCTGAGTGATGTCACACTCGAACTCTATTTCATCACCGCAACTATTGGTGAATCTGATCATCTCTATGGTTGTCTTCTCAAGGCGCGAGAGCTCGATCTTGGCCAGCTCCGCGGCGCGCTTCAGCAGAGCAAAGGGTTTGCACCATTTACGTGGGGTCCCAGCCTTGTCGTCCCAGCCGGCATTGGCACGTGTGAAGTCCTCAAGGTCATATTCCTGAAGGAGACGAGGAACGAGAACTTTTTCGATAATGGCCCAGTCAATGTCGGCACCGCCAAGGAAGTTGTCACCACCGTGATTCACAACGTGTATGCTCCCTTCTTCAGCCTTAATCACGGCGGCATCGAAGGTGCCACCGCCGAAGTCGTATACAAGCCAGTAGGCCTTCTTCCCGTCGGCTTGAAACCCGTAGGCAAGTGCCGCAGCGACCGGCTCCTGCAGAAGAGGACTGTCCTTCAATCCAGCAAGCTGGGCCGCTTTGCGTGTCGCGTCGCACTGGTGCAGCTCAAATGCGGCTGGGACCGTGATGACTGAGGATTCGAGCACTTCACCCGTTTTTTGCTGAACGTCCTCCTTGAGGGACTTGAGTATCTCGGCAGAAAGTTCCTCAGGCCTCCGTTGCTGTCCATTACTCTTGGATCTGTAAAGGTAGTCGGTGCCCATGCGGCGCTTGAACTCGATGAATACGTCACCTGCGGCTGAAGCGTCCTGAAGGCGGCTCTTGGCACCGTCACCACACCGAATTATGCCCTTTTTGTCGATGTAGACAGCCGACGGGGTGATGTCAGCGTCCTTTTCGTTGTTTTTGATGATTTCCGGTGTTACCCCGCTAAGAACGGCAATGGCACTGTTGGTGGTGCCCAGATCGATGCCGAAGTCAATAGTTGTTCGTTGCATATTATCGTTAGACGTTATCGGTGGCAGAGGGAACGGCGATTTCGACTTCGCCATGTTGGATAATCTGGCCTTTCCAATAAAGGGTGGGCAGTAGTGTGGTGATCACATATTTCCGGGTGACCTCCGGCCGATGTTCACTGGTAATGACCTTCATAGGTTGCCCATCGTCGTATGGGTCGCCGGTGTGGTTGCGAACGCGAAACCCTATGTCCTCCAAGTGTCGGTAGATGCGCTCGATATCTTTCCAAACACGCCTCATGGGCTCATGCGGTTCGCCGGTAGTGGGGTCAACCATTTTGGTTTTGGCACGCCATGCACTATTTGCAATAGCTGCCAACCCTCTTACGAGCTCGGCAGGGATAGTTTCAATCGGTCGGGCGGGAGGAGTAATTTGCTGTTTCGGTTGGTCACGGAACACCAGCCCCTGTGCCCCGGAGAGCGACTTGATGCAGGTGGCAAACTGGTTGGGGGTAGCTGGCGCAATAGGGAATTCGGTGCGAAGTGAATTTCGGCGTCTTTGTTCATTCTTACGACTCATAGAGTAATCATTGTGCGGTGGGTCTTGTGGGTTGCCAATAGCAAATATTTCAGGTGCGAATCTTTGACAAAGCGTTTACGATCTCTTCGAATATAGCAGCATTCCAAACATTACGGACATCGTAGGATCTAAAAAAATCCCGATCTTTGGACGACCTAATGAGCAGTTGTCCGTTTCTGATTTCATAGCGAACATCGGACCAAGGTATATGCACTTCTGACTTCCATAGTAGTGCGCCAGCAATCCCGCGAACACCATAGGAGGTTAGCC
>CAIZGN010000052.1 GCA_903932505.1 Candidatus Hydrogenedentota bacterium
CGTGGAATACTCTTATCAAATCATGCAGAGTGAGCGTAAATCTACGCGCATTGAGGCCGAAGCGGAAAACGCGAATGTTCCGACTGGGGTCAATGGTCGCGAGACATGTCGATACAATTTTAATGGTGCCGGGATCTGGGATGGCGTGAAGGGCGAAAAGGGGAACTCGTAGCCCGGGTTCGCACCCTTTTTCTAGCCAGCAACAACCGGATTGCGGAGTATGCCGATTCCGGGGACTTCAACCGCAACGGAATCCCCGGGATGTAGGGGCGATACGCCTTCCGGGGTTCCTGTTGCAATGATGTCTCCGGGTTCGAGGGTCATGAACCTTGTGACTGCGGCGATTAGGGCGGGGATGTCGAAGATGAATTTCGCCGTGTTGCTCTGCTGACGTATCTCGCCATTCACACGAACCACAATGTCCACTTCCACAGGCCAGGACAGTTCTTCGCGCAAAGTGAGTACAGGACCCAGCGGACAAAAGGTGTCGAGGCTCTTGGAACGGAACCAAGGCTGACTGTCCGCGATATCACGCTTCTGAACCTCGCGTGCGGTGACATCGTTTACGATGGTATATCCTGCGATGTAGTCCGGGGCCTTTTCTGGGGAAACATCCTTGGCCCGGCGACCGATGACCACCCCCAGTTCGCCCTCGTGATCCACACGTCCGTACCAATCCTTTATTACGATGGGCTCTTCAGGGCCAATGCAAGCGGTGGTGGCCTTGCAGAAATAGATGGGCTCGCCCGGCATCTTGTTGTCGAATTCGGCGACGTGCGCCCGGTAATTTCGCCCGATGCCCACGACCTTTCCGGGGCGGAAGGGCATCAAGAAGTCAGGAGAACCGACCAAGGCATGACGTTCGTTTGCACGGGCGCAGATGGGTGCAAGATAGGCCTTTGCGCAGTACCCTGCGGCGAGTAGTCCGCCGAGATCGGCGGGAGCGTTCTCAATCCCGCAGTCCACGAACAGGCTGGATAGGTCGTACCAACGGTCGGTTTGACAGACGGCCACCGTTGGCCGCCCCTCGCTCTTGACAGTCGCAATTCTCATGAGTCATCCTTTTTGTAAAATCCGATACCAGTATCCTGCAATCGCCCCCATCCTAGGGGATTTGAGCGACCAAATCAATTGGCTTTGTGGCGGGGACGGCAGGTATTCATCGTGCCGAAATGAGTTGTAGTTCTGCGTCTTCCCTGCTACACTGAAACTAGGTTGACGGGAGAATTTAGATGACTATTCGAAAGGCGTCGGTTGCGGGGCAGTTCTATCTTGCAGAGCCTACGGCTCTGCGGGCCGCGGTGGATGGGTACATCACTGCGGCCGCGCTGGAGCCTGTGCCGGATCGTGTGGCCGCTATGGTCGTCCCCCACGCTGGTCATATTTACTCCGGGGCTTGCGCAGGGCATGCCTTTGCCCGTGCCCGGGGAAAGCGCCCCAAGCGCATAGTCATCCTTGGACGCTCGCACTATGCCCATTTTGAGCGCGCTTCTGTGTACACCCATGGCGGGTTTGAAACGCCACTCGGGGTGATGCCGATTGACGAACCGCTCGCCACTGCGCTCTCGGCCGAGTGCGCGTCCTCGCCCCCCGACCCTCATTTGATGGAACACGCCATTGAGGTATTGCTTCCCTTCCTTCAGGTCAATTTCGGGAATGTGCCCATCATCCCGGTTCTCTTCGGAAGTGACCCTGGGCCATGGCATGTGCGGATCGGAGAAATCTTGGCGTCCATGCTTGGAGAATCGGATCTTGTGGTCGCGTCGACGGACTTGTCGCATTTTCTCGATGAGGAGCACGCCAACCGACTCGACCAGGCGTCTTTGTCCCAAGTACTGCGAAAACACTGCGGCTCACTTTCTGAAGGCATTGCGAGCGGGCGCTGCTCGATGTGCGGAGGTACGGCGGTGGTCGTAGCCATGGCGTATGCGCTGGCCCGCGACGCCCGAAGCTGGAAATTGCTTGATTACCGAACCAGTGCAGCGGTCACGGGCGACTATTCGCGCGTGGTGGGCTACGGATCGATTTCTATGGAGTGGGAGATATGAGCTACCGCGTGGCCGATTATTGCGATGCCCTTGAAGACTGGGCACCCGGCGCACTTGCTTATGACTGGGATCGATGCGGTCTTCAGACGGGTGACCGTGCCTGGGAGGTTGAGGGAGTGCTGACTTGCCTGACCGTGACCCGCGAAGCCTACGAGCGGGCGCGCAAAAATAAGGCCAACTTTATCGTGTCGCATCACCCTTTGATTTGGGATCCGCTGACCACCTTGTGCCCGAGCGATCCCCGGGTTCGGTTGTGCCTGGAACTTGCGGAGGCGCGGATCGCCTGTTTTTCGGTACACACCAATCTCGACGTGGCACCGGGCGGGGTTAATGACCTGCTGGCGGATGCGTTGGGGTTGGTAGATCAAAAACCTCTGCATGCGGTTAAACAGGCGCATCAATACAAGCTGGTTACCTATGTGCCTGCCTCGGATCTTGACCGCGTTCGCGAGGCACTGTCCCGCGCGGGTGCCGGAGCGATCGGGGCTTATTCGCAGTGTTCGTTCAGCACACCCGGCACAGGCACCTTCATTCCCGGGCCGGACGCGAGCCCGTTCTCTGGCGTTGTGGGCAAGCTGAACCGGGAAACCGAACATCGGCTAGAAATGATACTGCCCAAGGCGAGGCTCTCCCAGGCACTTACGGCATTACGCCGATCCCATCTGTACGAGGAAGTGGCCTACGATGTTATCCCTTTGGAAAATCGTGACCCACGGATCGGTCTGGGCGTGTGCGGGGTACTCCGCAAGCCCATGACGCTTGATGCCTTCGCCGCCCATGTGCGGAGCGTGCTTCGGGTGGATCATGTGCGTGTGGTGGGTGCGAAGCGCAAACGAATTGCGCAGGTGGCGGTCATGGGTGGTGCGGGCGGTGGTGACGTTGGGTCGCTGCCGGACACCACCGACGTTTATGTGACGGGGGATGTGCGCTATAACGACGCGCTGGAAGCGCTGAGCCGGGATATCGCGGTGATCGACGCAGGGCATTCCGGCACGGAGATGCTGGTCGTTCCCGCCCTTGCCACCTTCCTAAGAAATCGGTTTCCGGGCACTCCGATCAACCCCTATGTCGAACCCAATGCCTTTCGCGTGGTATAAAGAGAGCATCTCGACTGTTGGAAGGAATAAAATGTCGCCACAGGATGCCCCCTTGAAGATACTTTTTGTCACCTCCGAGCTTTCTCCGTTGATTAGCACCGGGGGTCTTGCTGAAGTCGCGGGGTCACTTCCGCGCGCCCTGCGGGCCCAAGGACACGATGTCCGGGTGATTATGCCCTGCTATCGGGGAATCCCTGATCGGTATCGCGGAGAACCTTATTGTCTTTGCGAGGCGGAGCTGGGCGGACAGACGCAATACGGGCAGATGCGCCAGAGTACGGTACCGGATTCGGACATCCCGCTTTACCTCATTGAGCACGAGGGTTATTTCGGTCGCGAGAAACCGTATGGCGTTGGGGCGAGTGAGTATTCCGACAATGCGGAACGCTTCTGCTTTTTCTGCCTTGCGGTTTTGCACGCGGTGCCCCAATTGCACTGGCAACCCGATGTAGTTCATTGCCATGATTGGCACACGGCCGCGTTGCCGGTCTTCCTGCGCACCCGTTATGAGGCAAGTCCCCTGTGGGGATCCACTCCGACCGTTTTCACCATCCACAATCTGTCCTTTCAGGGTCGCTACGGGGTGGACAAGCTGCCGAGTACCGGGATTGACGTGGGCCTTTTTCAGGATGGGCGCATCGAGTATCGGGGTGACATCAACCTGCTGAAGGGCGCGATCGCCTTCTCCACCAAAATCAACACGGTCAGTCCACGCTATGCCGAGGAAATCCAGACGCTCGAATATGGCGACGGTCTGGACGGCATGCTGCGCACCCGCGCGGCTGATATTTCGGGTATTCTCAATGGCGTGGATTATGATATTTGGGATCCGGAGACGGATCCCCATATTCCTGCGAATTATTCCGAAACTGACCTTGCGGGAAAAGCCGCCTGCAAGAAGGCGCTTCAAGCCACCTTTGGGCTTCCACAGCGGGATGTTCCCCTCTTTGGTATTCTGAGCCGCTTGTATTGGCAAAAGGGTCTTTCGCTGGCGGCGGATGTGCTGGATCGTCTCGTGGGGATGGACGCGCAACTGGCGGTACTCGGCACCGGCGATCCGGAACTCGAAGCCCGGTTCTCTCAGGCCGCCGCACGCTATCCCGAGAACATCGGCGTTGCGCTGCGCTTTGACGTGGCGTTGTCGCACCAAGTGCTCGCGGGCAGCGATTTCCTGCTCATGCCATCGCGCTATGAGCCGTGCGGCTTGGCGCAAATGTATGCGATGGCCTATGGTACGGTTCCCATCGTCCGGCGCACAGGCGGTCTCGCCGACAGCGTGCGAGACCTCAATCCGGTTCACCGCAAACATGGCAATGCCACAGGATTCTCTTTTGTTCCGATGACCTCGCAGGCTTTGGGTCGCGCTGTAGAGGAAGCGGCGGCGCTGTTCAAGAAAAACGCCGAATTCCAAAAGGTGCGTCGCGCGGATATGGCCGAGGATTTCTCTTGGGACCGCTCCTGCCAGCAATATGTTGAACTGTATCGAGAGGCTATCGCCAGCGTATGAACCCCGCCACGCCGAAAGACAGGCAGCCAGCGAGGCTGCTGATTGAAACGGGGAGTCCGGAGGAGACTGAAGCACTGGGTATGGCGATCGCGGGCCTGCTACCCAGAGGAGCGGTGCTTGCACTTTTTGGCGACCTGGCTGCCGGAAAAACATGCCTGACCCGCGGACTAACGCGGTGTCTTGCCCAAGGTATCGGAGCGCACAGCCCGACCTTCACCCTCGTCAATCAATATGGCGAAGATCCCATCATTTATCATTTGGATCTGTACCGCTTATCGGGCCCCGATGAACTCGCCGACCTCGGTTACGAGGAGTGGTTTGATTCTCAAGGCATTTGCATCATCGAATGGGCGGAGCGGGCGGAAGGCCTGTTGCCCGAACCCTGTATTCGCATTCACCTTAGCCACGGTGGCGAAGACAAGCGGCATATAGAGATACAGGCCGCCGGGGTTCTACCCGAAGGGTGGGAAAGCCATCTGCGGGAAGCGCTTTGTTTAACTGACGGAGTTGAGAGCCCTGAATTAGGGACGAATTGAATCACACGGCAGCCAAGGCAACTTAACATAGACCTGCGAAGAAGAGTATCCAAGTGTTCTGACCTGAGGATGTTATGGCTTGCGCCACAGGGAACGAACCCGAAATCTGTTGTTGCGGAGTACAATAAAATGATTGACCGCCTTTTGCTCTAACGGGGCCAGCAATAGCGGAACCAAGCATCTCTCTCCGTCTTAGACAATTGTTTACAGCGAAGAAGAACCACGCCTAGACAGCTGACCTGCTCTCGAAACAGAATCTCACCGAAGTCGAGATCGTAGGTGAGAATGATCCGGTTTTCCGTGCGCGCAATATCGACAAGGGCGCGCTCCACTTCGGCCCCGTGTGATTCAGGAACCCACAGGACATCGTGCCCAGTCTCACGAAGCCAAGAACAATAGAGCGGTCAATGTTCTCGTCGGCCAAGAGTTTCATCGAGCATCGGCTTCGGCAAATTCATTTTCTTCACACGATAGGGATGCTGCTGCGAAGGCGAGTGCGGCCCTAATATGTTCTTTCCTGAGTCTCGGATACGAATCCAACAAGTCAGCCTCAGAATCGCCATCAGAGAGTCGTTCAAGGATAAGCTCAACCGTCAACCGGGTACCCTTGATGACGGGTTTGCCAACCATGACATCGGGGGTCTGTTCGATGTACTGCCGCCAATCCATAGTTCGATTTCTCCTTATGATCAAGGATACCATGAAACCAGTAAGAATCGAAAACGGGAAAAATGAACCCACGCTTCTCCCTCACCGAATCGACCGCCGTTAACATACTTCCAAAACACAGGGAAGTTAGAGTTTTTGTTGTCTACTCGTGCCCTGCAGCGCGCAGTGCGTCTATTAGTGCCTGAGCGGTGGGGTATCGCGCTTCCTTGTTTTTTGCGATGCATTTCATCACGATCGCATCGCATTCCTTCGGGAGATCCGGGGCGAACTGGCTGGGGGGGGGCGGCATTTCTTCGACTTGTCGTCTCAGGAGGTCGGCACCCTCGAAGGCGGGCTTGCCGGCCAGTAGCTCATAGAAAACAAGTCCCACGGAGTACAGGTCAGAGCGGGCATCGATTTCTTCTCCCCGCACCTGTTCGGGCGACATGTACATCGGGGTTCCCATGATGACGTTGTTGGCGGTGAGTCGCATTTCGGGCACGAGGGCCAAACCGAAATCCATGACCTTGACGAGCGCGCCACGGGTGATGACGATATTCTCGGGCTTGAGATCGCGGTGGACAATGCCGGTCTTGTGCACGGCCTCAAGGGCGGAACAGACTTGAATCATAATGTTCGACGCCTCGCGTGGCGACAAGGGGCCCTTCTGACGGAGGTATTTGCTGAGATCTCCGCCTTCGATGTATTCCATGGCGATGTACGCCTTGCCTTCTTGGGTGCCGATGTCGTAGATGCTCACGATGTTGGGATGATTGACCTTGGCAGCGGCCTTGGCCTCGCGTTCGAAACGGCGCTTGAATTCCTCGTTACCATCCACGAGCGCACCCAAAAATTTGAGGGCCACAGGGCGGTCCAGCGCGGTATCACGCGCGAGATAGATGACGCCCATCCCCCCGCGTCCCAATTCGCGCTGCAGTTCGTAGCGCTTCCCGACGCAACCGGCAACCATTTCCATGACCTGCGTTTCCTGCTGGGAAGGACTCGGGCCGGTGGAATGGGCAAAACCGCCCATTCCCGCCGTGGCATTGGCGGTCATGGAAATACGCGTGTCGATGTTGGACAGCCGCTGGCTGACATCGCGGAAGGACATGCTGACACTGTGAATCTTGAGGAGGAGTTCCCGTGATTTAACCAGTTCGCCCAATTGCTCCAAGGCGAGGGCAAGCATCCAGAAATAGTCGATGTTGTTCGTTTCCACGCGCTTGCCCAGCAGGTGATTTTCGAGGGCGGCCGCGCAGTGTGCGTAGTCTTTGAGTTCGTAGAAACATCGGCCCAGGAAGGCGCGGGATTCATTGAAGCTGGGGTGGTCTTCCTTAACTTTCTGAAAAAGCGGAATCGCGCCCTCCCATTTGCCCGCATGCATCATGGCAAAACCGGCCCCATAGAATTCGCCCCCCTTTTCGTAGGCGGCGGCCGCTCGGATGGGGTCATTGGCCTTGGAAAAGCAGTCACCCGCGCGGCGGTATTGCCCAGCCTGCGCATAGGCTGCGGCCGCTTCCATCCATTGTCCCCGCGCTTCGTAGGCATGCCCCGCCAATGCGGAGGCATCCTGCGGTTTCCCTGCCTCGGTCATGCATTGCACGGCCTTGTCGAATTGCCCAATTCCGGCATATAGCTGCGCGGCGCGCGTGGCGTTCCCGGCCTTACGGTACAGGTCTGCAGCAACTTCACCGCGCCCGGAATTCTCGAAGGCCTGCGCAACCGCCCCGGTCAAGTATTGCCGCTGTTCCTCGGATATGGACGCCACTACACGATCATCATTGAGCAGTCCATGGCAGCGCTCGGCTGCGGCGAGAAGGACATCGGCTCCGTTTCGGGTTTGGAAGTAGCGCACGAAGGTTTCGGCGGCTATTTTGTATTTCTTCGCCTGGAGATATTCGGAAGCGGCTGAGGGCAGGTCTCCCGCTTTTTCGTAGGCCTTGGCCGCGCTCCAATGACGCCCTCGCTGGGCGTAGAATTGGGCTGCGGACTCAAACTCGCCCGCTTTTTCGAGCCAAGCAGCGGCGCGGAGTGTTTTTCCAGCTTGCGCAAGGGCTTGCGCCCCAGGCTTCCATAGACCTGCTTTCTTATACCAGCGGGCGGCCTGCTTGTGTTCCCCGCGAACAGCATAGGCCTGCGCAAGCTCCCCGAATTGGCGGTTCTTGCGCAATCGCGCGACTGTCTGCTTGAAGTCCTCGGTGGCATTTTGCGACGCCCCCTCCGCAACCGCACCATCCTTGGCAAGCAAGGTATCGTCCCAGTTTTTCTTGCGCTCGTTGTGTTCGCGGATACGCCCCCAGATTTCGATTTCGATAAGCTTGTAGATGAGAATGAACCCGGCGAGGGTGATGGCGATTTTGAAGAGCAGGATCTTGGTGGGTGTGTCCAAGAGGAGGACGGCAGAACACCAGTCCACGGGGTTCTGCAAGAGGTCATTCCAATAATAGGTCAGCCATTCCATGGGTACATCCTTCCCGCCCGGAATTGCACTCGGTGCCTAGATCCTTTTGAACGCTGAGAGCAGCTTCCAAGCCGTCTGCTCCCAGGTGAAGCGTGCGGCAATGGCTTTTCCGTGGCGTACACGCTGTCCATGCTCTTGCGGGCCTTGGTCCAGTACCCGGCCCAAGGCTTGCATCAGCGAGCTCGTGCTTCCCGGATTGTAGTAGAAAGGACCATCCGCCACCAACTCGGTGGTAGCTGGAGAGTGCGGTGCGATGACGCAGCATCCGGCACCCAAGGCCTCGATGACGCGCGAAGCGCCACCATCGCCGCGTCCGCAAGCGACGAAGGCCTCGCACTGCTGATATAACCCGGCGAGCTGCACGTCAGGACAGTGCTCGATGTAGACCACGCGATCATCGAGCGGGCTTTCTTCGCCAACACCAGCCCCGATGAGAACGACCGGAAAGGGAAAGCGGGTCGCATGCTTCTCCAGAGCGGAGACAATCATGCAGGCGTTTTCCCGGCCGGGGCTATCGTCATGCAGCAGAAGGTAGGGTTTGGCCACCATGGAGGAATGATTTTGCGCGAAAGCCGATGGAACGCCCGCAGCGGCAACCACCGTGTGGTTAAGCGGCACATCGAACAGTTCGAGAAATCGTTGACGGATGTAGTTGGAGGGGGCGACGAGGGCGCGTGAATCGGCGCAGGCCTTTCGCAAGGCCCCGATGTGAGCCACCTTGGCGGGAGGTGCCCCGGGCTCACTTTCCCAAGGCCGGAGGTCGCACGCGAAATAGACCTGCGGAATGCCCAGATCGAGATCGGCGGACTGAAGGGGTGAAAGCATGACATCCACCCGCTCGCTTCGAACCGCCTGTTTAAGGGAACGGGCGGGACTGCTTGTGCGGCGAAACCAGCCTGCGCGCGCGAGTTCAAGCGGAACGCAGGGAAATGGCTCCGCGCTGAAACGTTCCTCGGCTCCGTGAAAAAGCACGAATTCTGTGGCGTTTTGCAGGGCGGCAGCAGCACGCAGAGTCTGCAGGACATAGCGTCGCGCATGTTCGGGCGCAACGCCCCACTCTGAAACGTCCTGTTCGGACGGCGATATCAAATGAACCCCGACGCGCATGCACAGCTCCCGTCCACCCCACACAAATCACTCGACGTAGCCCAGCCCCTTCAATCGATCCCGAATCCCGGCCTCTTCCGCAGCCGTCCACTCGGGCGCTTCGAGCGTAATCCAGCCGCGCACGGCCAGGTCGTCCAGAATCTTTTCGGCAGAGAACTCAGGCGGATCATAAACGCCCAATTCGTACTCCCAACCGGCTACGGCCTTTCCCTCGAAACGCAGGAAAACCAGATGATCCTGACTTCGGGCTTCATGACCAAGTTCACCGAGGCGGCGGACGAGAACGTCCGCCGCTTCAGCGGCACCCGAACCTCTAAGGCCGAGAATAACTTCGTTATTGGATTCCATGGCACACATCATCCAAGAGCAACCGGCTCGTGCCGCCTACTTCGCTTTGGTGGCCCATTGAATCAACGCTTGCGCAACTTCATGGCGAGTGAACTCGATTGGCGGCTCCTCTCCGCGATCCAACATCTCGCGCACCTTGGTTCCGCTGAGGAACACATGCGATTCCTTGCCGTGCGGGCAGGTCTTGAGGGAGGCCATGTTGCCGCAGGTCTTGCAGAAGAAGGTATGGTCGAAGAAGAGCGGGGTAATGTCGAGAGAACCGGGCTCGATTTGCTCGAAGATCTGATGGGCATCATAGGTACCGTAGTAGTTACCCACGCCTGCGTGGTCGCGACCCACGATGAAGTGCGTGACGCCGTAGTTCTGGCGGTAAATCGCGTGCATGACCGCTTCACGCGGCCCGGCATAGCGCATGTTCACGGGCATGATGGAGAGCATGACGTGATCGTGCGGATAGTATTTTTCCATCAGCGCCTGATAGCACTTCATGCGCACATCACCGGGGATGTCATCGCTTTTGGTTGTGCCCATGAGCGGATGGATCAACAGGCCGTCACACGTCTCCAAGGCGCACTTGGTAAGGTATTCGTGAGCGCGATGGATGGGATTGCGCGTCTGAAAAGCGACAATGCGCGACCAGCCCCGTTCCTTGAACGCCGCGCGGGTCTGCACGGGCGTAAGGTTGTAGTCCTGATGATCGACATCGCGCGCCTGAAGGACGTCAATTTCACCGGCAAGAAACACAGAGCCGAGTGAATAGGTGTAGGCCACGCCCGGATGCGCTTCATCGGTGGTGCGATAGACTTTCTCCGCCAATTCCTTCACATCCAAGGAGAATTTCTCGGCCAGGTGGAGAATCGCCACCAAATCGCCCCGGTCATTTTCGATGGCGATTTCGGAACCTGTCTTGAGGGTATCGCCCTCTTCCTGGCTCACTGCGAGCAGAATCGGAATGGTCCAAGCCACACCGGGACGAAGAAGCATCTTGTCGAGGACGCTGCGCACTTCGGATGCACCCATGAAACCCTTGAGGGGGCTGAAAATACCCTTGGCGATGCAATCAACGTCGAAAGCGGCGTATTCATCCACTTTGATGCGCGGAAGGGACGTGATTTTCTTTTGGGCGGATTCCAGCGCGGCACCGGTGAGGATACGGTTGACCAGTTCACCGCCGTGAGGTGCTATGGGCATAAGACGCAATCTCCTATCGTTGTTATGGGATACCGTTGCGCAAAGCAGCGGAGCCCCGCGATCGGGGCCGGTTTCAAACCCGGCTAGCCGGGAATGGGAATGCGAACCCCTGCAAAAAGACTCTGGAGGTTCGTCGCAAAACCGCAATAAGTATATCAGAGCATCGCCTCGGGGCTCAAAAAACCGGTTTCCCCACCGAGCAGAATGCCGCTGTTTTGCACGGATGAATCTGGGCGATAAAACGTGTAGACTACGGATGATTGGTTGGTGGCATTTGATGCTGCGCACCCCCGTATATCCAACCACCATAGGAACGTCATGTCGTCAGGTGTTCATATTGAAAAGTCAGCGCCCTCTGCGGCGCGTTTTGCCTTTTTTCCCCTAATTTTTGTGCTCACCCTTGTGGTGATTGCCTCGCTGCAGACTGTTTTTCTCGGGGATTCACTGGCGAGCCGTCTGGCGACCGTATATGCCCTCGCGCATGACGGCACATGGCGTATCGACCGGCCTTCAGACCAGCCGCCCAATCCCTTCGACACGCTGTCGGTGGACAAGTGTGAGATCGGGGGGCGCCGATTGTCGACCAAGCCTCCCGTGTTTCCGTTTCTCATGACGGCGGAGTACATGTTTCTTCACAAGACCTTGGGCTGGAGCCTTGAGCGGCATGAGGATTGGAAGAAGATCATTCAGGTGATGACCTTAACGTTCATCACGACCACCTATTTTTTGGGACTGGTGTTCTTCGCGCGACTGCTTGGCCTGTTTATGATTCCATCGTGGCGCTCCTTCGCCCTGTTTTCTGCCTTTGCCATGGGCACCCAGTTTTTTGGTTATGCCGCCAACATGAATAATCATGTGCCTGCAACGGCATTTCTTCTCGCATGCCTGTATTTTGGATTGGGCTTGGCCACGGGGCAGCTTGAGCCGCGCCCCTGGCGTTTCTTTGCGTTTGGCATGGCGGCCGCACTAACTTTCACGTTTGACCTGCCCTCCACGGTCTTTCCGGCCCTTGTGGGCCTGTATCTGTTATACCGTTTCCCGAAGGCCACACTGCTTTGGGGTGGACTCGGCGCATTCCCGTGGCTCGCCCTGCATTTTACCCTCATGACCATGATCACCGGTTCCTGGGTGCCGATCCAAACCAGCCGAACGTACTACCTGTACGAGGCATCGGTGTGGCGCAATCCGATTGGCGTTGACGCCATGAATGAGCCGAAGTGGCTGTATCTGTTTCATCTCACTTTCGGGCGACACGGATCTTTCCTGCTGTTTCCTGTGCTGACTCTCGGCTTGCTGGCCTTCCTGCGAGCCGTGTTTCTGCGAAAGGAACCCCACCGCGGTCTCATTCTGGGCGGGATGGTGGCCTTCGTCACCTTGTCTGCGTATTACGTCCTGCACACCGCGAATTATGGCGGAGCCGCGTATGGTTTCCGCTGGCATATCGCGACCATGCCGGTGCTGCTTCTGGCGTCCGCACCCTGGGCCGAGCGCATGCGGCCGATACGATTCTGGCCGCCTTTTGCCGTGCTCATGAGCGTGTCGATGTATTCTGCTTGGGAATGTCTGCATATGCCGTGGAGCGCGAGTCAGGAATGGACCTGTCGCTGGATTTTCGGGGCAGGGTATTAGTCCCCCTTTTCTCGTGGCTAATATTGCAAAGCAGGCAGCCGGGGACGGCTGCCCTCCCATCCCACGTAGTCAGCTTTTTATGCCTTGCGTGGAGGTTGCTTCGGGTCGAGATACGGTGTATCTTTGAGCTTGTGGAGATGTTTGATGAAAGGAGGTTTCGATGAACGAAAGAGTACGGATTGACTCGCAAGTTTGTCATGGAAAACCGGTCATTCGTGGCACCCGCGTTTTGGTGTCCACTGTGTTGGGCGCGCTTGCGGGAGGGGATTCCATTGAGGACATCTTGGAAGATTACCTGAACATCACCCGCGAAGACGTGTGTGCTGCGCTGGAATTTGCAGGCGAATTATCCCGTTTTGAGGAGATGCCCTACGAAGCGGCTTTCTCATGAGGTTTTTCGTACCACCATCGTTGACGGATCCAGTGAAATAGAATCGGGTCTGACGCGTAGTGGAGTTATCTTTCCTATTTTGCATCAACCCGTGGGAGAAGGGCCGATACGGATGCAGGCGATGAGGGCACCGGAACCACGGAAGGAATATCGTCGATTCCTGCGGCTTGGAAGGCTTGGGCGGCTAGTGCGCTGAGGAGGGTGGCTCCGGTTTTTGAGAGGGAGCCCGGTGATTCACCGCTGAGTTGTTTGATTTCAAAGGCGGGGAGAACGATTGGCGCGGGGGCGTCCGGGGGGCGGACGATGAGCGCTGCAACGTCCACCCGATCCACGAATACTTTTCCATCCTTGTTCGCTTCCGCCACTCGCTGCGCCTGATCCCGCAAGTGTCCCAGATTGGTTCCCAGACCTGTCTTCACGCGCAGTCGCACTTCCGCCTCTTCGAGTTTGATCCGACGGATGTGGGCAGTCCCGGAAAAGAGGGTGGCGAGATGGGGTTGAATGAGCACACGGCCCACCCGCACTGCGGTTTCGGGTTCAAAGCCCTCAGGATTGGCGATGGCAAGTCCACAGATTTCGATGCCCAGTTTTGAGGGGACAATGCGAAAGGATTCGAGGGTCACCGTGGCGCCGAGGCTCTGTCCGATGCGGGCACCGACCGGGCCTCCCAGCCATGGGGAGAGTGGGCCTGGCAAACACAGCACGGCGGCTGAAATCCCGATGAGAATCAGTCCTGTGACGATGGCGCATACTTTGAGAAAAACCTTCACGTCTGTCTTCTCCGGAACCGTTGCACGGTCAACGGTTGATGCGGGGAGGAACATCCCCCGGCGCTTCGCGCCACCCCCTTCAACGGGGGATTTGTTTCGCGCTTTGTGCGGGTCATTCAGTCAAAGGTGTGTCCAAACTCGGTGGCACGCTTGCGTAATTTACCAGCTTCTTTTTTGGCGTCGCGCGCGGCCTTGGTCTTGTAGAATGGGACGGGGCGCACGGGTAGTGCGTTTTGCCCGGCCCATTCGAAGTAGAAGACAGAGTCGTAGCCCTCGAGCACGAGCCGCATGGTGGATGGTGGAGCGTTGGGTGGGGCAGCAGGCGACCGTACGGCATCGGATGGAAACAAGAGGCGGTTGGTCCGGCGGAAGATCTTCAGGGCTCCACGCGGCTCTGCTTCGAGCATCTGTCCCATGATGGTTCGGGCGGGGGATATGCGTTTGCCGTCGAGTGTATAGAGGTAGACCTGCACACCTCGCAGACCGACCACATCGTAGGCGATGCTGGAATCCGCGAAGGAGGATTCTATGCAGCACATCACCTCTATCATGCCGGTGTTTTCCCCTTCGGCGGGGGTGGCCCACTCGGCATAGGAGGCGGTTGAAAAGAGGTCGGGGTAGGTTCCCTTGGCGAGATTGATGGAGGCGTGCGGAGCTTGGGGAATGAATGCTATGGGCGCGCCAGCCGCAACCGACTTGGCCTTGCCGGAGCTACCAACCCCGATGCAGCCGCCGATCACGGCGGTTGCTGCCAGCAGGGACAGTAGCGTGCCCATGCGGCAAAGTCCCACAGGAATTCTCACTGTTTCTTCTCCGCTGCCTGCTCTTTTTCAGCCTCTTTTTTCTCGCGCTTTTCTTCCTTGCTGAGTTTTTTCTCGGCCTTCTTTGCAGGCTGGCTTTCCTTGGGTTGTTCGACCTGTTTTTCTTCCTTAGCGGCCTCTGCAGAGCCCTTGGGTGCCGACTTGGCCTCCACACTCCATGCGGAACCGGAAGCGGTGTCCGCGACTGCCGCGTCGATGGAGCTTTCGCCGTCCTTTCCGCCTTTGCCGTAACGGCGCAGATGGAGTTCGCCTTGGGGGCTCACCATTCGTACGACACCCATAGGGCGCACGTCGTTATTGAGCCAGAGTTCGGTGCGAACGCCGTCGTTGGTGACGGTGAGGTGCTCGGCCTTGACGACACCGTTTCCTGTTTGCACTTCTTCCTCGCCGGAGGATGAGCGGTCGCCGCTCTCGAGCACGCTCTTGGATTTTTCAGCAGGCTTTTCTGGATCGACGGGGATTTCCTGAACGGGTGAATTGCCCTCACGCATGAGCAGGCGATGCACGTGTTTGGGGTCGTTCGCAGGGCCGGTGAGCAGCATCTTGTAAATGGCAGGGAAACCCACCTGCGGCACAATTTCGGTTTCCACCCAGTAGGCGGTGTCCTGTTTCACTTTCTCTTCGCCGACAATAGCCTGCCGCATGAAAAAGAGGTCTCCGGTCTTGGCGTCCTTTAGGTCATACCAAGCGTAGACGCCAGGTTCCGGGTTGATGA
>CAIZGN010000053.1 GCA_903932505.1 Candidatus Hydrogenedentota bacterium
CATTCTGGAATACCTCAAACTCATCCACGACAACGCCCAAGCCAAGCAGGTGCACCCGAATTGTGGTGCAGCCCCCGTTGAACTCGGACTCGACTTGCCCGTCGCCCGCAAAGGCATGGAACTGTTCACAAAAGCCTTGGCCGAAGCGCCAGCGGACCCTGTACGGACTCGGGTGGAGAAGGCCTCCATCCCCGCTTATCGCACCCTGATATTGACCAATGGACGACCGTGGAAGGTCGAAGGCGGTGTATGCACCCGGGATCTCCCGGAGGAGTTCAAGAACCTCGTCTCCACCTACATCGCCTTGTGCAAAAAACACAACATGACCATGGTCTCAGAAATGCTTCCTGCGAAGGCATATTTCGAAGATCCCCAAAAGATGGAGGCCATGCCCGCACTGCGGCTCGAGAATGCCGTGTGGCGGCTTACCGTGCTGCCGGAAGCCAATGGAAAGACGATCGAAATGTTCCACAAGCCTTCTGGTCGCCATCTGCTCCCGGCGATCAACCACGAAAACATATTACAAGGCGCGGTGGACGAACCCGCCCAAGCAGGGTTCACCTCCAATGCCTACACCCCCTTCCAAGCCTCGAGCAAAGACAACGCCATATATCTGACACGAACGCTCGAAGATGGTTCCACCATCGAGCGGCGGATCGCGCTTAACGCTGAACACCCCGAAGTGATAGAGTTTGAATCGAGTCTCACCCACCATGGCCCCACCGCGAAAGTGTATCAAATCCGGGTGCGCTCGGAGTTTGACTCGATGGAAGGCTCCACCGAACCCGAAGTCTTGAGCGTATACATCAAAGACGGCGGATGGCGGCGCATTAACCGTGAATGGAGAGATAACAGCGGCCCCGACCAGCCAGCCCTCGTCGCCGCGAAAGGCGGGGACTTTGCTTTCTATAATGTTCAAACCAAGGCCGGTATGTGCGTTAGTTATCGCCCCGAGGACGTCAAGTTCCCGGAACTGCTCTGGCTCCCACAATTCCGGCAGGTCGACCTTAACCTGTTCACACAAACCCCGGAATTGAAGCCGGGCGAACGCCTGCGCATGGCCTATCAGATGCGCTTCCTCTCAGAGCCGCCCAAGTAGCCCTAACCGCTCATACAACCCGCTTTTGCTGACGCCGCATCCAGATAAGGAGGCCCGTCATGGCCAGCGGACATACGGTAACCATGGCCAGGCCCAGACTCAAGCTGCTGCGTTCGGCCACCACACCCACGAGCCAGGGCACGACCATGCAACCCGTATTCCCGAAGATGGCAAGTAGCGCGTACATGGATGCGCCACCGCCAGGGAATCGGTCGCCCGCCAACCCTAGGGAGGTCGGCCAGAAACACGAGACCAGGAACCCCAGGGCGACGCAAGCAGCAAGCACCACCGGCGTGAAGTGCACAAAAGCGGCAACCGGAATGAGCGCGGCGGAGAGCAAACAACACGTGATCATTAATGTGGTTCCGTGCATGTGGTGCACAATGAAACCGAAGGAAACACGTCCGGCAACCATAGCTAGGGAGAAGGCCACCAGAACCAGGGCGGCGGCTCCCTTGGTATAGCCAAGCCCCCTTTCTGCATGCGCGGGCAACCACTGTGCCATCCCCAATTCCGTCGCCCCTCCCAAACATATCAGCACCAACGTGGCCAGCAGATACTTGTGACCAATGAGTGAGCGCAGCGACTCACTTTCCGCATCCTGGTGCACCATGGGCGGGAGGGTAATTGGTAGAAAACAGAGTAGAAAGAACGTGGGGACGGCGATGATTCCCAGTGCAACGGCGCGCCAGGGGACATGAAGATATAGCCCCGCCGATCCGATCAGGACCGTACACACAGCACCGATACAATAGAAAGAATGAAGCCAGCTCAGGGCCGTTGTCCGCCGGTGGGGTTGGAGTGCCGCCACAATCGGACTCAATATGACCTCCAGCATCCCGGATCCAAAGCCCATGAGAAACGCCGAGGCCAGCAACGTGCCGTATTGCCACGCCGCCGCCAGCATCACCAAGCCCACGCAGATGGCCACCAATCCGCCCAGAACGAACTTCTTGCCACCCCATCGATCAGCCAAAGGCCCCGTGACGGCAATACCGGTCAGGAAGCCGCAAAACACAAGCGCCGGAATCCGGCCCAACTGCTCCTCCGTCAAACCCGCCTGTCCACCGAAAGTTTCCCCGAATGTGGTCAAAAAAACCGGGAGAAGATTCGTGGCAATCGCCACACACATCGTGGCTCCGCAGCATAACCAGAATGTTCGCGAATCGCGATCGATACTCAACAAAATACACTCCAATATAGACGCGTGCAGGCGGTAGCCCCCTTCGAGCTGGCTCTATCGCTTAGCCCACCTTGTTTAGGTCTAGGAAGATGATACTGGACGGATTTCCGACCGGTTCATAGTGACCGGTGAATTTCAAGCCGCCCGTTTCCCTGTTCACTTCGAAAACAGCAACATGATCCGCCCGCTGGTTACAGCAATACAGGAAACGTCCGGTGGGATCAAAATTGAAACTGCGTGGATAGTTCCCTCGGGTCCATTCGTCTTCCACAAAGGTGAGTTCACCGTTTTCCCCGATGGAGAAGATTCCGATACTGTCATGCAGCCGATTGCCCGCATAGACAAATCGCCCGTCGGCGGAAACCAGAATACCGGAGCAGAAATTACTCCCCGCAAAGCCGGGTGGCAGGGAGGATATGGTCTTCTTGGCGGCAAGCCGCCCTGTCGCGACATCGAAGTCAAAGAGAACGATGTTTGAGCCTTCCTCTTGAATCGAATAGAACCACCGTCCATTGGGGTGAAAATGAAAATGCCGCGGTCCGTCTCCGGGTGGCAGCGCGATCGAGGGAAACTCACCTGGCGACAACACGCCCTTCTCTTCATCAAGCTTCCAGACGAATATCTTATCCAGCCCCAAGTCCACATGCAGGACAAATCGCCCTGAAGGATCCGCCTGAATCATGTGCGCATGGGTATGGTCATGCCCACTGAAGGCAAAGCTACCTGGCTGCACGTTGGTCGCCCGCTTGGGCCCAATCTCCCCGGCATCATTCTTGATATCCGAGGCCGTGCCCAAGCGCCCGTCCGGCAAAATCGGAAACACCGCCACCGCCCCTCCCGCATAGTTGGCCACCAACACAAAACGCCCCTTCGGATGGATGCTCACGTAGGTGGGGCCCTGCGCACCGGAGGGAACCGTGTTTAGCAGTTCCAATTGTCCGTCCACCGGATTCACCGCGAAAGCGCTGACCGACCCTTCCTTTTTTTCGCCCACCCGATCCGTTTCATTGGCGGAATACAGCCGGTTGCCCTCAGCATTCAAGACGAGCGCACTGGGACTGGTGCCCAACTCGTAAACCCCGACAGGCGTCAAAGCCCCAGTATCGCGGTTTACCAGAAAGCGATGAATGCCCCGGCCGTTCCCGGGCGGCAGGTCTACTTGTGTCGGCAGGGTGTCGCGCAGCGGGGAACTGAAGGTGCCCACATAAGCAAGCAGTGGCTTGTTCGTTTTTTCCGGTTCCGCTTGAAGCGAAGCGGTGACTATCGAGCTTGCCCCCGCCAGTAAAGCCGATGTTTCCAGGAACGTACGCCGGGAGAGGTCTTGAGGTGTCATGACTGGAAAGATTCCTTATAATCGAAAATTATGCAATGCCACACTATTGAGCGGGCGTATTCTTGAGGATGAAATCGACGATTGGTGTCGGGTCGTCAAGACCGTGCGGGTGATGCTTGAAGCCTTTCTTGACCATCAGTGTCAACGCCCCACCCAGCTTTTCGTAACGATCCTTAAGGATGACTGTGTTTTCCTCAAAGGGCACCACCTCATCCGCATCGCCACACAGGTGTATCACCGGAATCTTCGCCTCGGCAATCGGCTTGAGGTTGTCAATCGGATTCTTGGCATAGGCCAGCGCCTGGGCTTCGGATTCGAAATGATAGCATTGCAACAGGGCCTTCCAATCCTCCGGAGAGCCCGGCCCCTTGCCCTTTCCCCCGGGCCAACTCTTGAAATCGCAAACCGGGTTATCGCCATATATGCACGACACCTTGTCCGGATTCGCGGCTGCCCAGTTGTACACATACAACCCGCCCCGGCTCAGCCCCTCAAGCGCGGGCTTCTTGGACAGTCCCTGTTTCTCTGTGAGAAACGCATACAACACCGCCCAATGCGCCATGGCATCCGGGCATCCAAACGTGTTTCCGACATCCATGAAGACCAGATGAAAACCCCGCTTGACCAGCGCCTCATCCGTTTCTGGACGATGGTCGAAAAATTCCGCACGCCAGATCCAAGGCTTACCGGCCGCAGCCTCTTTCGGCAGGACAACCAGCGCCTTTCGGCCGTCCATTTCAAAGTCATAGCGGTCAAAACCGCGCCATGCTGATTTCACCCCGGGAAACGGCGCCGCCGTTTGCGCGAGGATCGGAAAACTCAATCCGGCCACCATGATGGCGATCATAATACCCGCGATTTTGTGCGCATTCATCGTAGATTTTCCTCGCGATTTTGTGTCTGGCCGATACGGCAGAAACGAGCTGAAGCCTATCATGACGCCGAGGTCGGACACAACAGGTGCTCGATAATCCGCCCGTGCACCAAGGCGCAAGAAGACTCGCCACGCTTCTCAGGGGCTCCTGGCTGCGGTGATCGAGATCGGCCCGAGGAGGTTAATCCCATCCGTGCCGTCCGACGCCGTCCACCAGGGCACATCCCGATTCGCCACGCGCACCGCATACCGTGCATCGTCGTGTATCGACTCGGAAGCATCGGGAAGCCACAGTCCCACGATATAGGAACCGGCCGGTAGTGACTGTGGCAGGGGCTGCCAACCGCGCACATTGGTGTCAAGCGGTTGTGTCCAGGCAACCTTCCCCTGCGTGTTTAGCAGGGCCAGATAAACCGTGCGTGGATTGATAAGCGTGCTGAAGCCCCGATTGATAAGCGCTACCTGGAACTTCAACACCATCCCCGCACGGAGATTTTCCGGCCAGGACGCTTCCTGCAACTCTATTCGATAGCCCAAGTGATCCCGGATATATTCGAACTGGGTTCTCGCAACGGCCCGCCCCGACGTATCCTCAAAGTAGCCATCGGACATAGGCAGTTTAGCCGCCGCGACCTGCCCGGGACGCAACGATTTCTTCCGCCACACGTCAATGCCATACCGCTTGCCCTCCATTTCGGACCAGAACAGCTCGCCATCCACGGGCGCAAACGGACTCTCGACCGTCATGTAATCAAACTCCGGATTGTCGGGGTTCGAGAAAAATGGTTTCTCGGTCCAGGTGCCGCCACAGCTCTTGCCCGCGAGCAGGCCATCATTGTGAAAACCAATCCGGGCCGCAGGTATCGCGGTAAAGGCATTGCCTGCATTCAACGCCTGAAAGGCCGTGCCCTGAACCCATCGCTTGTATTTCGGAACCCGCACCTGCGTCATCCGGTTTTCAGGAAGCACCTCAAGTATTTTCGCCACGATAGCGGCCAGGTTGTCATGGTTAAGCTCGGTCTTCAGCGCCGAACTGTGCCATTCCCCCCGGTTCGGCAAACACGGCCTCAGTCCGCGATGCCCGGTGTTGTCGCCACAAGACCAGCCAAAACCGCAAGCAACGAGACTGTCCATTTCATGAATTCGTGCCCTTTCACGGTTTTTGTGGACGCCTTGATCCATTCA
>CAIZGN010000054.1 GCA_903932505.1 Candidatus Hydrogenedentota bacterium
AGCATGATGACCGCCGACACCGGCGACAGATGGAAGGTCGTCGGCAGGAGGAGCGACATGGCGGCGACAGGTCCAAGGCCCGGGAGCACGCCCACCAGCGTGCCGATCAGGACCCCCATGAAGCAGAAGAACAGGTTTGCCGGCTGCAGCGCCACCTGAAAGCCGAGCATGACGTTGGCGACGATGTCCATCGTCAGAACCCGAGGAACCCGGCGGGGAGTTGCGCTTCCAGCCACAGGTGGAACACGGCATAGGAACCGAGGGTGGCGCCGGTGGCGCCGGCCAGCACCTTGCCCCAGCCCAGAGGCTCCATCACCCGCAGCAGAAACGCGGTGAGCAGGAAGGTGTCGAGAATGAAACCGAGGGTGCTGAGCAGAATGGCGTAGACCACCAGCGACGCCATCACGATCGGCACCGCGAGCCATCTCTTGTTCGCCCACAGGCTTTTCAGCGTGTCCTTCTTTTTCGGAATTTGCTGAATAAACACCACCAGGGCGAGGCACGCCATGGCTGCGCCCGACACGAAGGGAAGGAATCCCGGGCCGGGCGAAGAGGCCGTACCCAGGTTGTACTTGCGCGAAAAGAACGCGATGGCCAGTCCGATAAGCAGCCAGATCAGGCTGGAGCGCTGGTCATTGTTCTTCACTTCATTGCCGATCCGGCAAGATTGCCGCCGGCAATTTCATCCTTGACGCCGGTGACCGGGTTCAAGCGCGCAGTTCCTTCGAATTATTTCTTGTAAAGCCCCAGGCCCAAAGACTTGATGAGTTCTCCGGTTTCGGCGTAATCCTTGTTGACCAGCTTGGTCAGCGCGTCGCTGCCCAGATAGGCCGGCGGCATGTCGAACTTGTCCATCACGTCGAGAAATATCTTCGACTCCATCGCCTGTGCGAACGCGTTCTGCAGTTTTTCCACCGCCGGCTTCGGCATGCCTGCCGGCCCCATCACGCTCAATGCCGAGTGGACTGCGAACGGGTAGCCTTTTTCCTTGAGTGTCGGGACGTTGGGAAACGCCTTCAGCCGCTGGTCGGTCCATACAACCAGCAGGCGCAAGGACCCCGCGGAAACGTGCTCCTTCCACTCGGTCGATTGCGACAGCGCCTGCACATGCCCGCCCAGCAACGCGGTGACCGCCTGCAGGCCGCCCGGAAACGGCACGTGATTCCATTCGATCTTCTCCTTCTGCGCCATGTATTCCATGGCGATGTGCTGCCCGGTGCCCAATCCCGACGTCGCGTAGTTGACTTTCTTAGGGTTCTTCTTGGCGAAATCGATGAACTCTTCGAAGGTTTTCCATGGGGCATCCGCGCGCACCACCAGACCGTATTGATACAGGCCATACTGCATGATGAAGCTGAAATCCTTCAGCGGATCGTAAGGCACCGCCTGCAAGTGCGGAATGCGGCAGAAATTGGCCGTGGGCGCATTGAAAATCGTGTAGCCGTCGGCCTTCTCCGCTTTTACCCTGCCCAGCACCAGCGTTCCGGCGGCTCCCGCTACATTGCTGACCACAATGGGTTGTTTCAGGATCTTGGCAGCCTCGGAGGCCAGTGCGCGCATCGAGAGGTCGGTGGAGCCGCCCGCCGGATAGCCTACGAGAAGGTTAATTGGCTTGGTGGGATAGTCCTGCGCGCAAGCCATGCCAGAGAGAAACAGGCAGGCAAGCAGCGCCCTGATTAATGTTCTTTTCACGGTCCTCACTCCTCAAGATCAGAATATTTCCAGCCGGAACGTGACCAGTTCCTGCCCGTCGGGCCAATTGGGGATCTAAACTGATGTCGATCCTCTGACATCCCCAAATCCACCCCTGGAGAGCCTCTGCGGGCTCGTGTCACATCCATCATTCGGAGGAAAGTTTGGCAGTGCATGCGCTACTGCGCAAACTTGTCTCAGCCTTAAGTTCCAAGTATCGGGGAAATATACAGGGTATTTTGAAAAATGTGCAGGCGTTACGATCTCTCCTGTCGCGCGATTTCCTGTCTCTGCAGCCAGTCTTCGGTCCTTATC
This sequence comes from Candidatus Hydrogenedentota bacterium, assembly GCA_903932505.1. Lineage (GTDB taxonomy): Bacteria > Hydrogenedentota > Hydrogenedentia > Hydrogenedentales > CAIZGN01 > CAIZGN01. Next base: position 2,008 of record CAIZGN010000054.1, read on the forward strand.
GGATTATCGGCATGAGATCGGGCAGGGAATTAACAGGGAAAGCAGAACGTCTTATTCCGCGCTCAGACGCTTGTTCATCAACGCGTCGAATTCTTCCGCGGGCACGGGTCTGGAGAACAGGTAGCCTTGGGCGTAGTCACAGCCGGCGCTTTGCAGCAATTCACGCTGCAGTTCTGTCTCCACGCCTTCGGCGATGACTTTCAGCCAAAGCTTATGCGCCATGACAATAATTGCCTCGCAAAGCGCCAGGTCATCAGAGTTGGGTGTCAGGTTGCGGACGAAGGACTGGTCGATCTTCAGATAATCAATATCGAAGGTCTTGATATAGGATAGCGACGAGTAGCCGGTGCCAAAATCGTCTATCGCCACCTGCATTCCCGCGTCGCGCAAAGCGAGCAGTTTGGCGTTGACCGCGGGGTTGACCTCCATCAGCAACCCTTCGGTAAGTTCCACGACGACGCATTGTCCGCTCAACCCGAGTTGCCTCAAATGCTCGAACCAATCGGCGGGAGAATAGTTTTCGTCCTTGAACTGGACCGGGGAAACATTGACGCTGACCTGAAAATCCGCATGGTGCGATACGCGCCACAACTTGGCCTGCTTCGCCGCTTCCTTGAATACCCAGTCGCCGATGCTGGTAATCATGCCGGTCTCTTCAGCGACGGGGATGAACGCCATCGGGCTGATCATGCCCTGCGTCGGATGTTGCCAGCGGATCAGCGCCTCGGCCTTATGTATTGCGCCGGTTTGAAGCTCTACTATCGGTTGATAATAAATCTGAAACTGCTGCTCAAGGAGCGCACTGCGCATATCGCTGGTAAGCCTCTTGCGCAATTGCGCTGCTTCCTGCATGGACGCGGTGAAATAGCTGTAGCGATTTCGCCCCAGCGCCTTGGTGGCGTACATCGCCTGATCGGCGTTCCTGAACAAGTCTTCTATTTCCGTTGCATCGGTTGGGTAGAGCGTGATGCCGATGCTGGCAGAAATATAGACCACCTCTTCGCCGAGCAGAAACGGTGCCGCGAGCTTCTGCAGGATCTCCTGCGCCACTCTTTCGACGCTGCTGGTATCCTCCAATTCGCACAGGACAATGGTAAATTCATCCCCGCCCAGTCGGGCGACGGTGTCGGTACCCCGCACGCAACTGCACATGCGCTGCGCGGCCTCCTTGAGCAGGATGTCGCCCATTTCATGTCCAAGCGTATCGTTGACATCCTTGAATTCATCCAAATCAAGAAACAGCAAGGCCAGGCTCATTCCCGTGCGATGCGACTTCTTGATGGCCTGCTTCAGCCGGTCAAGCAGCATGCGGCGATTGGGAAGCTGGGTCAAAGCGTCAAAATTCGCGTGGCGCCAGATCAGTTCTTCGGATTCCTTCTTTTGCGTAATGTCGGAGAACAACGCGACGCGCCGGGTCACCGTTCCATCGGCATCGAAAATGGTGTTGATGGTGAGATATGCGGCATACGCCGCGCCATTCTTGTGGCGGTTCCAGATCTCGCCTTGCCAGTGGCCCGTACTCTTGATATCCCGCCACATCGCCTCATAGAAGGCCTGGTTGTGGCGGCCCGATTTGAGGATTCTTGGATCACGACCGATGATTTCGTCCGGCCCATATCCGGTCGTTTGCGTGAAGGCGGGATTGACCGAAACAATTACATTTTCCGCGTCGGCGATAGCCATGGCTTCGCTGCTGTGCTGATACACCATTGCTGCAAGCCTCAAGGATTCTTCGGCTTGCCTGCGTGCACTGATGTCGGCGTGGGTGCCGATCATGCGAAGCGGCTGGCCATCGGGCAAGCGGCTGACGATGATTCCGCGGTCGAGAACCCATTTCCAGCTGCCGTCCTTGCAGAACAGTCGATGCTCGCTGACGTAGGTGCGATTCTTGCCTTCAAAATAAGCCTGAAGGTCCGCCATCACTCGACTCTTGTCGTCCGGATGAACGCGCTTTTCCCATTCCTCGAGATCGCTGCCTATCTCGCCCTCGGCATACCCCAGCATTTCCTTCCAGCGCGTGGAAAAGAGGACCTTGCGCCCCGGCACATCCCAATCCCACACACCCTCGTCGGCGCCTTCCAGCGCGAATTTCCAGCGTTCCTCGCTTTCCCGCAATGCCTCTACCGCTCGCCTGTAGTCCCGGCGATCTTGCGCTTCCTTGATTTCCCGCGTCACGGCCGCCGGGAGCCGCGTCAGGTTGTCTTTCATCACGTAGTCATGAGCACCTGCACGCATCAGCTCTACCGCTGTCACTTCACCGATCGCGCCTGAAACAACGATGAAAGGAATATCTACACCAGTCTCCTGCAGCAGCCCCAGCGCCTGGCGGGCATTGAACCGCGGCAATCTAAAATCCGACAGGACGATATCCCAGGGCTGCTTTGCCAGAGCGGCGCGCATCTCTTCGGCGTTTTCGACGCGCTCCTGCAGCACTTCAAGACCCGCTTGGCGCAACTCCCCTGAGATCAAATCGGCGTCGTCGGCAGAGTCTTCAACGATCAGGACTGAAAGAGTCATGGCACAAGGTCTTCGGGTCTATGGAATTTAATCGTTTTCACATCATACGCTTACCTGGATGCCTTGCAGAAATTGACAATACGACCGTAACAGACCAGTAACAGACCAGCACCTGGAGCTCGCCGCCACGCCGTTGCGCGCAGCGGTAATCGCTGCGCACCAGCCGGATCTGGCGACACACGAACGAGCCCATGCAGACGAGGCCGCCGGTCGCATCGGCGACTTTTCCCACGCCGGCCACCGCGTTGAGGGCGCAATCTATCGCACAAACGAAAAACCGCCCGAAGGCGGCTTTTTCTTTGCTACAACTACAAGATTTCTAGGTGAAATTTGGTAGGCCCGATTGGATTCGAACCAACTACCCCGTCCATGTCAAGGACGTGCTCTAACCAGATGAGCTACGGGCCTACTGTGCGAAGCGCGGATTGTACATGAGGCGTGAAGATTTTCCAACGCACTACCGCGCGCGGGCTCCAGCCCGATTCTTCAGGACGCATGCAAGCAAAATCTGCTCCGGTCACCGCGTTCAACCGCCCCTACCCGGCCCAGGCTCGCGATTTCGAATCGTACTGATACGGCTTCGATTTGAACAATACTTCCTGGCAGGTGAGCGTATA
>CAIZGN010000055.1 GCA_903932505.1 Candidatus Hydrogenedentota bacterium
CAAGAGCAGGGACACGTACCGGGGCCAGGCGATGCGGGCGAGTACGAGCCGGGGGATCTTCGGGTCGACTACGTCTGCGATGGAGGAGAGCTGGAGCAGGGTTGCGATGCTGGTCGTCTTCAACCTGATCAAGAATCGGGAGCGGGTGATTGCAAATGAGCGGATCGCGCAGCGCCTGACGGAGGAGGAGATCATAGCCCATCTTCAGGGTATCGACGGACTCATTGCGGGACTGGAACCCCTCAACCGTCGCGTGATCGAGTCTGCGCCGCAGCTCAAAGCCATCGCCCGGGTCGGCATTGGCGTTGCCAATGTGGACTTCGACGCTGCCCGGGACCATGGGGTCAAGGTGTCCAGCACACCGGAAGGCCCCGTTATTGCGGTGTCTGAACTGACCGTTGCCGCCCTGCTCGCCCTTGCACGCAATCTAATATCCGCAAATTCCGCCCTGCACGCCCGTCAATGGAAGAAATCCATCGGCACCGGCCTGTCCAACACCAGGGTGTTGTTCGTCGGTTACGGCCGCATTGGTCGGCGCACCGCCACGCTCCTGCGAGCCTTTGGGGCGCATATCGCGGTCTATGATCCCTTTCTCACCCCTGAGGCCCTGCGTGAGGGCGAGGAATGGGTGGCTGACCTGAAAACCGGCCTCGCCCATACCGAAGTGGTCACGATGCACGCCGCAGGCAACGACTGCCTGATCGGCCCCGAGGAATTCGCGGCTATCGAAAACCCCGTCATCCTGCTCAACTCCGCGCGAGGCGAACTTGTGGACGAGAACGCGTTGGTGCAGGCTCTGCAATCCGGCAAGGTGCGGGCCGCATGGTTTGACGCCTTCTGGAAAGAGCCGTATACCGGCCCCCTTTGTGATTTTGAGCAGGTGCTGCTCACCCCGCACACCGCCACCTATACCGCGCAGTGTCGCCTCGACATGGAAATGGCCGCCGTCGAAAATCTTTTGCGGGATTTGGGTTTGCAGTAACAACACACGAACAGGAAAACGATTGCATGCGCCACACGATGGATGCCCTCAACCGGCACGAAAAAAAGCAGGATTTCTTTATCGCACTCGACTCGGACGGGTGTGTTTTTGACACGATGGAGGTGAAGCAGAAGGAGTGTTTCATTCCGAACACGTGTAAATTCTTTGACCTCAAGGCTGTCGCGAAATTCGCGCGAATGGCTGGTGAATTCGTGAACCTTTACTCGAACGGGCGCGGTCTGAACCGTTATCCGGCACTGGTGCAGATCTTCGACCTGCTGGAGGAGTGGGACAAGGTGCGCGAGCGAAACGCGGTCATCCCGAAGGTGCCCAACCTCCGCCAATGGATCAAAGTCGAAACGAAGCTGGGTAATCCTGCGCTGGACAGCTACTGCGAGCAGCATGACCACGAAGACATGCACCTCGTAAAGGCGTGGAGCGATGCGGTCAACCAGTCCGTCCGGGAAGTCGTGGGGGATGGCATTCCGCCATTCCCGTATGTGCATGAATCTCTGGCGAAGGCCAAGGACAGGGCGGACATGCTGGTGTGTTCGCAGACCCCCACGGAGGCCTTGGTGCGCGAATGGGAGGAGCAGGATCTGGATGCCTACGTCTTTACCATCGCCGGGCAGGAATTGGGCACGAAGGCTGAGCACATTCAATACGCAACGCGTGGGCACTATCCCGGGGATAAGATGCTGATGGTGGGCGATGCACGGGGTGACCAGCGCACCGCAGAGAAAACCGGTGCGTTGTTTTTTCCGATTCTCCCCGGAGACGAGGATGTTTCTTGGAAACGTTTCTACGAGGAGGGCTTGGATCGTTTTTTCAACCGAACCTTTGCTGGAGCCTATCAGGAGGCGCTTGTTGAGGAATTCGACCGTTATTTACCCGATTTGCCCCCTTGGAAGCAGGTAAAATAGGGTTTCTGGTTTCCTAGTTTTGCCCCTTCAGGGCGTATCCTGTACCATTGCCTTTTCCCGGGGCGTTGCCCCGGGCTGTTTTGTGGCCGCCCCTTTGGGGCTAAAAAACACCACTATGGAATTTGTGTTTTTATTCGTCTGTCAAATGTGCCTCCCTGTGGCGCAGCGGAATCGATTCCCAAGGTGCATACGGAGGACAGGATGATGACCTCTCCGTGTCCTCCGTGTCTCTCTGGTGAATAAAACTAAAGGATTACCGACCATGATAACCGACACCTTTGCAAACTGGCGGCGCTACGTCTCGGGCCCGATTTGGGAGAAAGCGTTCAACTTTCTTTCCGCACTGGATGCCAATACACCAGACGGCAAGACGCTGCTGCTGGGCGATGACCTATTCGCCATCGTGATGAGTTACGACACGCGCGATTGCGCCAGCGCCCTGCTGGAATCGCACCGCAAGTACATCGACATTCAGGCTGCACTGAGCGAGGCTGAGGGGATTGACTGGATTCCCCGCGATGGACTTGAGACCAAAACTCCTTACGATGCCGATAAAGACGCCATGTTCCATCATCGCCCCGCAGGAACCGCCCCGGCCCATCTTGAAATGAAACCCGGACGTTTCGTTATCCTGTACCCGGAAGACGCGCACATGTGCCAGTTGATCGTGGATGGCGCGGTACGCAGCATCAAGAAGGTGGTGGTCAAAGTCCGCCTCGACCTCGTAAAGGAAACCTCATGAACATCGCAATGATCCCCGCCCGTATGGGTAGCCAACGCTTGAAACAAAAAAACCTTGCGCTTCTGGATGGCGTGCCGCTCATTGCCCGCGCCATCCGCAAGTGCAAGGATGCGGGGTGTTTTGACGAGATCTGGGTCAATTCCGAGCATCCCGATTTCGGCGAAATTGCGCAGCAGGAGGGCGTCCAGTTCCACCGCCGCCCGGATGAGCTCGCCAACAACACGGCGACCAGCGAGCAATTCGTGCATGAGTTCATGAAGAAGCATCCCTGCGAGCGCGTATTTCAGGTGCATTCCATAGCCCCCCTGCTCCCCGCTTATCGCGTGCGAAAATTTGTCGAGGCAATGGCAGCCTCCGAAGTCGATGTCATGCTCAGTTGTGTGCTGGAGCAGATCGAGTGCGCCTGCAATGATGTTCCCATCAATTTTTCCTTCGAGGCCAAGACCAACTCTCAGGAGCTCAAACCCATCCAGCGTATTACCTGGAGCATCACCGGATGGCGGGCCGCGACCTATGTCGAGGCGTTCGAAGCAGGCAAGACGGCAACCTATGCCGGAAAGGTCGGCTTTTTTGCAGTCGACCGCAGTGAAGGGCACGTCATCAAAACGCAGGAAGACCTCGATATCGCTGAGGCGCTGTTGCCGTTGATTCCGGCTTGCTGAAGGAAAACAATGGAGGAAACCTTGCCATGAAATTGCTGGTGGTTCTTGAACCTTGCGAAGAGGATGGCGGTTTCACTGCTTTGGTGCCGGCCTTGCCGGGTTGCATCAGCGAAGGCGATACCGAAGAAGACGCTTTGAAGAATATACAGGAAGCCATCGAATTGTACTTGGCTCTAGGTATCGATGCGGCGTAAACAACAAGGTGAGGGAGCGAATGCGGTCTATTCGGAAAACGGCGGGGCTTGCCGCAATTCTATTGATCGTCCTCTTGATCGGTACGTATGCGGTGCTGGGATGGATCGTGCAACAACAACGCCAAACCGCCATAGCAGCATGGGACAAGCCTGAATCCATCAAGGCCCACGAAGCAATCGAGAAAGCACGCGAGGCCACAGTAACACGTGCCGCCACGGCAACCCCGCCCGACGGAAACTTGTCAGCGCAATCTCCTCCAAGTCCATCGGATGCCCCCATGCCCAAGAATCGTATTGCCCAATTCGCGTCTTGCTGCTCCACGTTGGATGCACTCAAAGCGGACTCGGCGTGAATCCAAAAGTGGGACACCATGTGTTTAGACTGGCGATCGCAATCGCAGGACCAATGGACGGAAGCGCAATGGCGGCAGCTTGGCGAAGTCTTGGCCAAGGCGGAACCCTTGTTAGCACAGATACGCGTGCTCTTTGTCCAAGAGGGGCCCATCTGGCCGCTTGAGACCGATTCAACTTTCGAGTCGGGAGGTAAAAGCTGGGCTGCGTTGCGTGAATTCACGCGCCTATTCTGGTTCTCCACGTTGTTCCAGGCCCATACCGGGGCGCATGATGCGGCGTTTGATGACGTCATTGCGGCTTTTCGGACGGGCGATTTGCTCGAGAACGAACCCATCATGTTCTCGCATCTCACACGATTTGCCTGTCACGACATGGCCCGCAACGCCTTCTTGCAGACCTTTGCGCCGGGAGTGTTGAACGCAGGACAGCTCGATCGCTTGGCGTCGTATGCCGCCACACCGCCGAATCGAAACACCTTTGCCGAGGCTCTTAAGGTCGAAGCCTACCAAACGGCCCAATCGACTGACGACCCTTCACATGTACACGGTAGCGTCTTCTTATACAACATGCCGGGTATCGAAGGACTATTTTGGCGCGTATATTCAACGCCTTTGGCGAAGCCCTTGTACAATCGCGATGAGTTCGCCTTTGCGGCGTTTCTCCAAGAAATGGCGGCAGCCTCACGCCAACCCTTCTACGAAGCGTATCGACAGCTTTCCACGTCGTATGAGCGGTTGGACGAGACTTGGTTCATACCACTCGCGCGCGATTCAGCGAACGGCATGTTGTCCGTTCTTGATGCGCAGGCGAAGAATGAGGCCAGTTTATCGCTCATGGCCATCGGCTTGCGCCTGGAGCAATGCCAGGCGGAGACCGGCCGGGTTCCCGATACGCTGGATGCCGTCGCGCACTACCTCGGCGGCCACGTTCCTGTCGATCCCTTTACGGGCGAGCCTTTCCGGTATGTTCCGGGACAGGACGGCTTTCGCCTCTACAGCGTGGGCGGCAACCTGAAAGATGATGGCGGGGAAGAAAAGGCGCATGCCGATATCGTCTGGCGGAACAAAGCGGGCTTCTAGCTACGGGCAAAAGAGACGTTTGTTTTCCGGCAGTGCGCCCCGGAATACGTTTCTACTCCTGTTCCGCCGGAATTGTCCCATGCCCGTTGACCGATTATTGGCGCTGTTCTTTGGCGCATATCAACTTCTCATAGAGCGTTTCCGGGGCGATATCCGCGCCATTGGGCCATGCGATAGTCCCTCCCTCTATCGAGGCCTTCCGGAAGAATGCTTGATCCCTCAACGGCTCGAATACCGGCCCCTTGTCCAGGTATTCCGAGAAATCAATGTCGCCTTCGAGTCCGTCATCAAAGACTATACGAAAGACCCGGCCGCACCGGTACTCGATCCGCTTAACTTCGTTAAGATCCCACATAGGCCACCTCAATCCAAGGGTGCGATTTTCTTCACCGCCGCACCCGAACGCGCCAAGTCCCAATCTTCCACCAGTTCATCCACGTGAATGTCAATCCACTCGCGCACCAGGCGAAGCGCGGCCCGCGATCCCAGGTCGCCATGAAGGATATTGCCTCTGAAGTCCAAGAGCGCCTTGTTTCCCGTATATTCCGCATGCAGATGGGGAGGATTATGATCGTCGTAAAACATTCGGATTACTATTCCTAAGAATCGCGATATTTCAGGCATATTCTGCTTCTCTACCGCTTCTGAGGCGGGTGTTCCAACCTTCTAGACAGCTTCAACCAAGGTTCAATCGGCCCCTCGATACACCACCGGAGAGCCACAAAACCAGCATACCACATCTTACCGCATTGCGCGGTCTCTCGCGAATCGCCGGGATCTGCCGCCTACTTCCCCGCCTGCAACATTTCCTCGTGCAGCCGTTTCGCTTGCAGGCAGAAGGCCTCGATTCTGGCCTCGATGATCTGCGGGAAGGTGTTGCCGTCGGTTTCGATGGCTAGGAAGGGCAGGCGGCGGTCTTGTTTGAGTATGGGCAGATCGGGGACGCCGCCGTTGTTGGCGGCGATGGCGCACTTGGTGGCGCTGGTGAATTTTTCGTTCAAGATGGACTCGGCCACGCGGTTGGGCATGCAGCCGAAGGGACCTATGGCAATGATGCCACAGGCGGGATGGAGAATTTCGTGGAAGGCGGAGCCAACGGTGAGTATGGCTTCGCCGGTTAGCCGGGGGGAAAGCATCCCCGCGCCGGCCTCGACCACCGAATCTACGGTGCCACCATCGTTGAAAAACAGTCCGCTCGGGGCGAGGCGTTTCCGAATCGCACCGTCGAAGTATCGTTTGAAAAAATAGCGGGGCCAGAATGCCAAGGGGCTGGTGTTGCGGCGGATACCGCGTTTGAACAGCCAGTCGACATAATTGAACCATTCGCTGGTTTGCGCGGTGCGAACGATGAATCCTTTTTCGGCGAGGCGTCCGGCCAGATTTTGCAGCGCAATGGGGTCGCGACGGACATAGATTTCACCCAGCAGGGAGATCTTCGGGATTTCGTGGTAGGGCGCGCGGAGGGGGATGTCGGCCAGCACGGCGGCTGACCGGCTCAACTGCCGCGCGAGCTTGCCCCAGCGCTGGTGCACCATGCCACGAATCGCTTGATATTCCTCTTCGAATATCGCCAACGCAGACTCGGGGTCAGCCGCGCCACCTCGCAGAGTGGCGTGTATTTCGTCGAGCACATCGCCAATAATCACCGCACGCCATGCCGCGAGCGTCACACCCGCGCTCATGCCGCCGTAGCTGTTCGTGGACGTGAACGACACGACTGCCGCATCGGGGATGGCGTGTTTCTCTATGAGACGCGTGGAGAACACGTTGTATTGTCCGAAGCGACAGGGGCCATCGGTATCCGCAAGGAAATAGGCGGTAATCTCGCCCTCGGGTCGTTGCCACAGGTAATGGAGCATCGAACCAACGGTGGTTTGCAGCGGCAGGCATTCCTTGCAGGAGGTGTTGCCGCGCCCAATCTTCAGCATTTCCTCATCGGCAGGCGGGAGGACGTCCGCATGAATCCCCGCCATCTCGAAGGCCTTCGCAGCGAGTTCGGTGCTGAAACGCCCCACCACAGGGATTACGACTTTGACGCGGTCGTGATGCAGGGGATACCACGCGCCGTCGGCGGTGCGTATGCCCAGTTTCCCCTCGCGGAACTCTGTGGAGGCGGGCTTAAAACCGTTCTTCTTGGGAAGGGGTGCGGCACCGAGCTGCCGGTAATAGCGCACCACATCGAGGAAAGCCTCAATGCGCGTTTCGAGCCCGGCATCGGCGGTGTGGTTGTCGAGTTCGAGTGTCAGTGACGGCTTGCTGCCCATGGTCTCGCGGAAAAAGCCCGCAAGAAACGAGTCAGGACCGCAGGAGAAGTTCGTGATGTACACCGCGAAAAGATTGGGGTGTCGCTTTACATATTCCGCAGCCTTGAGAATCTGGCGACCGGTCGACCAGTACATGTTGTGGTCACGGTCGAGTTCCTCGTCCGCATACGGCAGCGCATCATAGGGGATCACCGGTACACCGCGCGTGGCCAATTTCGCGGGGATGCCCTTGTTCGCACAAGCGGCAAAACTGTTGTAGGGTCGCCCGAAAAGCACCACAGCAAAGGATTCGGTGTCCGCCTCAACCTGCGCGAGCGCAGCGCGCCCCATGGCACGCAGGTCTTCCCAGAATGTATCCTGCTCCCCCTGCGCAGCGCGGATCGCCTCGACCGCACGACGCGAATCCACACCCAGCGTCTTTGCCACCTGTTCCAGCTCTGGAAGATTGGACCTCATGTCTCGCGCAAAGTCGAGATAGGGCGTCAAGGTGCGGGCCGGATCCAATTGCGGGAAAGTGGCCTTGAGATAGTAGGGCTCGCTTTGCACAAATACGCAGGTGCACGCCGGGTCGCTGTCGCCCGGCACAGGCACACCACGCAAGTGCGGCAGCAACACAAAATCCGCTGCCTTGGTGAGGAGGCTGCCCATGTAGCCGTGCGCGATCTCCACCGGATAACAGAAGGGCGCACCCTGCTGGTCCACGCCTTCGGGGTCAATAACATCCGGCAAAACGACCCGCACACCCAGCTCCCGGAGGAATCGATTGAAGAAGGGGAAATAGCTGTGCATGAGGAACGAGCGGTTGAGGCCCACAGTGATACCCGTGGCGGGTTCGTCGACCGCATAGTCGCGGAAAACCCGTTTCTCGCGAGCCACGACCAGATTGAGGCCCGCGCCCTTCTCCGCGCGATGGTGGACCAGGTTGTCATAGCGGTTGCAGATGCCGCCGAAGGGATAGAGCTTTCCGTCGATCTCGATACGGGCCACTTCGCACTTGAGGTCACAGTGTTCCTTGCCGCCCTTGCAGATGAACGGTTCCGCATAGTTGAGTGCGCGCGCGGCCAGTTCTCGCAGGTCGAAGAGGCACGCCTCAAGCAATCCACCCTCCATGCGCCGTTCGAGTTCGAGCGCCACGCCCAGCGCGCCCATGAGTCCGGGTTCGGGCGGCACCACAATAGGTTTTCCTGTAAGCGCGGCCATGGCCACCGGAACCGCCTCGTTGTAGCACACGCCGCCCTGCATGAACACCTTGCCACCCACGGGACGGTTGCCCTTCACGCGATGGATGTAATTCGTACAAACGGAATAGACCAGTCCTGCGGCAATATCATTCAGTGCCACGCCTTCCTGCGCGGCATTCTTGATGTCCGACGAAATAAAGGCCGCGCACTGATCATTGAAGTCCGGGGGCGAGAGCGCCTCGAAGGCCTTCGGGCCGATGTCTTCAAGTGCGATGCCGAGGCTTTCACGAGCCGCCTCTTCCAGAAAGGAACCCGTCCCCGCACTGCACGCCTCGTTCATCGCGTAGTCGCTCGGAACGCCATTGGTGATGTAGGTGTATTTCGCGTCCTGTCCGCCAATCTCAAAGATGGTGTCCACCTCCGGATCAAAATGAACGGCGGCCGCCGCATGCGCGACGATTTCGTTGATCACGCCGTCGGTCATGGCGTGCAGCCCGGCAATCTGCCGACCTGATCCGGTGACGCCCAAGCCCTCCACGATCACATCGACCGCGAGCTGGTCTGCAAGACTTGTGTAGACCTCGCGTGATGCGCCAACCGGATCACCATGGGTTCTGCGGTAGTCTGCGGCCAGAATGGCCTTGTCGCCACGCCGCATCACCACGCCCTTGGTGGTGGTGGAGCCGACATCCAGACCAAGCAGAACCCGGTCGCCCGCCTCGGCCCGTCCACGCGGATGCGTCTTGAAATCGACCTGTGCGCGAAAGCCCGGCAGGGGCCGCAGACGCGCCAGCGTGGAGGCGTGCCCAACGAAGAGCGCCTCGATGGAAGGAATCGCGACCGTCTCGTGCTCAAGCGCCCAGGCCGCCGCGCCAAAGGCTTCGAAAACGCCGGCCGATTCCGGCACGTGCATTTCGGGAAGCCCCTCACGCAGATAATGCACCAAGGAATCGTTGTCCGCGCAGCCGCCGACAAACAACACCGGACCCTTCGGGAGTTTTCGCATGAGTTCGAGGATTTTCCCCGCCATCATTCGCGCGAGTCCGGCTACAATGGCCCCTTTGGGAACACCCTTGTTCAGCGCATGCGTGCAATCGCTCTTGCAGAAGACCGAACAGCGGCCCGACACTTCGTGCGGGGCTTCCGGCAGATCGAGTCCATCAAGATCCTCGAGCGAGAGTCCCATGCGACCGATTTGCTGCAGAAAAAACTCGCCCGTACCAGAGGCGCATTTGTTCCCCGTATGGATGCTCTGGATGCGACCGGCGTCATCCAGATGATAGATCATGAAGGTCTCGCCACCCGCGCTGATTACGGTGCGATAGGGGTGAGTCGCCGGAAGGGCGTGGGCCACGGCGAGTTCAATGGCCTCAGGTTCCGATATGGAGGAGAGCGCAAGGCGGCTGCGAAATTTCCGGCCCGTCACCGCCACCCGCAAGCCCGCAAGGTCGGGGATGGATTCCAGCATAGGCCGCAGGGTTTGACGGGGATCCGCATCGTGCGCCCGGGCGTCCATGAGCACGGTTTGCAGGCCGTCGGGGGTGCGACGAAGCCGCACCATGCCGATGGTCGAAGCACCCAGACATATTCCCAATGCGTCCATGCCACTGCCTTATCGAATATAGGTTGAATAAAACAAACAACCACACGCGCTGCCCCGCGCAGCCGTTTATGCGAGGAAACCTCAGGCAGGAAAAAGCTCTTGCGCCCGAATCCCTTCTCCCGCTCTGCCTGAGTTCAGGCCACAGGAAAGGTTTGCAGGTTTCCCTGCGCATCTATCGCCGTTGGAACGTTAACAATCAGGGCGCGTCCCGCATTCCGCCGGACGAATTCCTCGCAACTGAACGCGTACGCGGGACTGATTTCCAGCGGCACGGCGCAACGTCCCGCCGCATCGCGGGGCACCTGCCCCCCTGCCGCCTCGATCCAACCGGCCCAGTACTCAGTCATACTTACCCGGGCTGCCGTGACGCTATTGTCGCCTTCGAATTGCTTCGTGGGGGTGTATTCTCCCATGCGCTCGATTTCCAGGGCGCAGGGCGCATGATGGGTCAGCCGCAGGGCGTCAAAGATAAAGGTTTCGAATTTGTAGCCGTTGGGCGCGACCGGACGCACCAGCTTGCCGCTTTCATCCACATAGGGGATCTTCTTGAAGGCACGGTGCCACGGAAAGTCCTCAAAATGATCATAGACCCGCTGCACAAAGTCCACAGAGAGAATGTGGATGGCGGGATTGCCCGCGCGGTGAATCAGGGTGCCGTCCGGGGTGGTTTCGAGCAATTGCGGGTAAAGATCCAACTCACTGTATTCGATCACGCGATATTCGCCATCGCACAGGCAGTGCACCCCGACCGATTCGCGCGGCTGATCCTTCACATGGTTCTTCGATGACA
>CAIZGN010000056.1 GCA_903932505.1 Candidatus Hydrogenedentota bacterium
AGGCCTTGCTCGAGGAACTGTGCGAGCTGATCCCGGAATCGTTGGGCGGTTTCGGGCATGCGCTGGAAGTTGTCTAGGGGTGCCTGGGCGGTGCGGTAGCGCTGGATGTCGGTGAAATCGACGGCGGCTTCGTCGGCTGTGCGGGCTCCGGTGAATGGGTCCCTTCCGGATTGCCAGGTGTAGCGCCATTGATTGGTTCGCATGGAGAGGGCGACCGGGACACCCTGTACGGCGACAGGTTCACCCCGGGTGGTGCTTTGCAGCAGGTCGTGTCCGCCCAATCCGGGGTCGGCGGGCGCACCGGACAGGGCGAGCAGAGTTGGCGCGACATCCTCGATGGATACGAGGGTGTCGGAGGTGCGCGGGGTCTGGGCGGGGAGTGCCATCAGCAGGGGGATGTGCAGGGTGCTTTCCGTGAGCTGTCGGGTGGGTGGCCCGCCCCGGCGCCAAACGCCCCGCCCGGGTTCGGAGAAGTCAAAGCCGTAGGGCGAGGTGATGACGATTCCGGGCTGGCCAAGTCCTTCCATGGTTCGCAGACGCTCGAGAAAGGTGCCGAGTTGGCGATCCACATCGGCCAGCGCGGTATCGAAGACATCGACAGGGTCGGCGGTGCGACCACGGCCCAGAAAACCCTCGCCGTAGCGGCGTAGCCGGGTGGGCACACGAAGTTCGCGCAATCGCACGAACACAAAAAACTTTTCGGTGTGGTGCGCGTCGATCCACTGCGCGACCTTGTCCAGGGTGATGCGGGAACCGGCGGGCACGGCGGGGGCGGGTTTTCCGTCCTGTTGTGGCGTGCCGGCGGACTGCACCGGGTACTCGGCGTCGAACATTTCGAAACCGCGCTCGAAACCACTTCCGGCGATCAGGTCTGCGTCGTCGGGGGACTGTCCCTCGGTGAAAGCGGCGGTGACGTAGCCTTGCTGGCTGAGTGCCTCGGCGAGCGTGCGCGTCCGATCCGGCAGCGGACCGCGTCGGTTTTCAAAGAAGCCGTGTCGCAGGGGATGCTGGCCGGTGAGCAGGGTCATGCAGGCGGCAGCGGCCTCTGGTGCGGGGGTGTACGCCTCGCTCATCTGAATGGCCTCGCTTGCAAGGGCGTCGATGGCCGGGGTGGTGCTGCGGCGGTAGCCCATGCCGGAAATGCTCTCCGCGCCGAGCCCTTCCACCGCCAGCAGGATGAGCGATGGCGAGGGGGCGGTGTCGGAACGGCGATGGTAAAAGGGACCGGAGAGCAGGAGCGCCTGACCTGCGGCGGCTTTGGGGCGCACGCCAATGCGCGCAATCCAGGCCGGTTCTTCCTCAGCGCTCCAAGTAAGCCGACATAGCCCGCCCTGCGGTGGCGTCATGTTCGCGGGGATGCGGAACTCCGCCCAGGCTTTGTCACGCAGGGTGATTTGCTGCGTGAAGGCGGGTGCGTCCGGGGTGTTGAACTGCAGGGTGACATAGGCGCTGGCGGCGGGGCGCTCGGCATCGGCCGGGTTGGCAAGCCGCAGCAGCACCTCGCGTCCGGCATTGGGTGCGAGCTCGAATCGGTAGACGGCACCCTCGAAGACCGTGCGGGCGAGAGAGGAAGTGGTGCCCGCCAGGGCGGGTGCGGCCTCGGGCCAGCGGGCCTCGCGCCCGGCTTCCAGGGCGGTTCGCCATTGCAAAAAGGCGACATTGGCCAGCAGGGCGCAACCGATGCAGCCACCGGCCCATCCCAGAACATTCCAGCGCGGACCCCGTACGGACTGGGACGCGCTGAAGAGAGACACGAGCTTGAAAAAGAGGTGGATCGAAGCGAACACGGCGAAATAGATGATGAGTTCCGCCTTGGCCAGCGAAGGGTGCGGCCAGGGGACGTGCAGATGCGTGAGATAGGGCAGAAAGGCAAGTATGCCGATCTGGGACAGGGCCTCAAAAAAAACGGGGCCCCGGTCGGAACTGGGTTTGGCGAGACGCAGGATCATCATGTAGGCGAACTGGAGCGCGGCGTAGGCACAGGCCGCTATTCCCGCGAGGATGAGGCCGCTGGTGAAGGTCGGCACGAAGCCTTGCTGGGCGAGCAGACGTCGTGCGAGTATCCCGACAATGCCGGAGGAAAGACCAAGCATTACCCCGTAGAATGGCAGGGTCATGGCATGCTCCGGGTGAGAGACGCAAGCACATCCCCCGGGACTTCGCGCTCCGTCCTTTGAAGGGGGATTTCTTTGCGCTTCGCGCTGGGGGCGCAGTGGCGGTGCTGTTCCAGCACAAACCGGCTGGAGGGACGGTGGCAACCGGCCCTGGGCATGCAAAAAGCGGCTGCGACGCTGCACAAGCGGTGATATGAATCTCGCACGCCCAAGTAGGCTCCTTCCCCGATGTTTCGACGCTGAATGGACATATCCAGCGACTCTCTGTTATCATAAATCCTAACATCTTGCCAGGCTTGGAGGCCAATTCCCTTGTTTTTAGATTTTCTTAAGAAGATCTTTGGCACCGCCAAAGATCGTGACATACGGCGGCTGATGCCGCTGGTGGACGATGTGCGTGGGCTTGAACCGCGCTTTTCCGCCATGACTAATGACACGCTGCGCATGCAAACGGCCCTGCTCAAGGAGCGTCTGGCTGCGGGCGCGACACTGGACGAACTTCTGCCCGACGCCTTTGCAACCGTGCGCGAGGCCGCCAAGCGCGTGGTGGGGATGCGCCCCTTTGACGTGCAGATTCTGGGTGGCCTCGCGCTGCATCAGGGCAAAATCGCCGAAATGGTGACGGGCGAGGGCAAGACGCTGGTGGGCGTGATGCCGATGTACCTCAACGCGCTGGACGGGCGCGGGGTGCATGTGGTCACGGTTAATGACTATCTGGCCCGACGCGACCGGGACTGGATGGGCCCCATCTTCGAGTTTCTGGGCCTTTCGGCCGGTTTGATCCAGCATGACATGGACACGCGCGAGCGCCAGGTGGGCTATCGCGCGGACATTACCTATGGCACGAACAACGAATACGGGTTCGACTACCTGCGCGACAATATGGCGCACCGACCGGAATTGCGCGTGCAGCGAGGCCGCAATTACGCCATCGTCGACGAGGTGGACTCGATTCTGATTGACGAGGCGCGCACGCCCCTCATTATTTCCGGTCGCCCCGAAAAAAGCAGTGACCTGTATCTGAAAGTGGACGAGGCGGTGCGCCGGCTGCGGCAGGGACCGCATTTCGAGCTTGAAGAAAAGGGGCACC
Organism: Candidatus Hydrogenedentota bacterium; assembly: GCA_903932505.1. Lineage (GTDB taxonomy): Bacteria > Hydrogenedentota > Hydrogenedentia > Hydrogenedentales > CAIZGN01 > CAIZGN01. The sequence goes on from CAIZGN010000056.1 coordinate 3,205, forward strand.
ACGTGCTGATGTCCGAAGAGGGCATGGAGACGGCGGAGCGGCTGTTGGGGGTGCAGGATCTCTACACGGACGACACGATGGGTCTCGTGCACATGCTCGAGCAATCGCTGAAGGCGCACTACTTTTACAAGCGCGACAAAGAATACATCGTGGACAAGGACGGCGAGGTGCTCATCGTCGATGAGTTCACGGGTCGCGCGATGGAAGGTCGCCGCTATTCCGATGGTCTGCACCAGGCTCTCGAGGCGAAAGAGCGTGTCCCTCTGCGTTTTGAGTCGCAGACCGTGGCCACGATTACCTATCAGAACTATTTCCGCCTGTACAGCAAGCTCGCGGGCATGACGGGTACGGCGGCGACGGAAGCCATCGAATTCGCGAAGATTTACAACCTTGAAGTTTTTCAGGTGCCCACAAACCTGCCGCTTATCCGCGCTGACCGCAACGACTTGGTCTTTGCGACGGAAAAAGGCAAGTTCGACTATGTGGCGCGTGAGATCGAGCGCATTCACGAGTCCGGTCGGCCCATCCTGGTCGGTACGGTCTCGATCGAAAAGTCGGAATATGTCTCGAAGCTGCTCGAAGAGCGCGGATTGACGGATCACGAGGTGTTGAACGCGAAACACCATGAGCGCGAGGCTTCGATTGTGGCCAACGCCGGTAAGCGCGGAGCCATTACTATTGCGACGAACATGGCGGGACGTGGAACGGACATCAAGCTGGCGGAAGGCGTACGCGAGGCCGGTGGACTGTATATTATCGGTACTGAGCGGCACGAATCGCGCCGGATTGACAACCAATTGCGCGGCCGTTGCGGTCGTCAGGGTGATCCGGGCACCACGCGTTTCTATGTCAGCCTCGAAGACGAGGTGGCGCGTCTTTTCGGCGGCGACCGCGTGAAAAAGATGCTCGCGATGTTCGGCAGTCAGGATGGCATGGATGCCGAACCGCTGAGTCAGCGCATGGTTTCGCGTTCGATCGAACGATCCCAGCGTCAAGTTGAGGAATTCAACTACGAGATCCGCAAACACTTGCTCGACTATGACTTGGTGATGGACAAACAGCGCAAGTACATCTACGCCATGCGCGAGGAAGTACTTGAAGATCGCGACATCACCGAGCGGTTGATGCAGATGTTCGACAACATCATTGCCGACTGCGTGGATGAGTTTGCCCCGGAGAAAGTCGAACCGGAGGAATGGAATCTCGACGGCCTGCAAATGGCGATGCGCAAATTCTTCGGTTATGACCTGGACCTGAGCGGCAAGTCGGATGAGACGCCGATGCGGCTTGAGGACAGCCTCGGAGCACAGGTGCGCAAGGAGTACCACCGCCGCGAGAGAATCATCGCCGAAGATATCCATGAGCGTTTCAAGACGGAAGTGGGTAGCGATGATTCCAACATTGACTTTGACGCAATGGCGCGCAAGCAGGTGCACAATCTGGAGCTGATGGCACTCTTGCGGTCGGTGGACGACAAATGGATTGAACATCTGTACAGCATGGACTACCTGCGGGATTCTGTCCGGCTGCGTGCCTACGGGCAAAAAGATCCGCTCCTGGAATACAAGCAGGAAGGTTTCGAGATGTTCGAGGACATGGTGCGCAGCATTGAAGAGGACGTCGTGCAGACGCTCTTCCGCATCACGGACCCCGAACTGTATGGGCGTCGGGCGCAAGCGCGCCAGCGTTTGCAAACTTCGCAACCTCAGGAAGATCCCTTTGCCAAGCTGCGGCAGTACAGCTATGTGGCGGCGGACAAGGAGGCCGATAGCAGCTTCGCCTCGTTCGACAACACCCGCTTCAATCTCGCCGGGCAGGCGTCCGCAGCGCAGTCCGTGGAAGGTGGCGGCGGTGGCGGCTCAGCTGAACGTCCGAAGCGCGCGCCGGTTCGTGTCGCCCCGAAGGTGGGGCCCAACGATGATTGTCCCTGCGGCAGCGGCAAAAAGTACAAGAAGTGCTGCGGCAAGCAGGTGGACTAGCCGGTATGACGCGCTCATACACCGTCCGGCGCGTTGTCGCGCCCATTGCCATTGATGCGGCTTGGGATGCGCCTGAGTGGCAAGTCGCTGACCCGCTTGAGGTGGATCAATTTCATCCGGCCGGAAGCGCACACCGTCCCCGCACGCTGGCCCGCCTCGTTTACGACGAGAACGCCCTGTATGGCATCTTCTCCGTGGCGGATCGCTATGTGAGGTGCGTCCACATGGGCTACCAAAGCGATGTGTATGAGGACGCGTGCGTGGAATTCTTCGTGCAGCCCGCCGAAGGCCATGGCTACTTCAATTTTGAGATGAACGCCTGCGGACAACTTCTTTGCGGGCATGTGGAAGACCCCACCCGGTTGCCGAACGGCGACCTGCTCAAAAGCGAGCGATTGCCGGAGGCACTGGGTCGCACGGTCGAGGTGCGCGGGCCGTTTTTCGCGTCGGTGCCTGAAGAAATCGCGGACCCGCTCACATGGACGCTGGGGTTCCGGATTCCGTTGGCGGTGATGGCGCATTATGTCGGACCGCTGGGCGATCTCAAGGGGAAGACGTGGCACGCGAACTTCAACAAGTGCGCCGAAAACAATTCGCATCCGCACTGGGCCACATGGTCACCCATCGGAGAAGCACTGAATTTTCACCAGCCGGACAAGTTCGGGCGTCTAGTTTTTGAATAGCTGAACCCTTTTGAAAACGATGGAATCCCGTCTGCGCAGCAATGCGAGAGAATAACCCACGGCCTGTCGCCCTGAAAACGGACATGCCGCGCGAAGCGCCGGGGGATGTTTTTTCTCGCCATAGAGGAGAATATCCATGACCCCTGAAATCCCAAAATACGCCCCCGTGGAAACGGCGGTGGAATTGCTGCGTGGTTTGGGCGGGCAGTTTGCCGTGGTGTCCAACCCCCAGTATGTCTTCCCGCCCTACGACCTCTATCCTTTTGCACCGCCCGCCGCCGAATTGCGCGAGGGGCTGTTTGGCGCGGTGATGGACATGGACGGCACGACCACCACAACGGAACCGCTCTGTATTCATTCGCTCGAAACCATGGTACGGAGAATTACGAATCGGCCCACGAAAGGCGTGTGGAGCGGATTGGATCAGGCGCGGGACTACCCGCACATTATCGGTAACAGCACCACAAAGCATGTCGAATACCTCATCCAGACCTATGGTTCGCACATTTCGCTTGATGCCGTGCGCGCGTGGCATATTCGGGCGGCCGCCTGGACTTTGGGGCAGGGCGCAGACGAAGGACGCCGTCGCGAGGTGCGCTCGAATGTGCTGGCGCTGGGCGCGGGCGCGCTGCTAGACGACAGGCGATTTCATGCGCTCATGGTCGGTGCCGTCGAAGGATCGAATGCGGATACGCTGGTGGGTGGGCTCGTGGCGCAGTTTGGTTCCGCCTACGCGATCGACCAAACCCCCGCACTGGTGCGCCTCTCGGTTGATATTTATTACCAGCGCTATCACGAGATTCTAGCTCGTATTGAGGCGGGTGAAGGCGAGGATGTGGCCGCCTCCGTGCTCGGCCAGTCCGGTGGAAATCTTATCGAGCCGATGCCCGGCGTGGGTGTTTATCTCGCGTTGATCAAGGGTTGGCTTGGCGCGGATGCGCAGGGTTGCGCGCCCGCCTTGGTGGCACATCTGCAGAAGACGGGCGATGCCGAGGGTGTTGACCTGAAAGGAGCGGCGGAACTGTTGCGCACACTCGGCGCGCACTTCGCTGCGCATCCCGCCCGCGCCGCCATTGTGACCTCCTCCATCGAATACGAGGCTGGCATCGTGCTCGGGGAAGTATTTCGCATTCTTCAGGACGAGGTGGATGATTGGGACATTCCCGCCGAAAAACGCGCGTTCATCCGCCAGGGTTTTGCCGACCCGCTCGCTTTCTACAACGGCTTCATCACCGCCTCAGACTCCAGCGAGATCCGGCTGAAGCCCCACCGCGATCTTTACTCACTGGCCCTGTACCGGATTGGCATCCTGCCGCAGGATTTCGCCAACGTGGCGGGCTTTGAGGACAGCGAATCCGGCACCATCGCCATTCGTGCGGCGGGGATTCCCTTGTGCTGCGCACTGCCCTTCCACATGACCCGGGGCCACACATTCCACGCCGCCACCCACACCTGCCCCGGCGGATTGCCCGAAGTCATCCTGCGGCATCGCGCCTTTCTGCCCGCTGGGCTTGTGTTGTAATCCGGTCGCCTATGCAGTGGGTCGTAGGAAGCGGGCCGGTAGTACTTTGCGGGACATGTTCTCCATGATTTTTGCCAGGCGCGGTTCAAGTGGTTCGCGGTACAGTTCCATGCCGAACATCAGGACGCCGTACAAGAAGGCAAAGAGCAGCGGCAGTGGCGTGGGGGTTCCGGCAAGCGGCCACTGCAGGTACAATGCCCACCCAAACGCAGCGGTCACGGCGGTCATGAGATTCGCCGTGTGCCGTCCCCGCCCTTCGCGCAAAGCGAGCGCCAGCATCCATAGCACGGTGACAAATACCATCCAGTCGATCCAGTAGTAGGTGGCATATTCACGTTGCATCCAGTGGCTTCCGGCGGTGGTGATTAGATCGTAGAAGACATACCCCGCTATGCCGGTGATATACATCCAAGCCATGCCCAAGGCGCGCGAGAGGCGTTCCGGCTCTTCAGCGAAGAACAGGAGCGGGACGAGCAGCAAGATGAAGTAGTAGTAGGTGGCGGAGGCGAGGAAGAAGCACGGCACAAAACCCAAGATGATGGACTGATAGGGCTTGAGTCCGCGTGCTGCGATCAGCGCCAGGAGCAGGGAACCGCCCTGAATGGACCACCACAGACCTTTGTAGGTTTCAAACCACTTGTCCTGACACACCGGCGTCCAGTCGCGGAAAGGGGTGGTCCAGCCGATCGCAGAGTTGAAGGACGCCAAAAAGATGTATTTGAAGCCGAGACGCCAAGTGGAAATGCTGTCATTGTGAAACCGAATCTTGGCGGCGAAGTCCTGCCACAGGGCTATCCCGCGCCAATAGACCAAACTGCCGAGCAGGATGCCCCCGATAAGCACGATGAAGGTGGTGAAGTAGCGGCCATATTGGGTGAGGCGCTGTTTTCTTCCGGCGTCTGTGTCTTCCGCGATGCCCAAGCCCCAATGGGGAAAGCGTTTCTGTAACCCGGGCAATGCGGCGTCGAAAAGCTCCCAGAAGATCTTGGCACCGATGCCGAAAAGAAAGACCACGGGAAAGACGCGCGACAGCACGGCCCAGCCCGTGAGCACCCCGGCGAGCGCGTAGCGTTCTTTTTTCACCAGGCACACCGTCATGATGAGGCACATGACAAAATCAGTGCGGACAAACGCGCCCTTCATGTGCCACCAGTGCATGACATAATGAGTGCCGAGCAGGACGAGCATGAACATCGCCGCGCGTCCACCAAAGGTCCAGATGACCAAACCGGTGGCAATCGTAATGAGGAGTGGATCCAGCATGGCAAGAAACATCATCTGCCAGGGTCGGTCGGGGCTGAAATGGTTGCTGAAAATCCCGCCCACCACCATTGAAACCACGGGCGTCGAGTTATACCCCTTGTCCTGCAGGATGCCGCTCCATCGCAAAACGGGCATCTGGTCGAGATTCTTGAACCACACGATATCCCGTACGAATTGCTTCCATCGTTCCTCACTGAAAAGAGCTTTGTACTTTTCCCGATCGGCCAGCACCTGCTTGACGGTCAGGCTGTGATCGCCGGTGGCCAGATTTCGGAGGGTACCGGACTTAGAGCGGAATTTCATCCCTGTTTCATCGTCCGCCACCAGGGTGGCGGCATACATGTTGGTGTAGCCCACCTCGGCTGCGTATTTGGTGCCAATGTAGTAGTGGTAAAACTCGTAGGCATTAAAAAAGTGGCTGAACTCAGGGGTATAGTTGGGTTCATCCGCGCGGTTGAGTTCTGGCGCGCGAAAGAAACCCAAGTGCTCCTCGAAGAAAATGTAGTTGCACACGGAAAGCAGTGCGCAGAAACCCAGCACAACGGAAAGAAAGGTGCGGGCGGTAAACCTCGCGTCCTCCGCCTTGCGCGGGTTGTGTTTCTCTCGGCGGATCCAGAATCCGGTACGTTGAAACCGGGGGCCGAAGGCAAAAGCCAGTGCGACCACGCTCGCCACCAAGGGAAGCGTCACGAAAACATGGGTCCACCCGCCAAAGCGAGCACCATTCCATAAGGGGAGCAGCGGGTAAATCCAAGATGGTGTTTGCAGGGCGCGTCGAACCATCGTTCGCGGCTTGGCGGTCGCAGGGCTGGCGGTAACCTTGACCGGCGCGGCAGGTGGCGTGCCGACTGTTGGGGCAGGGGTTGTGGCCGCATCGCTTTCCGGGGCGGATTCCTGCAACTGGGCATGGAGATTCCCCGCCATTCCCAGCATGGCACCCAAGGCGATCAAAAATACCCACACCCATGATTTCAAGAAGCGTTCATGCCCGATGGCGGTTCCATTCATTTCCATGTCCTACCTTGCATTCTTCGGGGAAACCCGTTTCATTTCAGTCTTCCTGCCTTGGACGGGCCTATCACCACAAATCCATGATGGATAGGCTTTCCACCAAGGCCTCGGTATCGTTGATCATTACCCTCGCATCAGACAAGCTCTCGCCGTCGAGACGGAATTCTCCGCCATCCCGCAACGTGTACGGGTCGGAACCCGCAATAAAGAAGATGTGATACGAACCTCGATCGAGGCGCATATCCTGTGTCTGTCCGGGCGCAACCTTGACGTCCTGTCCCCAGCGTCCACTACGCAGGCCCGCGAGCAGCACGGCCTCGCTGGTGTTCTCGAAACGCACCCGGTACACGCCACGACGAAGGGAATGAGAATACGCCGGCAACTGGGCCCGGTGCAAGTGTTTGGTTTCCGAAATCCGGGTAATCCGGTTTCCATCGGGCGCTGTGTCGGTCTCTTTTTCGGCTGCTTTCCTGTCCGCACCGAGTACCACGACCTTGCGCGCAGGGGTGGATTGTGGCGGATTTTCGGGTTCTTCGGAGACTTGGGCGGGTGTGTTTTCCGCCGGGACCTCTAGGACTTCCGAAGTGGATTCCTCCGATGTGTTGTCATCGGATGCGGGTGCTGGTTTTTCGGCGGTCTGGATTGGGGCGGCCATGCCGGTGCCGGGCGTCTCCTCCAGACTGCCCGCCTGATACAGGCCCGATTTTCGTACGAGCCGGTCGTCCTCAAACCAGACTGTGCAGCGGTTTCCCTGCGCATCACGCCACCGATAAGCGGTGCCACCCTGCTCGTCCGAACCAACCAGTTCCCCGGCGAAGCCCAACAAGGCATTGGCGTCGGACAGCCGCATGCCTTCTTCCAGCGCTCCCACCGCAACCGGCGTAAGGATCTGCCCTTGCGGCTCGTCCTGTTTTTCCGGCGGAGGCGGGCCAAGCACGACCTTGCGCATGAGTTTTCCGTTCTCAAAACGGGCGACGTGGGTGCGCCCCTCCGTGCGCCAGCGGCATACCAGCGACTCTCCCTCGCCCGAAGTCCGACCCTGTGCGCCCATGGCGGCGACGGCATCCTCGTAGCCAATACCGAGCGGCAAGGTCTCAAAATCATCGGCGAGAATGACAGGAGAAGCCGACAAGGTCTTCTGGGTCGTTGCGGGAATCAGGGGGATGGTCTCGCCTTCTTGGGCGGATTCACCTTCATCAACAGCCCCTTCCTGCGACCCCGAAGCGGACGACAATTCTGTTTTTTCGACAGAAATCCCCGGATTTTGGGCGGGCACGGTCGTTTGCGTTGGCCCCGAGCAGGCGCTCAGGCCAAGAACCAGCAACCAAGCCACGGCGAGTGAATAGTTTCGTAAAGACCGCCACATCGGAATGAATCCCTCTCCGCCTCCAGTATTCACCACCGGCGCGTCAAATTCAAGCCCGCGCGAAAACCCCGACACTTGCATAGGGGTAATGGGCTGTCCAGGAAAGGTTACACCGGGGTGCCTAAGATCGCTGGAATCGGCAATGGAACACAAACGGCGTTTTGTGCTATCCTATATGGCCCGAAAAGTACTTTTCCGGTAGAGGATTATCATGAGCAGAATTGGCAAAGCAGAGGTCGAGCATGTGGCGGGTCTTGCCCAGCTGGAGCTGGACGAGGCGGCAAAGGAACGTCTGGTCCATGAAATGGGCGATATTCTCGCCTATATGGATCAGTTGAACGCCTTGGATACGACAAATGTCGAGCCGATGATGCATGCCCTCGAGATGACGAACGTTTTCCGCGAAGACTGCGTGGGAGAATCCCTGCCGCGCGAGGAGGCGCTGCGCAATGCGCCCAATCACGACGAGGAGTACTTCATCGTGCCCAAGATTCTGGAAGGTGGTAACGCATGACCGCGCCGTGGTGTGACAAAACGGGACATGAAATCCGGGAAGCCGTGGTGCGCGGTGATGTGACGGCGCGTGTGGTAACCGAGGCGCATCTGGCCCGCATCCATGCGCTGGACGGAAAAATCGACGCCTACACCCAGATCTGGGAGGAGTATGCGCTGGCGATGGCCGACCGGGTAGATGAAAAGCGCCGCAGTGGCGCGACCCTCGGCATACTGGCGGGCGTCCCGATCTCGCTCAAGGAATTGATGTGCACCAAGCAGGGCGAAACGACCTGTGCCTCGAAAATGCTGGCAGGTTATCGGAGCCCCTTCGACGGAACGATGGTGCAGCGATTGGCAGCAGCAGACGCGGTGTTTCTAGGCAAGGTCAACATGGACGAATTCGCCATGGGTTCCTCGACGGAGAACAGCGCCATCAAGACGACGAAAAACCCGTGGGACTTGGGTTGTGTGCCCGGCGGCTCGAGCGGTGGCTCGGCAGCGGCCGTGGCAGCGGATCTTTGTTCCATGTCCATGGGCAGCGATACCGGAGGATCGATCCGGCAACCGGCCGCCTTGTGCGGTTGTGTGGGTATCAAGCCGACCTACGGGCGCGTCTCGCGCTTTGGGCTGGTAGCTTTTGCCTCGTCGCTGGACCAGATTGGCCCACTGACAAAAGACGTGCGGGATGCGGCCTTGTGTTTGAATGCGATTTGCGGCCGGGATCCGATGGACGCGACCTCCGTGGATTTGGCCGTGCCCGATTTTACAGCCGCCCTGACGGGGAACGTGAAGGGGCTACGCATCGGTTTGCCCAAGGAATACTTCACGGATGCGCTGGGGGCCGAAGTGCGCGAAAAGGTGATGGCGGCGATCGAAGTATTGCGCGGTCTGGGCGCGGAAACGGTGGAGGTTTCCCTGCCGCACTGCGATTACGCGATCGCGGCATACTACATCATTTGCACGGCCGAGGCGAGCGCGAATCTTGCGCGATTCGACGGCGTGCGTTATGGTTTCCGCCATCCCGACGCGAAGGACATGCGCGGGATGTATGTAATGAGCAAGAGCGCGGGCTTCGGCCCGGAAGTGCGTCGGCGCATCCTGCTGGGAACTTATGTACTGTCCAGTGGCTACTACGACGCTTATTATTTGAAGGCGCAAAAAGTGCGACGCCTTATCAAGCAGGACTTTGACGAGGCTTTTGAAAAATGCGATGTGGTGCTCGGCCCGACGACGCCTTCACCGGCCTTTCGCTTCGGCGAAAAGACGGCGGATCCGCTGGAAATGTACCTCAGCGACATCTACACCATTTCGGTGAATCTGGCCACGCTGCCGGGCTTGTCGCTGCCGTGCGGATTGAGCAGCAGCGGACTGCCCATCGGCATGCAGCTTATTGCGAAGCCGTTCGCCGAGGAGACATTGCTCCGGACGGCACACGCCTATGAACAAAACCGTGGATTCGACATGGGCAAGCCGCCCATTGCTTGAGGACGACAGGATGGAATACGAGGCCGTCATCGGCATGGAAGTCCATGTCGAGATCAACAGCAAGTCGAAGGTGTTCTGCGCCTGCGGAACGGACTTCCATGCGCCGCCCAACACCAACGTGTGCCCGGTTTGCCTGGGCATGCCCGGGACCCTGCCGGTGCTGAATGTCGACATGGTAAACAAGTCGGTGGCGGCGGGTCTGGCGCTGGGCTGCACCATCTCGCGATGGTCCAAGATGGACCGCAAGAATTATTTCTACCCGGATTTGGCGAAAAACTACCAAATCAGCCAGTACGATCTGCCCTTATGCCACGGCGGCTATATGGACATCGAAGTGAATGGCGTTGAGAAGCGCATCGGCATCACGCGCGCACATATCGAGGAAGACACCGCGCGCAACACGCACACCATTGGTGGCGGACAGAGTGGTGTCGATTTCAATCGTTGCGGTATGCCCCTGCTGGAGATTGTGACCGAGCCTGACATTCACAGCGCGGACGAAGCCTATGCGTATCTTACGCTGTTGAAACAGACGCTGCAATACCTCGAGGTAAGCGACTGCAACATGGAAGAGGGTTCACTGCGGGCCGAGGCGAACATCAGCGTGCGCCCGAAGGGGACGACCGCGCTCGGCTCGAAGACCGAAGTGAAGAATGTGGCCTCGTTCAGCGGGGTGCACAAGGCCATCGACTTCGAAATCAAGCGGCAGATCAACGTGATTCGCGAGGGTGGCGCGGTTTTGCAGGAAACGCGCGGCTGGGACGCGGATCGCGGCGTGACCTTCTCGCAGCGCCAAAAGGAATCCGCACACGACTATCGCTATTTCCCCGAGCCGGATCTCACCCCCATTGTGGTGGACGAAGCCTGGGAACAGCGCATTCGCGAGTCACTGCCCGAATTGCCGCAGGCCCGCTGCAAACGCTTCCAAACGACCTACGGTCTCTCGCCCTATGATGCGGGCGTGTTGACCGCCGGTCGTCCCATGGCGGATTATTATGAATCGGTGATCACGGCGGGCGCGGATCCGAAGAAGGCGGCCAACTGGATCATGGTGGATCTGCAAGCCCTGTTGACCGACGCCAAACAGGAAATCACGGATTGCAAGGTGGCCCCGGAACACATCGCCGAGTTACTCACGCTGATTGGCGACGGTGCCATCAGTGGGAAGATGGCCAAGGACATCCTGCGCGACATTTTTGAGACGGGCAAGACGCCGAAGGCCGTGGTCGAAGAAAAGGGGCTGGTGCAAATTAGCGACACGGGGGCAGTCGAAGCCATCGTGCGACAGGTGGCCGAGGGCCATCCTGCGCAGGTGGAACAATACAAGGGTGGCAACGAAAAAGTCCTGGGCTTTTTGATGGGACAGGTCATGCGGGCCTCGCAAGGGAAAGCAAATCCCAAGCTGGCCGAAGACCTGCTCCGTAAACTGCTCAACGGATAGGAGAACGATATTGGCGCTCGCAGTACGAAAAATAACGGTGGAACAGGATGATATTTTCCTGATTCACACCCGGCGCATTGCCGACTTGGCCGCCAGCAAAAAGGCAGTCAATCTCGTCGCGGTTGATGTGCGGGGCTTGACCCTCATCGCGGATAGTTTTGTGATGTGCTCGGCGAACAGCGAACCCCAGCTCAAGGCCATTTTCAACACAGTGCACGATGGCATGAAGGAGGCGGGCCTGCGCCCGCTGCGCACCGAAGGCTCCTTTCAGGGTGGCTGGATGCTGATCGATTTTGGTTCGATTCTATTCCACGTCTTCCGTCAGACCGCGCGTGAGTTCTACGATCTGGACGGATTGTGGGCGGATGCCAAGCCGATTCCTTTGGAACTGGATCTCGACACATAGGGGTGTCTCTCATGTCCCAGGATACACTGACTCCCGATCGTCCGACCCTGTATCACTACAAACTCGACCAAATCCTCGGTGAAGGAGGTACGGGCCGGGTTTATCGCGGCATCGACACCATCAAGGGCGATGTGGCGGCCGTCAAGCTGTTCCACGAGAATTTTTTCCGCAACGCCCTGCATGTGCGCGATCTCGCGAAGTCTATCAAGCGCTCCAACAAGCTTTCCCACCCCAATGTGGTGGGGATTTTCGAGTTCATCGACGGAAAAGACGGCCGCTGTATGAGCATGGAGTATGTGGACGGCCCTAATCTGAAGTGGTATATCCTGAATCGGCCATGGAACATTCAGGAACGGCTTAACATCACCATTTCGATCTGTTCCGGTTTGCAGTATCTGCACGACAATGGATTTATGCACCACGATTTCAAGCCGTCGAACGTGTTGTTCACGCGGCGCGGCGTTCCCAAGGTCGCGGACTTTTCCCTGTACGGCAACAGTTACCTGCTGGAGTTGTTTGCGGGGGCGGTCGGAGAACAGATTACGCCGATGTTTGTCGCCCCGGAGTTCATCCGCAGGGAGAAAGCCACGCCGTCCGCCGACCAGTATTCGCTGGGGATCACCATGTACATGATGTTTGCCGACCGGGTTCCCTTTCCCGTCGACAGTATTCAGCGCCTCTACCAATGCCACCTGCACTACCTTCCTGATCATCCGAGCCAGGCAAATCCCAAATGCCCACGTGCCCTGGGCGATGTCATCATGAAGATGATTGCCAAGAAGACCTCGGATCGGTTTCGGGATTGCGACGAGATTCGCGCCATCCTGACCACGATGAATCAGAGCCGGATTTAAGGCCGCGCCCCAAGAATCGTTGACATCCCGACTGAATTCCAGTACATTGTGCGGAGTGCTGTAATAGACCTTGAGACGGGAAGATCAATGCCGTTCCATAGGGGAGCGGTCAGCGGGGAAGGCCATGGAACTGGAAACTGGAACGAGGAAAGCGCAGGAATTGGTTGCGCCGCTACTAGGGGGAGTCACCTCTCATCTGGCCCGCTTTCTTAACCATGTCCTTCCGGCCATCGGGGACGATTGGTGGAAGAAGCTGGTCGTGGATCGTCTTTCGGTCAATCAGCAGCAGCGCCTGGCGCATCAGCCGGGCCCCTCACTAACAAGCCTCGATCTGGCCGCCTTACTGCGGGTTCTCGACCAGAACTGGTTTGAAATTACATCAAAGAATCATCTTTCCGCCGAGGCCCGCCATTATGTGAAGGAGATGCAAACCATCCGCAATCGATGGGCGCATGCGGGCACGGATGGAGTTCCCGGCGAGGACGTTTACCGCGATCTGGATACACTTCAGCGTTTCGCTGCCGCAATTGGCGCGGACGAAGCGTTTCTTGAAGAGATACGCTTCGCAAAAAAGTCCATGCTGATTAGGGAATCGCCCATGAGCATCCAAGTGAAGGAAGAGGCACCCCAAGATCCAGCCCCAAGGCTGGAGGGTGGCGCGGAATTCGCTCCAGGTCAGATGGTCATGTTGAAATCCAATCCCGCGATCCAGGGTGCCGTAATCGAAGTCCTTTTCTCCTCGCAAGAGAACCGCTTCAAGGTTTTCATGGGTGGGGGAATCCAGATCTACTACGCTTCCCAACTTCAAGGGATTGTTCCGGCGGAGGAGAGGCAACCGGTAACTTGCGAACAATTTCATGCCCGCCTCACGGCGCTGCAAATTCTACATCCCGGCCTTTCCACGCTCTATTCGCTAAATACCGCCCGTGTCGATTTCATTCCCTATCAATTCCGGCCTGTGCTCAAGTTTATCCGTTCGGATCGCCCACGCCTGCTGATCGCCGATGGAGTCGGCGTGGGTAAGACCATCGAGGCAGGCCTTATCCTTCGAGAACTGCAGGCAAGGCGCGATCTTCGCTCCGTGCTCATTATCTGCCCACGCCCCTTAATCACCGAGTCCAAGTGGCTCAATGAGATGAAGCGGTTCGAGGAACACTTTACCCATCTTGATGGCCCTGGTCTGAGGCATTGCATCAATGAAATGGATCTCGACGGGCAATGGCCGGAGCAGCACTCACGGGTAATCGTTCCATATTCCCTGTTTGATGAAACCCTTCTATATGGCCCTGACCCGGGCAACAAACGGAAGCGCAAGAAGGGACTCCTAGCCCTGGATCCCCCTCCGCGCTTCGACTTGGTTATCGTGGATGAGGCGCACCACATTAGAAACCCGGAGACCTTCAGTCACAAGGCGGTTCGATTCTTTTGCGATCACGCCGAGGCCGTGCTCTTTCTCACGGCCACCCCCATACAACTTGGAGCAGACGACCTTTTTGTGCTGTTGAACACGCTGCGCCCGGATCTGATCATCGACAAGGCCAGCTTTGAGCACATGGCGGAGCCCAACCCATTCATCAATCAGGCTGCGGCGGCTGCCCGAGCCCAAGGGGATGGATGGGCGGGCCGAACATCGTCATACCTGAGCGAGGCCGCATCAACCGCATGGGGACAGGCAATTCTGAAACCAAACCCCGAATTCACCGATATGCAACGGCAGCTTTCAGAGGATGGTGGTATTTCTCCAGAGGAACGCATCAGGCTGATTGCCGATATTGAATCCTTACACACTTTTGCGGGAATCATCAACCGCACCCGGCGTCGGGACATTGGGGACTTCACCCTCCGTAAATCCCAAACCGTAACGGTGGAATTCACGAGTGCGCAAAGAGAACTCCACGATGCGATCTTACAAGTTCAAGCGAAGATATTTCTGGCGATACATGGCGACAAAAACGTCAAATTCATGATGACCACCATCCGGCGGCAAGCCGCCAGTTGTTTGTTCGGACTTGCGCCATTTCTCCAAGAGATTCTAAGTCGGCACTTGGACGAACTGGCCTGGGAAGAGGCGGATGATTCAGCAACTGTCGCCGATGTGAAAGCTATCGACAAGATAGAAAGGGAGATTCAAGCCATTCTAAAAATGGCGGAAAACCTCGATCCTTTCGATCCGAAATTAGAAGCATTGCGGAAAATCATCCGGAACAAACAGAACCTTTCCAACAACAAGATCATGCTTTTCAGCAGCTTCCACCACACGCTTTACTATTTGCGTGACCAATTAGGGACCGGTGAATTCCGCATCGGCCTCATCCACGGCAAGACTCCGGACGAAGATCGCATGGATCTTAGGAGTCGCTTTGAAAGCCCGCGCGAAGAGGAAGACGCGCTTGATGTCCTGCTTTTCTCCGAAATCGGTTGTGAAGGCCTCGATTATCAATTTTGCGACTGCATCGTGAATTATGATCTGCCGTGGAACCCCATGCGGATCGAACAACGCATCGGTCGCATTGACCGAAACGGGCAGAGAAGCGAATCCGTGGCCATCTACAACCTGGTCACGCCTGGAACCGTCGACGCCAGCATTTACGAGCGGTGCCTGCTTCGTATCGGAATATTCGAGCATGCCATGGGCGATGCCGAGGAAATCCTCGGCAAAATCACCCGGGATATTCGCAATATCGCGGAAGATCTCCAGCTTTCAGAAGAAGAACGCAACCACAAGCTCCAGCAATTGGCAGACAATGAAATTCGTTTAATCCAGGAACAGAACGCGCTGGAGGAAAAGCAAGTCGAACTGTTTGGCATTCGGGTACCACAGGATCATATGAAAAACGAAATTGAGGATGCGTCCAGTTTCTGGCTCTCGCCCACGGCCATCCAGCAACTCATAAGCTTCTATCTCAAAGAAACCTGCGAAAAAGATCAAGACTTCATCCTCGGCGAGAAACCGCTCAAGACGCTTCGGCTTTCACAGGAAGCGCGGTCTGCCTTGCGCAATGATCTCCAGAAACTGTCCCGGCTGAAAAGCACCGTATATGGCGAATGGGACAGATGGCTGAAAGGCGGCGATCCCAATCTCTCCATCACCTTTGACGCCCAATGCGCGGCCCAGAATCCGAAGGCCGCCTTCATCACACCCATTCATCCTCTCGCCAAACAGGCGGCTGTGGCGTTGGGCCAGGAAAGGCCCGCAGCGGCTGCCTTCCAAGTGACTTCCGATGAGGCCCCTCCCGGCACCTACGAGTTTGCCATCTATCAGTGGCAGTTTCAGGGTATCCGTCAAGACGTGGTTCTGCAACCTGTGGTCAATTCACCGGAGATCACGCCTTTGCTCACTGACCTCCTGGCCAAGGCCGTCGAGACCGGTAGTTCCCGCAACTTTGATGTACCTGCGACCGCATCGAGTGCGCTCGATGCTCAACACCACGTACTCTGGACTCAGGCACGTGAAGACCACGTCGAAAAAACGCGCCGGATGGCCCAGTACCGCAAGGAAAGCCTTAACACCAGCCACGCTGCAAGAGTGGCGTTGCTAAGAGAGCAAGCCGAACAATCCAAAGACGAAAAGATAAGGATAATGCGCCAAGCGCAAATGGCTTCTGCGGAAGCTGATTACGCTCGGCGCACGCAGGAATTGGATATAGCAGCAGAGCGGGCCGACATTATCGCGGAACCCGTGGCGTATGGGGTGCTTCAGATTCTTGAGGAGAATGCCGAATGATACAAGAGTTGATGGAAAAGCGCAAGAGATGGGTCGAGGCAAACCGTGAGAATGGATTTGAAACGGGTCTGAAACACCTGCTCACGGAGCTCTACCCGGACAACGCCCACTTCATCTACGAACTCCTGCAGAACGCCGAAGACGCACATGCTCAAGAAGTGCGGTTCATCTTGGAGGAGAACCGCGTCGAATTTGAGCATAATGGAGAAAGGCTCTTCTCTTTCGAAGACGTCGACGCTATTACCAGCATCGGATTCAGCACCAAACGCGACGACCCCACCAACATCGGGAAATTTGGCGTCGGCTTCAAGGCGGTTTTTGCCTATACCGAAACACCGGGAATCGAATCGGGAGAGTTTCATTTCCAAGTCCATGACATGGTAGTGCCGGAACCGATCGGCACTGCGCGGATCAAGCCGGGTGACAAGCAAACGCGATTCATTCTGCCTTTTAACAACCCGAAGAAGTCAGCGGATCGCGCGCGAAACGAGATCGAAACGCTTCTAAGAAAACTCGACGCGGCCACGCTGCTCTTCCTCACGCGTATCCGCAAGATCGAATATCTGCTTCCTGATACGTCTCTTGGCTACATCGAACGAATAGGGCATGGCGACCACCGATTCGAGATTCGCGTACAACAGCCTGATGAACTCGCCCCTTCGTCTACTTGGTTTCTCAAGTTCGACAAAGAGGTTCAGGTGCAAGACGACGAGGCTGAGAATGAAGGCCAACAGCTGAAAACTTGCCGAATCGTCTTGGCCTTCGGATTGTCGCCCGTCGCAACAAGAGCGGGCATTAAGGAAAAGAAAGACGTCGGTGCCATACCCGAATGGGAACTTGTGCCACTCGAGCGGGGGCGCGTCTGTATCTATTTCCCGGCGGACAAGGAGACCTCCAATCTCCGCTTCCATCTACACGCACCATTTGCCTCCACTGTGGCGCGGGATAGTGTGCGCGATTGCCCGGGAAACAACGCACTACGCGACCACTTGGCCGAACTACTGGCCGAATCTATGCACGCCATTCGGGACCAAGGCCTGCTGACCGTGCGCACGTTGGCGCTGCTACCCAACAACAAGGACAATCTGCCGACGCTCTATCAGCCACTTCTGGCCCGGCTGGTTAGGGAATTCCAGGTTCAGGATCTTGTCCCGATGAAACGCGACGGACATGCTTCGGCACGAAGCATATTTCGCGGGTCCGCCAAGCTGCAGGTGGTCATTGACGACAAGGATTTGGCCCATCTACTTAACAAACCGAAAGGGGCTCCGCTTTGGGCCGCAAATCCCCCACAACGGCATCAATGTGAGGACAATTTCCTCGCGGGCTTAGGTATCGAGCAATTAGAGTTGGAAAAACTGGTTCTCCATTTCTCATCTATCCCGGAAACGATGGAAGCATGGCTCAAGTCCAAGAGTATGCCATGGCACCGGAGTTTCTATGCGCTGCTCATCACGACCTTTTCGGAGAACGCCAGCTCTGAGTACCAAGCAACTCTCCGAAACCTTCCGCTTGTTCGGCTCGCTTCTGGAAGATATCAAGTCGGCCGCCAATCTTGTTTTCCTGTTGACCAGATGGATGTAAAGCATAAGCTGCAGCCGGTTGAGCGAGCAACGTACTCAGTTGACAATCAGGACGTTGATCAAGCAAAGAAATTTCTCAAGGCCATAGGTGTCCGAGAATATAGTTTGACCGATGTGGTTGTCGATTTGATCATTCCAGAATATGAAGAACATGTCCCGCGAAAACGACATTTCAAGCACATCGCTACGATTCTCAAGGCAGTGGGGGAGGCGCCCAAACTAGAAAAGGAAAGCCTGAAGAAGCATCTCGGTGATACGGCATTCATTCTTGTGGAAAAGCCCGGCAAATCTAGTCACGCCTACGCAAAACCTGCAGAACTCTATTGGAGCTCCGAAAAGGACACCTCCCTTTGGAGGGAAAATCATGGAGTCAAATTCATTGATGACGAGTATAACAAATCAAATCAGGAGTTTTTCCAAGAGCTCGGCGTCCAAGAGTTCGATATCGTTGAGAATGTCATCACGGCTATTCTTCCCTCGTATAGGGCCCCTGTTCCGCTAAAGCAGCACCGGCACGACATAGGGAAAATCTGTCAGGCGCTTGACACTGACTCTCAGGAGAAAAAGGCGAAACTACAGGATGCCCTATGCAAATCCTCGTTCGTTTTGACACAAACAGAATCGTCGACCGGTCCGCTCTACAAGAAACCGACTGAAGTGTCTCTGTTTGACAAGGAATGGTTCTCCTTCTTCCAAGATGGAGCCCCCCCACACTTCCTCAGTGAGGAATACGACGGAAAGATGGTTGAGAACTTTAAGGACCTCGGAGTTACTGCCCTCAATCCTATTGAGGCCGCGAAGACGATAATTTTCCGCATGGCGCATCTTTCATTGGAATCAGAGATTGACCGAAAACGCCATCTATCGAACATGCGGTTTCTCGCGGAAACTTGTTGGCCCCGCATCAAGAAGCAGACCGAAAAGGCCAGCCGAGAAAACTGGGTAAAGGAGTATAAAACACGGGCGTTCATCATCACCGAATCTGCTGATTCAAGACCGATGGCCTATAGAAGACCGGGCGACCTCTATTTCCACAGTGATGGCCTAGGGGCATACTTTACCGGAAATGAAGAAGGAAAGTTCGTCTGGGGGGAATATGGGGCCGCGATTCAGGAGTTCTTGGAGGCCTTTGGGGTGTCCCATGACGCGCGAGTCGAGAAAAAGAAAGAAGATCAGGCTCACAATATCAGCATCGAAGCCAGTTGGGGCCATCATAAGCGCGGATTAGAGGGGTATGATCCCGAAATTAAGGTCGACGGCTTGCATGATGCGCTAATACTGCCTCCTTCTATGGAGAAGAGTCGGTATATCTGGAAGAAAATCGCCCTTCCTCATCAGCAGTGTATCACGGGATATATTGAATCCTCGTCGCGGCAGACCTTTGAGGGGAGCGAGAAGACGAAGGCGGAATCTGAAGGATTTGGCCGGTTCCTCATTGGAAGCCGGTGGTTGCCCAACAAAGAAGGTGAGTTCGTTTCGCCTACAGAAGTAACACTCGACGTTTTGCCGGAGGATTTTCAAGGAGACCAAGTGTTGGCCAGTCAATTGGGCATGAAGCAGAATTACATTGGTGAACTCGCAAAAAAATGCGGTATTTCACCGGATCGTCTTGAGTTCACAAAAGACAACCCAGAAGAAATTGACCGGCTAATTGCTGAAAAAGAATCAAGGAAAAACAAACCGGAATTCCCTACTCAGGCGATAACGGATTCAGACCGCCGACGGGAAAAAGTTGCCGAGCAGCATGCTGATGCTCCTGCTAAGGAGTACGAGAAACGCGAGCGAAGCGTCCGGACTAGCGAGCCCGAAATTGATCGCAGAACAAGCCTTCGAAGCATGTATACAAACCCTGATGGGATAATGGTGTGTCAGGTCTGCGAGCATGAAATGCCGTTCAAGAAACGCAATGGCGAGTATTACTTTGAAACGGTGGAGGCTCTTTCTAAAGACTATTTCACCAAAGAGCATGAGGCGCAGTTCTTGGCATTGTGCCCAGTGTGCGCGGCCAAGTATAAGGAGTTTGTAAAGTCCGATAACCATGCTATGGATGAATTCGTGAGCACATTGAAAGTTTCAGAGACGCCCGAGGTTCCGCTGAAACTGGGCGATTGGGATACTAGCCTCCGGTTTGTTGAAACGCATTTTCTTGACATCAAGACTATCCTCGGAGTCCTGGAATAACAAAGAGCGGGGACCTATTTACTGGAGACGGTGGAAGCCGAGTTCAATACGGAGATAGAGAAAGCCACCCAGCCATGACCCAGCTGCTGTCACTTCCGGATAATCCAGGATTTCTCGCCGTACTGAACGATCGCATCAGGCATGCCCGCCCCTCCGCTGTCCGCGCCGTCAATCATGAATTGGTTCTGCTTTACCGTGATATCGGGTACGGCATTGTGGAAAACCAACAGCCTGCAGGGTGGTTCGATGCGGCCGTGGAACACCTCCCCGCCGGTCTTCGCGCGGCAATTCTGCCCGGCGTATTCCTGTGCCCAATTTCTTGAAGAGGCTGTTCAAGAATTGAAGAAAAGTGGGCAGCAGTCTCTTCCGCCTGGCGCGACCAACAAGCTCATTTGCCGGATGAAGGCGGCGGGATGAACTTGCGACAATCCTGTGACACCGATTGTGTCATGCTAACGGGATGGCTTGGCCTACCCTGCACGGAAACTCTTTGAGAGAAAAGCCCCTAAGCTGGTACAATTCATGGAGACGCGCTTCAGCGCGACAATGAGGTTCGTTATGCCCCTGAGTCCACAACAAATGCAGGCGATTTATATGGCGACCACGGTGATTCGTCGCCCCCGGTTTGGCATCGTCAGCGGTTATCACGAGTTGCCCTATGTGTGCATCGGGGCCTCTTTCGAGCCTAGCAAGGGTGCTACGCGGGTGAAGGGGCGGGTGCATGTCTCGCCCCGCTTTGTGATTCGCCCCGCGCATTGCGAACCGAGCTACGAGGAAATCTTTGGCGCGGAAAATGTGGACAAGGCGATCGCGGGGCGCGTTTTTGGCTATCTGGGCTTTCGCAACAAGCCGGTGGAGTGCTCTTCCGAATATCTCGAACTGAAGCATCTGGACCAAACCGTGGATCAGGTACTCGGAGAGAGCCTCAGCGAACTGGATCGCATGGAAGACATCACTACAGGCGTGTTCATCACGCCCGACAGCCGTTATTACCCTCTTTCCGTGGAGCGATTTGTGTCGTCCATTCTGGAAGATGAGTTTTCAGTTTAGTTCAAGTCGGCCCGTCCTTTTCGCAGACGAGGCGTCCCGCCTCTTGAATGCGGCGGAATGCCACTACATTTACCGAGGTACATCATGAAAAGCGCCT
Source organism: Candidatus Hydrogenedentota bacterium (assembly GCA_903932505.1). Classification (GTDB taxonomy): domain Bacteria; phylum Hydrogenedentota; class Hydrogenedentia; order Hydrogenedentales; family CAIZGN01; genus CAIZGN01. The sequence goes on from CAIZGN010000056.1 coordinate 24,345, forward strand.
ATGAATTAGCGATGGAACGGCTTGAGCGGGAAAGTGGCCCGCAGCGGAAACTCACCGAGGCGCAGCGCGCTGAGATTGCCGAAATCAACAAGCGTTTTGACGCGCGCATCGCTGAAGTCAAAATGAGCATGGAGCAACGCTGCGCCACAGCAACCACCTTGGAAGAATTTCAGGGGATGCAAGCAGACATGGCTTCCCAGATTCAGTCGCTTGAAGAGAAGCGGAACCGGGAGAAGGAGGCCATCTGGAATTCCTGACCGGTGTTTACCGTAGGGGGTTTTGGGGGTGTTGACCATGTTCAAGGTTCGACGCCGTTGGTGGTACGCGTCTGCGGTCGCTTTGGCAGGCCTGATGCTGGTCGGCCTTCTCGCGGTTTGGGATATGCGCATGCGGCAGGCCCCTCACCTGGGTTTCGCCCCCTCAGAGGCGCAGTGGCTCGCTTTCGCACCAGACTTCCCCGCGTTCAGCGCGGCACTGCAGACTTCCGACCCAGTTCAGCGCGTTCTCTCGAAAATCCCGGCGGGCGAGACCTCGATGGCCTCTGTGGCCGGATGGACTCGTTTCTGGATTGGGGGTCCGATCCTGTTTTCGGAAGGTGCGGGAAGCTGGGGTTGTTGCCTCCGGCCGGGTGCCGCCTTGCGGATCACGTGCTGGCTCAAGGAAAAGACGGGCCGCCCTGCGCTTTTTGGGCGGCTGCACTATTGCTGGCGTGACGGCTTCTTGCTGGCCTCGGAAAGCCAGGGGTATCTGGCCCTTGCGATGAATGCACCCCGCGTGGACGGGCTGACCCCGCCGCAGTCGACAAACGCCCTCAAATTTCAGATGCATTGGCAAGACCGAGCCTTGGCGTCAAATCCAGCGCAAAAACTGGAGGCCACCCTCTGGGCCGGGCCCGAACTGCACATCGAGGGGCGCGCCATGCTGGACGCCGCCTTTGCGGGGGGCGGCACCCTGACTCTTCCGGACGCTTGGAGTACCCCGCCGCTTCTTATTCTTGCCGGTGGCACCCATGATGATCTTGACGCAATGCTCCGTTGGTTTTCGAAAACACTACCCGAAGACGGGACGCTTGCCTTGGCTTTTCCGGGTGCGGCCGATACGGTGGGGCGACTGTGGCAGACCCTCGCCACGGTGTGTCCTGCGGAAACCGCGATCGTATGCCGGGGTATTGATTTTTCTGGGGCTATTCCAGTGCCGGAGGTTGGCTTGGTGGCCCTGCGCCCGACAGGCGGCACCATGTCCGAGGCGCTGAGTCCTTTCGTGTCCACCCCGGAGGCGATACGCTACGCTTGGGGTCGGCGGGAAGGCTGGCAGTTACCCCTGCTTGGTTCAGAAGGCACCCTCTGCATGACCACCGTGCAGCCCTACTGGCTCTTTGCCGCACAGGAACGAACCATGGCCGCGCTGCTGGACGGATTGCAGGGAGGGCGTCCAGCGGACGCCAACCTCGCGTTGCGTCTGGACTGGAGGCAGTTGAGTGGCGTGTTGTCAGAGGTGCTGCTTCGAGCGGCCCGATGGGAACTGTTGCCCGAGTGCAATGAGGCCGATGTATGTCGGGACTGGCTTCCACTTTGCGAGGCGACTGGTGACTTGGGGCAAGCGGCCATCGATGCCCAGGCGTGGGGTGGTTGGCTGCAGTTCAAGGGGCAATTGTCCCGCAGGAGTCAGCCATGATTGCCGTCACCCTGCTCTGTATCGCCGCCAGCCTCTTGGGTGCGCCGGAGACGGCATGGAATCCGGCGGTGCTGCCCTTGGCTCGAGATGGCGTTGCTGCGGCCTTGGGAAACGGGCTCCTTTCGGCGGGCTTGGACGCACGGGGAAATTTGCGCACGTTCTTCTGGCCCGGGCCGGGCGGAAACAATCAACTGGCTGCTGAACAGGGCGGTCAATCCTGCGCAGGCTTTTTTCTGGGGCTCCGCGGTCAGGTGATTTCGCTCGCGGATCCGGCATGGCAGGTGGAGTCCCAGTGCGACCTTGGGCTGGACAGACGGGCGGTGGAAACCCGGCTCGTATTGCCAGACACGGGGGTGCACGCGCGGCAAATAGCCTTGGTGGAGGAATCGGCGGATGCGCTGTCAATGCAGATTGCCGTGAGCGGTACAGCGGAGGCACCGCGCATATTCTGGTATCAGGACTTCGACCCGAAGACCGTGCGCATTCCCGAGGTTGCGTGGTGTGGCGCGCTCAATCGGGCGGGTGTCGATTTTGCGGCGTTCCTCATGTCCGCGCCGACTTTTCGTGGCTATCAGTTTCGCCCGGCGGCTCCATCCGCCGCTCAAAGGCACGAGACGCGGAGTTTGCTGCAAGCATCCACCGCTGTCGGGCCAGACCTAGCCGCATTGTGGGGGGCAACGGTTGTGCCGTCGGTGTGGGTGGGTCTGTCCAGCCCCAACCGACCGATCCACGCCGCCTGTGGCAATGTGGGCGAGGCGGATGGCCCTCTGGCCCAAGTGCGACAGGGACGCATCGGGGAAACAGCGGCCGCCGTGGGGGATTGTGATGTGGCGGTCGAACTTGAGCCTCAGTCGCGTGGTGAGGAATACAGCGTGACGTTGCGTCTGGCCTTTGGTGCAAACCGCAAGCGGGTGGACGAGCTTCTAGATGCGGCAGCGGAGGCAACGTTCGATCCTCCAGTGGTGGCAGAGTCGGACGTGGAAAGGCAACGCGCCCGTGCGCTGACCACCTTGCTTCACGCGATCGACCGCGCGACGGGAGCGGTGGTGCGTGCGCCTGTGGCAGAACCGGCGCAGCCTATCGTTTCTGCCGAGGTGACAGCATGGGTCTCGCTTGCGCTGGATCTTGCAGGGCGACACAACCAGGCAGCAGACGCGCTGCGCTTCCTGCGCAATCAGGTGCGCCTGCAATCCACACCCGGGCAACCCAGCGGGTCTCTCGCCTCGGCCTACTACGCAGACGGTGTCCCCGCCTCGCCCCACTGGGTCTTGGAACCAGAGGCGGTCGCGTGGTTGCTCAGCGGGCTATGGCGGCACGGCGCGCTGCTTTCCGAGAGCGAGAAGAAAGCTTGGTTTGAGGAAAGCTGGGACGCGGCCCGCGCCTCGGCCGATTTTCTGGAACAATGGACATCGGGGCCGGGTGGGACACCGCTTCCAGGCTATGATCCATCGCAGGGCCGGGACGCAGTCCGGGATGTTTCCATCCTGCACCATCTCATGGGGATCAATGCGGCGATACGTATGAACGCTGTGCTCGGTCGGAAAATGGTGGATCCCTGGATACGGCACCGAGATGAGCTGGATAACCAGTTGCGTTCAAAGATGCTGGGCGGTTTAACGTCCGCCCTGTGCGTACCAGAAACGCTTCCGTTCTGGTTGCGCGGGGTTCTGGAAAACGAACGGGATGCGGTGTGGAATGCGTCAGCCATTGCCAAGGGCGAGTCCCGGACTTTGGGTGCATTTTCTTTCGGGCCGACGACCGAATGGACCCGGGACGCGGGGGTGGACGCCTATGCGGCGGCGTTGGCGTATATCGCGCTGCAAGGCGGGATGCCTACAGAAGCGGCTCCTCAACGGCCTCCAGCTGGCTGATCAATTCCTGCGTGGGGGAAAGACGCCCCGAATCCTTGAATTCTTTCCGGATTTCCTTGAAGCGTTCCTCGCAGACCAAAAAAGCCTCGACAATTCGAGGATCGAAATGACTGCCCGATCCCTCCAAGATGATGCCTCGTGAGGTTTCGTGGTCGAACGGTTTCTTGTAGGGTCGCGCCGAAGTAAGCGCATCATAGACATCCGCCAGCGCCACAATACGCGCGGCCAAGGGGATATCCTCGCCGCTGAGGCCAAATGGATATCCGCTGCCATCCCACTTTTCGTGATGATAATAAGCAACGTCCCTGCCCATCGCCAGGAAGGAGACACTACCCCCGGCCTGCTCGGCGGCACGCAGGGTGTCTCCACCAATGGTGGCGTGCGTTTTCATGATGTCGAATTCAAGCGGTGTGAGCTTGGCGGGTTTCAGGAGAATGCGGTCGGGTATGCCCACTTTGCCGATGTCGTGCAGCGGACAGGCTTGATACATTTGCCGGACGAAAGCGCCGTCGATATCGGCCTGAAAATCGGGCTGGACGCGAAGGTGTTGCGCGATTTCATAGGCATAGGAACGCATGCGGTCGATGTGATCGCCGGTTTCATTGTCCCGGGATTCTGCCAATTTGGAGAGCCCAAACACCGTGACCTGCTGGGTGACTTCGAGTTGACGCGTGCGCTCGCGCACGCGATCCTCAAGTTCCTGCTGGTAAGCGAAAACCGCGTCCTGCAGCATCTTAGTCTTCAGGGATGTCGCAATTCGCGCGCGGAGCAGCACGCGGTCAAAGGGCTTGATGAGAAAGTCGTCGGCACCCGCCTCCACCGCACGGACATTGGCCTCGCGATCGGTGAGCCCCGTGATGATTACAACAGGTATGTGCCAGGTTTCGGGATCCTGCTTGAGGCGACGGCAGACTTCAAATCCGTCCATACCCGGCATGACGAGATCCAGCAGAATAAGATCGGGAGGGGTGAGCGCCACAAATTCCAGCGCCTCAATACCGTTTTGCGCGGTTCGAATATCATAGCCGTGTGGCTCAAGAAGTGCCTTCACCACCTGGATGTTTTCCGGCAGGTCATCCACCACCAGGATGCAAATCTCGCTCGGTGCCCTATCCCGCATGACGGTCTCCCAAGTTTTCCGCTGCGCGCCCCCTCCCCGCCAAGCGGGCAACACACTCCACATACGGAGCATACCATAGCGCGAAGAGGTTGGCAAGAAATCTTTGTCGCTAAGTTGCGACTTTACCGAGAAACCTATTTCTTGAATATGAGGCTATTGAAATCGCAGCGTTCAAACACATCCAAACAGGTGTGCGCGCTGGCGTTGTACACCTTGCGGCCGTCGCGGACAAAGGCGTCGCGCGCGGCGGCATACGCGTCCTCCTGTTCCTTCACGAAGGGCACGCCGATCACATCGCCCACCTGATAGTACTTGTCGCTAAAATGGAGTCCCCGGACGAGATCAATATTTTCTTCGGTAATTTTTATCTTGCCGGGCGGGAAGAGTTTCGGCAGTTCGCCGTAGTCGTGATCCAGCCCCACGATATAGACGGGATCACAGCCGAGATGATAGGCCCATTGCAGCATGATAAAGGTGACGGTGCTTCCCAGATGAACAATGGAGGCAAAATCCGTGGAGAATTGCGGATACAGATCGGTCCAGTAATATTTTTGACCACGCATGCGCGCCGCGTTGAAGAACCAGGTGTCCTTGTCCGCCGGAAACGCATAGGCGTTGTAAATGGCAGCCATTTTCTTCGGGCCATGCACCCCGCCGATGTCATGCCGCCGCACTTCGATCTGTTCTATGTCCTCGAACATGAGATAAGTGGTGTGAAATCCCCACTCGGGGAACATCTTGTAGATGCCGTTGCATCCCATGGTGATTTCTTTGCGGAGTTTGGAAACGTCCGTGTTTTTCAGGCTGGGGCCATTGGCAATGATAAAACAGCGACGACCCTTGAACTTGTCGCGCATGAGGGACAAGCGCTGCTGGTAGCCTGGCAGCGTTTCGGCCACCGGTTTCCACCCGTCCTTCAGACGGAGGGTAATCCGGTCAAAGTACCGATGACGGGCAAGCAGCAAACGCCAATACCCCACCAGCCGTTCCCGCTTCGGGAAACCGGATGTCCATGCAATCATTCAGATTCCTCCTGCCACCGGCATTGGCCGATGTCAAACGCCAACAAGTCCAAGGGCGTCTGCTCCAACCCTTGCGCCGGGCAGACCCCTAGATATTTTCCATTCAGCTATTCCGCCGGGCAAATCACCCGGAAGCCCACGTTGTAGACGTGCTGCCAAGGCTCGTAGGCTTGGCGGCTCGAGGCGGTGGCGTGTTTGGGTCGGTCGAACCATGAACCGCCGCGCACGGATTTCTTCTCCCGTCCATCGGCGTTGCTGGCTTCCTGATAGGGATAGGGGCGGTAGGCACTGCGGGTCCACTCGGCGGCATTGCCGAGCATGTCACACAAGCCCCACACATTGGGCTGATACTTGCCCACCGTCGTCATGATCTTCTCGCCATCGCTGAAACGGGTATCCTTGATCAGGAAATCTTGGAACGGCGAGGGATTTTTGATGGGTTGCGGGTCGATGCCATCCACCGCCAGCAGCTTGAGGGAGAGGTCGGCCAAATTGGCGAAGGGGGAGAAGTCCGCATCGGCTTCGCCAAAGTAGAACGGCGAGGCCGCGCCCGCACGACAGGCCCATTCCCATTGGGTCTCGGAAGGAAGAGAGAATCCGCGCCCGGTCTTCGTGGCGAGCCACTGACAGAAGGCGGAGGCCTCGTCCCAACTGATTCGGATGGCGGGCATTTCAGGATCCTGCACGGAGTAGCCGGGTCGCGTATGATCCTTGTGGTGCTGGTCAATGACGCCGTTGTCGTGTTTGGGGTCAAAGGTCTGATACTGGCGATTGGTGATTTCGGTCACACCCATCCAGAACGGCTTTTCGATTCTGACCTGAGTCTGCGGGAATTCATCATTTGCGCCAAAACGGCTGCCCATGATGTATTCGCCCGCCGGGATGAGGCTCAGCCGCAAGGTCACGCCGTTGCCAAGATCGAGGGTATCCTCCGTCTTAGCGCCGGCCGCTTTCTGGTTTTCGGCAGCCTTTTTCGGATTGATCGGCCAGTCCGGGCAATCGAGGCTTTTCTTCGGACGCTCGGGCTCGGGCTGAGGCTGCACGAAGGCCACCGGGGCGGCGGGGGGAGGAAGTTGCTCCGGATCTTCGGTGCTAGCGGCATAGCAGGCCCTCATGGCGAGGCGACGCTTGTCGAAGTCCTTCGGAATGCTGCCATAGGCCTCAAGCCACGAACCCTTGTCCGGCACATTGAGGTCGATCCAGGTGTAGAGGCGATCCCAGGCCTCATTATCGAGCTGGACGCCGTGGTGGCCTTTTTCAAGCATCTGGATGAGCTCACTGGTGCTGGCGTGGAACTCAAGCGGCGTCAGGATATGGTAATCGCTCTCGGGGCCCGGACGTCGCACGTAGGGATGCAGTTCCAGATAGGACGTGCTGAACCCGCCGGGGGTCTTGTCATCCCTGAGTCGCAGGTCAGGCTTGGGCCCGCCATCGGCTGAGGGTGATCCATCGTGACAGCCGATGCAGAACTTGTCGAGCACCGGCTGCACCTCGCGCTTGAAACTGAAACCGCGCGCGGGTCCGTACCAGGGTTGGATGTCCTTGGGAGCATTGCGCGCTGCCACATTGGCACCCAGCGCGGGCGACATGTTCTGCCGTTCGTGACAGCCCGCGCAACTGACCATTTCACCGGGCATGCCGACGAACCAGCTGCGCATGAGTTGCAGCGCGCGACCCTGCGCGTCGAGTGGTTGGATGGCCACAGGGGTGTTCGCGGGAATTTTGAAGGAGGCAGAGCCATCCTCGTCCACCGGGACAGTTCCGAGAATCCGGCGCACGTCCCACGAGCCTTCCACGCCCACATTGATGTGCCCGCCGATGTTTGGATAGGCGTAGTGGAAGCCGTAAACCCGAAGCGATTTCACCGTGCCTCTTGGGACATCCCGCAGTCCGGGACCGGCGTAGACGTCCGACACATAAACCGTCGCGTCCTTGGATTCGAGGTTGACCTTGTCTGGAATCGTCGGCGGTCTTTGGCTCTTGCGCAGGGGGAGGGGTTCAAAGAGCGCGTAGCCCGGTTCCTCGGCCAGCAACTGGCGATTGCCGAAGACATCCACGAGATAGACGCCCCAGGCCGCATCCGCCGTGGGCTTGCACGAAACCAGCAGATAGTTTTTGTTCAGCGGGTAAGGATGCAGAAACTTGGGCCAGACATTGTCGACCAGCGTGTCCATGATGACCGGCTCGACTTTCTTGCCGTAACCGGGAATGCGTTGCACCACCCCATCGCCCTCGGTGCGACCCTTCGCGGGGTCGAGCAGAATCAATTCACCCATGCGCGGCACGCCGTGGTGTCCGGAAATAATGGCGGCCACCATGCTGGGTTCGCCGGGCACCGGCCGTGCATAGAAGGTCGAGTTGGGCCAGTACGAGTTGCTGCCGTAGTACTCCGCCTGGTTGGTGCCATCGGGATTCATGCTGAAGAGGAGACGGGAGAAGTAGTGCGGGGTGTCGGAGTACTCCCAGCGGGTGTACATGATGCGCCCGTTTTGCAGCAAGGTCGGGCACCAATCGTGATCCTGATCAAAACAGAGTTGCCGGATGGCTGAACCATCGGCATTCATCAAGCACAGATTGGCGACCGTGTTGGAACCGCCCACGCAGGGCACCCCCTGAAAGCACCGGGTGGATCCAAAGACAATGCGCTCGTCGGGCAGGTAACAAGCGTCATAGTTGTCCACATCGGGTTCGGTGCCGGGGGTCACTTGGCGCAGGCCGTTGCCATCGGCGCCAATCTCGAAGATCTGCCAGCGGTCATTCGTGCCCGGCATGGAGAAGAGCATCTTCCCCGCATCGAAATGCAGATCCACATCGCCCACGAACTCGCCGTTCTGCGGGCGGAAAAACGTTTTCGGAACGGCCCCTTTTTCCTTGTAGGCCAACTGATCGATCTCGTTGTCATAGCCTTTCTGGCCCATGGCGCAGTTACCCTGCCAGTTCTGGGGCAGTCCGAGATTACCCGCGCCGCGTTTCACCAGAAGAAGCGTATCGAAGTCGAGCAGAGGGTTGGCGAGAAGTGCTTCGCGTTGCAGCTCGAGCAGTTGCTGCAGCTCCTGAACCCCGGCGTCTTCCCCCCGGCCCAGCGCGCTTTCGATCTCTGGAATGCGGCCCTTGCAGGCATCCACGCGGGCGAGAAAATCCTTGCCCTTGGGGTAGGTGGCCGAAAAGGCGGTATCGAGATCCTCAATGGCGAGGCGCAGCGCCACGAAATCGACCTGGCGCAATTTCGCGAGGTTTTCCCGGAAAACGCTCGCGCGCACATACAGGTCCAACCATTGCGGATCATCGGAAGGCACACGCCCGTCCTTGAGCGCGCTTGCGGCCTGTTGGATGGGCTGGGCGGCTGTTCCCGTTTCACTCAGCGTACGCGCGAACATGTCCATTTGCGCGTCGGTGTTGTCCGGGCGGAGGAACCAGGCCAAACCCGCACTACCCGGCGCATCGCGCTTGATCCACGACGATTCTCGAGGAAAATCCTTTTCAATTTTCGGCCAGTAGAGGTTGGAAGGATCGGCGGGCGACGCAAAATAGAACGAATACGCGCCCTGCGCATGAAAGACCTTCACCAAGAGTGTGTTTTCACCGGCGTGCAAAGCCAGTTCGATGTTCTCCGGATTGGTGGCTAGGGCTTCTTTGCGAAAAACCTCCTGTCCGTTCAGCCACAGTTGCAGACCCTGACTGTCGCCACCGAGGGCAATCGGCAGGCTCAGGTCCTTGGCGGCCGTGAGGGTGCGGTACAGATAGATGACGGAATTGTCCGGCCCCGAAAGCCCGCTCGTGGCATAGTCGAGGTATTCCAATCGGGCGTTCCACACCCGCTCGTCCTTGGGATTCTTCGCGTTGATGTCCACGCCCTGTTCAGGGAAAGCCGCCTCGGCCAAGGACGAAACTCGGATGGGATTGGTGGTGTACCACACCCCGAGAGTCACGGGCCATTGGGCCTGGGTTTGCTGAGCGGCCGCACGGCAAGTCCGCATGGTTTCCTGCCAGGACGCGCCTTTGGCGTATTCACGCGGCAGTGCTTCTCCGGCGCGGGCCGGGATGCAGAGGCTCAGGCCAACGCAGGCCAACAACAAGGACGCCAACAATGATTTCCGCATGACACTGCTCCTACGTTACTTCCGGAGATCCGGGGACACATCCCCCGGCGCGTCGCGCCAAGAGATCCCCCTTTGAAGGGGGTGGTGCGAAGCACCGGGGGATATCGTGTTCAACTCAACTCGACGTTATAACGAAACCTTCGGATGCGTGAACCGCAGCCCTTTGCCATCGTGGAACGTGGCATATTCGGTGACGATGGCCCCATCGGGTCCGGCCTTCATCCAGTGCCACTTCTCGGCTCCACCCAGCATATCGACTTCGCCCGGCATCAGTTTCTTTTCCGTCTTCGCCACGCAGCACTCTTTGTGGGTCGGCGGGATGCGGTCTTCGACACCCGGCGTGGGCTGTCCTTCGCTGTATAGGTTCACCCAGCCGTAACGACCCTGCCACGCTTCCATCTTGGGGCCGGCAGCATCGGTTTTCACGTGCCGGTGTTCCGGGATCATCTGTCCGGGCAACAGATAAATTTCGTGGCCGAAATAGTTGTCCTTCTCGTTGTTCACCCAGAAAATGCCGCCCATGCCGACTTCGGTGAACTTCCCCAGCCCGAAATCAGCCACCCAGAAATCGGCGGTCTTCAATCGCGGCACGATGGGGTAATGATAGAAGTCCATCATTTCGTAAAACGCCTGCTTGGCCTTGTCCACAAGGAACTTTCCATCCGGGCCGTAGAAATCTTCGTTCTTGTGTTTTTTGAAGCCCGCCTCGGCTTCTGCGGCCAAAGCCGCAGGCACGACCGTCGCTGTGACAATCCCGGTGGCGGCCACACCCATCGCTTCCCGTCTGCTGATATCCATGCTGTGCACTCCTTATCGGTTGCGGTTATTTCTTTTTCTTGTTCTGCAATGCCAGATACATATCGTACGCCTTCTTCGCGGTCGCGTTCTCGTGCACGATCGCGCGCACGGCCTGGGCCATCGCCGCAGGATGATCCGCACAGAAGATGTTCCGGCCCATGTCCACACCCGCCGCACCTTGCTGGATGGCGTTGTAGGCCATCTTGAGCGCGTCGGGTTCGGGCAGTTTTTTGCCGCCCGCGATGACCACTGGCACCGGCGTGCCCGCGACCACGGTGTCAAAGCCCTTGTCGCAGTAGTAGGTCTTCACGAAATGAGCGCCGAGTTCGGCGATCACGCGGCAGGCCAGCCCGAGATAGCGTGCATCGCGAACCATTTCCTTGCCCACCGCCGTCACGCCCAAGGTGGGCAGACCGAGGCGGTTGCCTTCGTTGATGCAATACGCGAGGTTGGCAAGCGTCTCTTTCTCATACGGCGCGCCAATGCAGACCTGCGTGGTCAGTGCGGAGGCGTTGATCGCCACGGCGTCTTCAGCAGTGACGCCGATAATCTCATTGCTGAGTTCTTTGAGGACGGTCGCGCCTGTGCTGCAACGCATCACCACCGGCTTGTTGACCTCGGGTGAAATGCACGTGCGCAAACCGCCACGTGAACACATGAGACAGTCCACATACTCAAGCAACGGAGGGATCGAAAGATCCATGCGTTCGAGGCCGGATGTGGGGCCCATCATGTAGCCGTGATCGAAGGCCAGCATGAGGGTTCGCCCGGTTTTCGGGTTGAAAATCCGGGAAAGGCGGTTCTTGATACCCCAGGGCAGGTGGGCGGAACCTTTCAGGAAGAATCCCTGATTGGCCTGCGGAACGCCGACCGAAAAGTCCTTTTGTTCCTCTCCACCCGTCTTTGATTTGTCTACATCCGGCATTGCTTGCGTTCTCCTTGGTTGGTCCGACGGGCTACCCCACGCTCCGGGAAAATCCCCTGAACAAGAGCGAAATCGAGGTGGCACCTGCATCGGGCGATCCGATACTTTGTTCCTTAATATTCTTTGCGCGACCAAAGCGGGCCTGAAGACCCTCGGTGGATTTTGCGCCTTGCTCCGCGGCGTCTGCTGCGCGTTCGAGCGCGTCATGCACGGTGGCTGCGGCATCCGCCGCGCTCCGTAAAGCGTCCACGGCGGGCTGCAGGGCATCCACCATAGTTTTGTCGCCCGGTCGCGCCTTCGTCTGTTTCAATACACCCGCGAGACCCGCCTCGAAGACGGTCGCCAGTTCTGCGGCATCCAGCGTGGTCTTTCCTTGGGCCGCAGGGGCCATGGCCATGAAAAAACCGCCGAGCAACGGGCCGACCGCGCCACCATCGACACCGAGAATGGCCCAGCCCACGGCATGCAGCAAACTCTTTATGTCGCGGGTGGTATCAGCGGTGATGACCGCCTCCAGACAGCCCATGGCGCGTGTCATGGTTGCTCCATGGTCACCATCGCCACCGACCGAATCAAGGCGGGATAATAGATCCTGATTCTCGCGCACCAGCGCCGCGCCACCGCGCAACATCGCAGCGATTCCATCATAATCGAGCGTCATCCGGCGATTCCTATTCCTGACCTATGGGTTGAAGAGGTTGAGTGTCTGCATGGGGCTTGGCGAACAGGCGAAGAAACATCCCGCTTCGAAAAGGTGGCCCGAAGGGCACCTCAAGATCCCCCTTTGAAGGGGGTGGCCCGAAGGGCCGGGGGATGTTTCCCCTGTACCAAACCCTCGATACAACATCAATATCCCTACTTTACCGTCAACGCGGGGCTGTCACAAGGCGCATCCCAAAGGGCAAGGAGTTCCTCGTCCATCCGCGCGATACACAGCTGAAAACCGCCCATCTCCTGCACGGTCAAATACTGGCCCACAAGACTGCGGGCAAGCGTGATATTTTTCTCCGCGAGACCCTGTTTGACGCGCCGCAACACGATGTACAGCTCCATCAAAGTCGTCGAACCCACGCCATTAATCAGGACAAGGACGTTGTCGCCGGATTTAAGGGTCAGATCGTCGATAAGCGCGGTCAGCATGATATCGGTCGTTTCATCGGCCGATTTCAACGACTGCGTGCCGCCACCGGCCTCGCCGTGCTGGCCCATGCCCACCACCATGATGTCGTCGGGAATCTCGGCGATAACCCCGCCCGTACTGGGGTGTGTGGCACCGGAAACCGCGAGAGCCAGCGTGGCCATGTTGCTTTCCATGCGTTCCGCGATAGCCTTGCATTCTTCGAGGGACTTGCCCATTTCCGCCGCCGCGCCCGCAACCTTGATCACAGGGAGGCAGCCCACGAGTCCGCGACGTTCTTCCGGTTCATTGCGCGGACCACCCGAAATATCTTCATGCGTCAAGACGGATTCGACCTTCAAGCCCTCCGTCTTGGCCATATCCATGGCAAGGTTTGCCGATAGCACATCACCCGCATGGTTGAGCACGACAAACAGGGTTCCGGCGTCGCGGTTGGCCTTGCGCAGGGCCTCAAGCACCCGGGGTGGCCCGGGCGCGGCGAAAATTTCGCCGGGCACACTGATGTCGAGCATCCCCTCGCCCACAAATCCGCTGAGCGCCGGTTCATGCCCGCTGCCGCCGAGTGTCACCAAGGCGACCTTGTCCGTGGCCTTTGGGTGGGCTCGCACCACCAGATTGCTGCCCTCCATGCGCACTTTTTTCTCGTGCGCGATCGCAAATCCCTCAAGCAGTTCCGACACCAGCGCTTCGGGCTGGTTGATCAGTTTCTTCATCGCCATGAAACCATTCCTTCCGAAATCAGCCAATCGGCTGTATGAGTTCGATAACCGCCTCGTTGTCCGTGATGAACGCGCAACGCAACTGGGGCGTAGCATTGAAGGGGGGAATGATCACATTCTTCCCGGCAATCGCCGCGTCCAAATCTTCCACTTCAAACGCCACGTGCGGGTGCTTCTGGACAAGCGCATTGAAATCGCTGTCTGCATCAAAACGCAGGAATTCGACGTTATAGGGGTGCGCCTCCGGATCGGTGACATACACCTTCGCGCTTTCGATGTAGATTTCGTCGGCAGACTGCCGTGATGTGGGAATCCCAAAATGCCGATACTTAGCCATGGTCGTTCATCCTTTCTGCTGGTTGGAACACAGGCCTCTACCGTGACAGAAAACGGGGGTAAGACGCAACTTGTCTTCCGGGTGGCCGATGGGAGTAGTTCAACCCCTATAGGGGTTGTTTGGTCTTCTTGAGGGATACATCGCCCGTGCGTTTCACCCACGGCTAACGTTGTTCGGCCCCTTCGGGGCCCATGCTGCCGCAGGCGCCAAACATGAGTACCAACCATATAAAGTGCGGTGGGGAGCGCAGCGAACACCCCGCTTTGCCCAGATGCGCAAAACCGCCCTTCCCCCCAACGAGGAAGCGCACAAAAAAAAATCCCCCTTCCGAAGGGGGTGGCCCGAAGGGCCGGGGGATGTCAACCCAGCATCACCACCCCAACACATCATCCACCACCGCAACCCGTCCCCGTAACGCAGGCATCCCCGCACTCTCGATGGCGGCTACCCCTATCATGTTTCTTAGGGATGCGGGGTGGCATCGAGAATCTGCCGCATTTTGGGTACCAGAATCTCGGTGCGCAATGGTTTCACAATGAACGCGCTGGCACCCTGCTCAATGAGGTGGTCTTCGGAGTAGGGGGTGTCGGCCAATCCGGTCACGAGAATTCTCATGGCGGGGCGATGGGCGAGGCAGCGCGCGATGATCGGTGCGGGGGTTTGCTGGAGGAGGGTGGCGTCTAGCAGCATAACGTGGATTTCTTTGTGGTGCGTCTGGATCTTGTGAAGCGCGGCGGTAATGTCGAAGGTGGGCAACACGGTGTAGGCCAGCCGCTCGAGCATGGTGCGGGTGGCCTGTGCGGCATGGCGATCAGGATCAGCGATCAGCACGGTCTCCATCGCGGAAGGGAAAGCCCATCCACCGGGGGATGCGGCGTGATTTTTTTCTTCCACGGCGGGAAGATAGATGGTGAAGGTACTTCCATGCCCTTCGGTGCTCTTCACAGCAATATGTCCGCCGTGATCCCGGACGTTTCGGCTGGCGGAGGGGAGTCCCATTCCACGTCCGCGGAATTTGGTGGTGATGAATGGCTCGAAGATCTTGTCGAAGAGTCTCGGGCTGATACCCCGACCGTTGTCCTCAACTGCGATGAGCAGATAGGGGCCCGCCTCCAAGTGGGCAAACGAGCGGGCAAGCTCTGGGCCAATCTCGATGTTGCGCGTAGCAACGCGGATGATACCTCTGCCGTCAATGGCCTCGAGCGCATTGGTGAGGAGCACGTTGAGCGCCTGAAGCAGTTGTTGTTGGGAGGCCATGCATCCGTAGGGGTGTCGCTCAAGATCCTGTTCGAGACGGATATGCGCGGGCAGTGCTTCGCTCTGGAGGTGGATAGCCTGACGGACGACCTCATTGATGTCGATCAGCCTCCAGTGACCTTCGGCGGTGGGTGGTGGGGCGAGGGAGACAAAGGGATCTTCCTGCTCAATCTTTGCGCGCTGAACAGGGCTGGACGTGGGGGCGAAGGAGGGAGCGGATTCCTGAAAAATCCAGAAGAAGCGGCCGCCCTCGAGGTCGAGATAGACGCTGGTCACCTGAACTTCCATAACCTGATTGTTCCGGAAGCGATGCGCCGCCCTGAACTCGGCGGTACCATCCTCGACGGCTTTCTGATTGCGTGAAGCGAGGTCTTCGGGGCCTGCGGAAACATCAAATTCCTGGACGGGGGCACCGATAACCTCCGTGCGGGGATGTCCGGTAAGGGCGCAGTACGCATCGTTCGCCTCGATAATTCGCCCCGTGGCGTCGACGACCCAGAAGGGCTGCTCCCCGATTTGGGCGAGGACGCGGTTTTGTTGTTCAGTGCGTCGTGCGCTGGTGATGTCTCTCGCGGCGCAGAGAAGACCGATGCACTCGTTCTCGAGAGAGAACATGGGGCTTTTGTAAAAACGAAGCCATTGCCGCCGCTGCCCCACAACTTCCTCCTCCCAGGAATAGGGTCGCCCGCTGCGGCGCACCATGGCATCGTAGCGGTGAAACGAGGCGGCGATGTGGTCCGGGAAGATCTGAAAATCGTTTCGGCCCCGGATTTCTTCCTCGGTGCGCCCAGCGAATCGGCAAAAGGCGAGGCTCGCGGCCTGATAGGTGCCATCCGGTCGCTTGACGGCGAAAAGGTCGCCGTTGCTGTTCAATACGGCTTCAAGGAGTACGCGATACTGATGAAGCTTCCGGTCAGCATCGGCGTTTTCAGCGTGCCGGGCTTCGAGCTCGCGGATACGCTCCCGCAGGACGGCCATCTTTCGGCCTACGGAGTTTTTGCTTCGCTTGGGGTTTTCCATGACTTGCTGCCGCCCGGATCCCCGGGCAGGTCGCTGTCGCTCCTGGGTTACATGGAGGCTTGGCGCATCCGCCCTTTTTGGGGTTCAGCGTGCAGGCCGAGGGGACGAACATTTTCGGGTAAAGTCTCGTCGGACGCCGTCGAGGGGGCGGCATTTCGTTGGAGGCTCTCAAGAAGGGTTCCAACCGCTTCCTGCCGCAGCTGGAGATTCTCCAGTTCTTCGGTCAAGGGCTCGAGGAAAAATACTGCGTCGGTAAGGAGTCGCGAGCGGAAAAGTTCAAGTTCCCGCGTCAATACGCCACGCTGCTCCACCCAGTGTCCCCCGGCGCGCTCAAGATCCTTTTCCCACTGGGTGGCCCGCTCCCGGAGGGTGCGGAGCTCGGCATCGCGCTCGGCCAGTTCCGTTTTGAGCGGGCTCATTTCCTTCTGCAGCTCATCGATGATCCGCGACGACACGATTTTTTCCGTTTCGAGGGATTCGCGTTCCATGCGCAGCTCAGTTTCGCGCTGGGCGAGCTGTCGCTTCACTGTTGCGATTTCTTTTCTCAGTTCGTCCACAGCCATGGACGTGGTGAGCTTCTCGGCGCTGAAAGAGCGACGCTCGGTGCGCAGGGCGATTTCGTGTTCGGCGAGTTGCGCCTGAAGAGGGGCGATGTTCCCCCGGGCTTGTTCGAGTTCGCGCTCAGCGGCGGATTTTTGGATTTCGAGTGCGCTGATTTTTTCGCGCAGCGCGGCCAGCAGATCCTGCAGCTCCGCGACTCGGGTCATGCGCTGGGCCGCCTCGGTTTCGAGTGTCTTGTTTGCTCCCGTCATGCGGTGCAGGCTGTCGCGGGACTGACAGAGTTCCTGCATGACGGACTGGAGATCGGTTTCGGCCTGCCGGGCGCGCTGTGCGGCTTCGGTGGCCTCGCGTTGGAAGGTCTGTCGCTCGGTGTCCAGTTTTTCCGTCTGCCCGCGCAGGAAGTGAATCTCAACGCGGGATTCATCACGCGCGGTTCGCGCGGAGGCATGCGCCTCTTTTTCGAGGGCGAGCCACGTGCGCAGCGTATCCCGCTCGACGGTGGCGCTATCCTTTTCGTTTCGTTCTTCACCCAGTCGCTTCTTCGCGTCGGCCAGTTGAGATTCGATCGCGTTTTTGTCCGACTGAAGCGTCTGGGCCTCGGACTGGATCTTTTGCAGTTCCTGCTGCAGGCGTCCGGCGTATTCACCCACTTCGCGCAGCTGTCCGCGCACCTGGTTCACCGACGATTCCAACGAATTCCACTGTTGACTCCACTGGCTGATGGCTTGCGCGTGGGTCTCGGTCATGATTTGTTTTTCGTACAGCAGGTTCTGGATTTGTTCCCGCAGTTGCGGCGTTTCATCACTGGCGCGGCGGAGGGCAGCCTCACGCTGGGCACCGGATCGCTGGTACTCCTCCAAGGTAGTCTGGGTTTCATGGAGGGTCTCGGCGAGCGCGTTGGATTCGCTGGAAAGCTTGTCCACCGTGGCGTGCAATTCGGCCTTTTCCAGTTCGTTTTTCGCGAGAATATCCCGAAGTTTTTCGGATTCCCCGCGCAGGCGCTGGAGCTCGGCTTTGGTATCCTGCAGATCCTGCGTAGTGGCTTGACCTTCTCTCGCCTGTGTTTCGACCGTAGTCTCAAGGGAAGCGATTCGGGCCTGGGCCTGTCGCAGATCTTCCTCGCTGCGCGACCAGAATTCCCGGAGGCTCTGGGCTTCCAGCAAAGAGCGGGTGGTCTTGTCTTCCGCTTCCCGCAGAGAACTCATGGTGGACTGAAGCTCGGAGGCCTGTCGGTCTCTGGATTCCTCAAGGGCTGTGATATGGGCGCGGGCCTTGCGCGCCTCGTCTTCGCTGCACAGGCCGGATTCCCGAAGCGTTTCAACTTCCGATTGCAGTTGAGCAGCCTTCTCCCCGGTTTCGCGCAAGGCCTTTGCGGTGCTTTGCAGCTCGCAACGTTGACGGTCGCCCGATTCCTCGAGCGATGCAATGCGCGCGCGGGCTTGGCACAGCTCGTCTTCACTGCGCAGACCGGATTCCCGAAGGGTCGCGTTCTCCGACTGCAAATGAGTGGCGTTATCCTCGGCTGTCCGCAGGGCGAGCGCAGTGCCTTGCAGCTCGCTGCGTTGACGGTCGCCAGATTCTTCCAAGGATGCGATCCGTTCGCGTGCTTGGCGCAGCTCATCTTCGCTATGCTGGCCCGATTTCCGGAGAAGCTCGGTCTCCGTCTGCAATTGTGCGCCCTTGTCCTCGGATTCGCGCAAGGCGGTTGCAGCGGTTAGGATTTCTCGAGCCTGACGACCGGCCGATTCCTCAAGGGACGCGATGCGTTCCCGGGCCTGTCGCAAATCGGTTTCACCTTTCGCGCTGGAATTCGTTAGCGCCTCGGTTTCCGCCCGCAGTCGGGTAGCGCGGCCTTCAGCATCGCGCAAGCCGTGTGTGGCTACTTCCAACTCGCGGGCTTGTTGAGCGGTAGATTCTTCGAGGGATGCGATGCGCGCGCGCGCCCGGCGTATTTCTTTTTCAAGCGCACGTTCCCGTTGCCGTTGTGCAGGGCTGGGATCGTCGGAGAGCGGAATGGATTGGGTGCGCAGTTGGACGACTTCGCGCGCGAGCTTGACACGCTCCTCGTTGAGCGCGGACAGACGGTGTTCGGCTTCGGTGGCGCGAATCTCCTGCCGCTCCAATTCCTGTTGGAGGGCCGAGACCTGCACATGAAACGAGTGCACATCTGCGGTGCCGGTGGGTCCTCCGCTGGACAAGAGTTCAGCCAGTCGCCCCAATTGTTCGCGACCTTCGGCAATCTGCCGGGTGAGGGCCGTCTGTGCTTCGGTAATTTCCTCGCACCAGCGGGTTATGACCGATTCCAGCCTCGGCGAAAATCGCCCGTTTTCAAGAGTGGCCATCCTTTTCGTCCTTGCGCGCGCAACTCGCGTGCGCCATCGTAAACGTGACCTGACACTTTTTCCATGCTTCCAAAGACCGCAAGTTCAACGGGGCGGCTGAACCTGCTCCGACCTTCAATTTCAGGCCGAGACGGGTCATATGCCGCAGGCGCTTATTTGCCTCTACCACATATTGTATACGATGAAGTACGAAAAACACAATATGTTGGATGTGAACTTAGAAAGAATCTATAGAGGGGAAAAATGCCTATTTCGCAGACCGACAAAAACCACCACAAGGCGTCGTCCGTGAAATAGCGAGGACTACCCATGGTATTGATGCCAAGGCGCGTCGTGTGATGTAAAATAAGGCTTACCTTGATTTTTCGAAGCCGAAATGCTTCAATGACGGCTGCGCATGCGAGCATTAAGACTGCGTTCCCTGATTGATTCGGGGCGGTGCTTGCTTGATGAAGGCCTACGGGAGGACGAATACTATGATTCAGTTGGGTGTGAACACCGTATTGTTTGGTGGCTTCGATCTGCGAACCGCGTTGCAGCACATCAAGTGGGCCGGTTACGATTCTGCAGAAATTTCTGCGATCCAAGGCATGTGCGAGCACCTGTGTCTCGACACATGGAAAAAAGATGCCGCCGACATCAAAGCAATAAGCGCGGATTTGGAATTGCCGTTGACTGCGATGGAAGAGGCCGCGCTGGATGAGGATCGGCTACTGCGTGCGTTTGAAGCGGGCGCGGAAATCGGCATTCCGATCATCAATGTGGGGCCGGGCGGCGAGAAGGGAAATGCAGAACACCTGAAGCGCTCGATCGAGACCTTGGCAAAGTTGGCGGAGCAAGCCGAGGCCTTCGGTGTGACGTTGTGCGTGAAGGCGCATGTCGGCGCGGCTATTGTGGACACGTTGACCACGTTGGAGGCCATGGCCCAAATCGATTCCCCGGCTTTCGGCATCGACATGGACCCCAGCCACATTCATCGCGCGGGCGAAGTGCCCAAGGAAGCGCTGGCCCAAGTCGTCTCCCGCGTGAAGCATGTGCACATTCGCGACTGCGTGGGTCTCGGCCCGAGTCCCGGCACCCCGGAATTGCAGGCCTGCGGGCGCGGCGACATTGATCTCACGGGGTACTGCAAGGTGCTCGTCGATGCGGGCTACGAAGGGCCAGTAAATCTCGAGGTCATCGGTGCAGCGGAATATCCCGTGGCACGCTGCGCGATTATTGCGGCAGAAAGTTATGGTTATCTTAACGCTTGCCTGAAGGCCTGCGGTGGACGATAGGGAAAAACGTATTTCCAGCAAGGAGCATACTCATGGCCAAACGCAACCCCAACATTCTGATTTTTGCGATCGACAGCATCCGGCGCGACCACATGAGTTGCTACGGATACCACCGGCTGACCACGCCGTATCTGGATCAGCTTTCACGTCAGGGCACACTGATTGAAAACGCCTTCAGTGCCTACATTCCCACGACCCCGGCCTATTCGAGCATGCTCACCGGGCAGGACGTGATCAGTCACCAAATGGTGTCGCTCAGTCCGAAGGGCCCGCTGTCAAAGAAGCACGCGACCCTGCCGGAGGTTTTGCGCCAGGCCGGATACACCAGCACGGTCGTGGGTTTCGACAAGGGCTTCTATCGCGGTTTCGACAAGTACCTCAACTTTGAGGGATGGATGGCGTGGGAGGAACGACCCGCCCGCAAGGCGGAGAATCTCAACGCGGTGACGCTGCCGGAAATGGATCGGCTGCATAAGACGGGCAAGCCGTGGATGCTGTTCCTTCGCCACATGGATCCACATTCGCCGTATCTGCCGCCGCCCCCGTATGACAAACTGTTCTACACCGGCGATCCCTGCGACAAAAAGCACAAGAGCATGAAGTCGGTCTTTGACTTCAAGCCCTTCGCCGACTTTTTCAAGTCATGGATGCCGCCCGGCGTCACCGACAGTGAATATGTCGTGGCGCAGTATGACGGTGAGTTGGCCTACATGGACGCGTGCTGCCAGCAGATCCTGCAGCGGCTTGAAGACCTGGGCTGCGCAGAAGACACGCTCGTGGTGGTCACCGGCGATCACGGTGAAACCTTGTATGACCACGGCATCTACTTTGATCACCACGGCCTGTACGATCCGACACTGGTCGTGCCCTTGGTCTACATCTGGCCGGGTCATGTGCCCACCGGTGTGCGCAGCCAAGCCTATTCCCTGCACGAAGATATGATGCCCACAATTCTGGATGTCTGCGGATTGAACAAGTACGCCAAGGGCATGTCGATTGACGGCGTGTCGCTCGCGCCGTATCTGGAACAGCCCGACGAATCCCCGCGTTCGGAGTTCTACATTACCGAATGCACCTGGCAGCGCAAGCATGGCTGGCGCACGCCGATCTACAAATTCTGGGACGCCCTGGAACCCGATTTCCACGGCAAGCCCCAGGTGGAGCTGTACAACCTCATCGAGGATCCCCGCGAGGAAAACAATCTGGCAACCAAGGAACCAGCGCTCGTGGAATCCCTTCGCGCGCGCATGGACGCTTGGTTGAAGCGGCGCTGCAAGGAAACCGGGAAAAAGAACCCGATCCTTGATTATCAGATCGGCACGGACAAATATATCGGGTCGATCGCGACCGCGAAAAAGCTGCAGCAGCGGTAGGCAAAGCGGAGTAAACAAGCGTGGGGAGGTCTTCCCGGAAGAGAAGATCTCCCCGCGATTCTTTTTTTGAGGGCGTGGGCCTAAATGCCCTCGCCGTAGCTGAAGAGGCGGTGTTCCATGTTGCGGGCAGGTTCGTCGCTACCGGAACGCCCGTAGGGGCGGGCCGGAATGCCCACCACCGTGGTGAAGGGGGGCACATCATCGAGTACCACCGCGCCACCGCCCACACGCGCACCACGACCTATTTCGACGTTGCCGAAAATTTTGCATCCAGCGGTGAGAAGTGAGCCTTCGCGAACCTTGGGATGGCGGTCGCCTGTTTCTTTGCCGGTTCCGCCGAGGGTCACTTCATGCAGCATGGAGACGTTGTCCTCCACGACAGCGGTTTCACCGATGACGACGCTGGTGGCGTGATCAATGAGGACGCCCTTTCCGATGCGTGCGGCGGGGTGAATGTCGACTGCAAAAACTTCGGAGATGCGGCTCTGCAAATACAAGGCCAATTGCTGGCGGCCCTGTTCCCAGTAGTAGTGCGCCACGCGATAGGCCTGCAGGGACTGGAAGCCCTTGAGGAAGAGAAACGGGGTGCTGAACTGCAGGCACGCCGGGTCGCGATCATAGACGGCTTGAATATCGGCCCGAAAAGCCTTGCCAATTCCAAGGTCGCGTGAAAAGGCCTCGTCAATGAGGTCGCGCATGGTCACCGCCGGGAGTGTGACACTGTCGAGTTTGCTCGCGAGGTGAAAACTCAGGGCATCTTCCATCGTGCGATGATTGAGGATGATCCCGTGGAAGAAACTCGCCAGCATGGGTTCTTTCTGGGTGTTCTCCGCTGCCTCGACCCGGATCGCGAGCCAGATGGGGTCGTTTTGGGGCGCTTTCATTGTCATTCGTCTCCTGAATCCGCCACGAACATGACCTTGTTGAAAAACTCCGTTTTGTCACGCATCATCACAAGGCGTTCGTGGAGCCTGGAGAGACTGGTGCGGTGGGTGATGAGTCCTGCGGCGTTGATGGTTTGGCTGGCCATGGCCTCAAGGGCGAGTCGCCAGTCGCTCACCGACAAGGCTGTGCAGGTCGAATTCCAGGTGCCCAGGACGCGCAGTTCCTTGCGCAGCAGCGCCCAGTACCCGTCCTGCGAGAGGGTCATCGGTCCGAGGGGGTTGCCCATCAGCACCACGCTTCCAAAGGGCCGCGCGGCGAGCATGGCGAGTTCGTAGGCCGCTGTACTGCCAGAACCCTCGATCACCAGATCCGCGCCGTGGCGCGTCTTTTTTCGAACCCACTCCGGCACGTCTCCGGCACTCGGGTCGAGCAGATGGGTAAAGCCGAGTCCTTTTGCGAATCGAAGCTTGGCCGGGTCGATATCGACCAGCATGACGGTGGACACACCCCAAGCCCGGGCCCATTGGGCGAGGAAAAGTCCGATGGGCCCAGCCCCGAAGATCAGCACCGACCCGCCAGGTTCCACACCGGCCCTGCGAAGAGCGTGGGCGGCCACGGCGGCAGGTTCGGCCATGGCGGCCTCCTCGATCGACAAACCCTCCGGTATGGCAATGAGGTTCCACTCGGGCACACAGACGTATTCGGCGAAGGCGCCATCACGGCGCGAACCGAGATAGTCGTAGTCGATGCATTGGGCATAGGCGCCGATCTCGCAGCAGGCGCATTGGCGGCAGGGAATGAGCGGAAAGACGGCCACCGATCGATCTATCCACTGCTCATCGGTGCCGGGTCCGGTGACCTCGACCGTGCCCGAAAACTCGTGACCGGGAATGAGCGGAAAAGTACGGGTTCCATGTTCGAACACGCGCGGAAGATCCGATCCGCAGACGCCGCATACGCCCACGCGAACAAGGACTTCACCCGCACCGGGCACGGGCCTGGACACGGTCTCGCAGCGGAGATCGCCCACGGCGTGCAGTACACAGGCTGTCATGGTGTCCATGCGCGGACCTTTCGTTGATGCCGCTATTGTATCCCATTCGGAGCGTGGCTTGCCTGTTTCGGTTTGCGGCGTGGGTCAGGCGTGTGGTAGTTTCGCATAGGTAGACAACAGGAAAGGAACCAGCGCAATGACCACGGCACCAACCAGCCCTCTCATTCTCGGGGGACATTCTTTCTTCAGTGAACTGGGCAACGACCCGGTACCAAGCCCGGAATTGCAGCGGGAAATTGTGCGGGCCTGTCTTGATGGTGGCATTACCCGTTTCGACACCACGCACCAGCCCGAACGTCTCGCCCTGGGTCGTGCGCTGAAGGATTTGGGTCGGCGCGAAGAGGCGACGATCTTTGCGTGGAATTTTCTGAAGGAACTCGGCCCCGAGGACAAGCTCGATCGACCGATTCCCTACGAGTCCCGCCACATCGACCAATTGTGCCGGGAACTGCAAACCGATTATATCGATGGTGTGGTAATTCATGACCTGGACGGTGGATCGGCGGAAGTGCATGCCGGGCAGGAATCCGTGGCGCGGGCGTGGGTTCAGCAGGGGCGGGTTCGCACATTGGGCGTGTGGGCACCCCGCGCAGATGCGACCGCTCGCTACGGGGGAGACCCTGCGTTCACGTTCATGATCTGCCCCCTCAATGTGGACACGCCGGGAGCAGCAGCCACCTTCGAATTGGGTAAATCGCAGGGTTGGCGGAATTTCGCGTGCTCACCCTTTGTGCGTGGCTGGACGCTCGATCGCATGCTAGAAAAGGCCCAAACGCAGGAAGCGGGAGACCCGGTTGCGGTGCGCACGACGCTGGCGGACAGGCTCTTGCGGTACACCCTGTATCATCCGAATGTGGATGGTGCAATCACGGCGATTCGGCGGCTGGAATGGGTGCAGGCGAATATTGACAGCGCGGCTCGGGGCCCCTTGGATGAGCAGGAGATGGCTTGGCTACGGGGCTTGCTGTAGAGCGAGGTCAGTTCGGAGATTTCTTCGCGGCATCCAGCATGGCGCGCACCTTCCACAGCAGGGCGTCGGGCCGGAAGGGCTTGGATATGAGCTCAAAGCCATCAGGCGGCAGGAGACTCTTGCTCAGCCCCTGGCCGCTGTAGCCGCTGCAGAACAGTACGGGGATGCCCGGTTTCTCGATCCTGATGGTATCAAACACGGCGCGACCGCTGAGTTTGGGCATGACGACATCGAGCAGCGCGAGTTCAATCCGATCCCGATGCTCATGGAAAACCTGCAGCGCCTCTTCGCCGTCCTGAGACACCAGGATTTCATAGCCGGCCGCTTGCAAGACTCGCATCGCGAGGGCGCGAACCATCTCGTCATCCTCGGCGAATAGAATTGTTTCCCGCCCGCCGGGTGCGGATTGCTCGACTTTGACCTTCTCCTTGGTCGCGGCTTTTCCCGTGTCGATGGGGATGTAGATGCGGAACGTGGTGCCGTGGCCCAACTCGCTGTAGACGTGTATCATCCCCTCGTGCTGCTTTACGATCCCGTAAACGATGGAGAGTCCAAGTCCGGTTCCTTCACCAACCGCCTTGGTCGTGAAGAACGGCTCGAAAATACGGTCGCGCACCTCGGGGGACATGCCAACGCCGGTGTCCTGAACAGAAAGGCACACAAATTCACCCAAGCGTGCCCAAGGGTGCAGCGTCAGGAATTGGGATTCGAGCAAGATATTGCTGAGGCTGATGGTGAGCTGGCCGCCCTCGGGCATCGCGCTTCGGGCGTTGACACACAGGTTCATCAGCACCTGTTCCATCTGGGTTTGGTCTGCGTACACCGGTTTCAGGTCGGGTTCAACCAAGATGTCGAGTTTGATGTGTTCCCCGATGACGCGGGTCAGCATCTTGGCGATTTCTTTGACGACTTCCCCGAAATGAACGCGGGAGGGCTGTATGATTTTTCGTCGACTGAAGGTGAGGAGTTGGCGAACCAGTTGCGCGGCGCGCGCACAAGCCTTGTTGGCTTCGTTGAGGTCGTTATACGCCCGTCCAGTGGCGGGAATCTCCTGCATGGCCATTTGGGTATAGCCGATGATCGCTTGAAGGAGATTGTTGAAGTCGTGAGCCACGCCCCCGGCCAATTCTCCGACGGCCTCCATGCGCTGCGATTGCCGAAGTTGCTGCTCGAGTTCAAGCAGTCCAGTCACATCGCGCAAAGCGCAGACATAATTGGTGATGACGCCTTGGGCGTCTCGCACTGGAGAAAATGACGCCTCGCATTCTCTGGTTCGAAGGTCTTTCTTGAGGACTTTGATCTTTCCGGACCAGGACTCGCCGCTTCCCAGAACTTGTTCGACAGCGGCTATTTTATCGGAATCGGCCCCCATTGCGAGCAGCAATCGGTGCGTCTGTCCCAGCAACTCGGCTTGGGGATATTGAGAGAGGTTCTCTATTGCGGGATTGGCGAAAATGATGGTCCACGCGAGATCCATGATGAGAATGGCTTCGGCGGACTGCTGCATGGCGGCGCTCAGCAAGCGGCGCTCTTTCTCCTCAAGCCGCCGGGCAGTGACATCTTCCGAGACGTCGAGGAATCCGATGACGTCCCCATCGGCGTCATGGAGCGGGAAGGTCCGCAAGTGCATCGAAAGGGTTGTGCTGTCAGGACCGGGCGTGGTGTATTCGTCTTCGATGACGTGCCCGGACTCCATGGCCCGCTTCGCCGCGCAGTTTTCGCAGGGTTCTTCTTGGTTACCACCGAAAACCTCGTAACACTTCTTCCCGATCACATCGGCGGGGGTAGTATTAAATATGCGGGCCTGCTCAGTGTTGGCCTTCTGGATGGTATAGTTGGTATCGCCGAGAGTGACGCAGAAGGGAATGTTCTCCACAAGCAGTCGATAGATTTCCTCGCTGTGGCGCAAGGCCTCTTCGGATCGCTTCCGGGTGATGAGAAAACCCAGCGTCTCGGCATAGAGCCGCAGCAACTGGTTGTCATAGTCGGAGAAAGGCCTTTTGGTGAGCAGATTGTCGCTGCTGAGGAAACCAATGATCTCCTTCCCGTTCCACAGCGGTGCGGCGGACTGATCCGCGCGTCCGATCGGCTTCCCGAAAAAATCAAGATCCACGTCCTTGTGCTGCACCATGACAACTTCGCGATGACGGACAGGATCCGTAAGTTCACGTTTCCATCCGACATCGCGCAGGTGGTGCTCATCCCGCAAGACGCCCTGCTCATCCGTTCCAAAGGTGCCAACAGCGACCTCGGTGCCCGGTTCAAGAAGCCAGATCCCGAGTCGATCAAAGCCGAGTTCCCGACGGCCGAGAAGGACGGCCTCACGGCATAAATCGTCCAGATTGTCGATTTCGGAAAGCTCGGTGGATATATCGTGCAGCAGCGTGAGGCGGTGGGCGAATCCCTTGGCCGCTTCCTCCTTTTGGAGAACCTCCGCAACCGTTTGCCGGGTCGATGAGATATAGCGCGCAAGACCGGTGACGTACTCTTTATCGTCGACCGTAAACAGGCAAAGACTTATTTCCACCGGACGCAGCGGAGCGGACTTGGGGGCAAAGTCCATCTCGATGGTGACGCGCCCCTCGCTTCGGAGGCGCTGGATTAATGATACCCACGGCTCGTCCGTAAGCTGGGGGATGAAGTCAAAGACGGTTCTTTGAAGGAATTCTTCTTTGGCATAACCGGAGATGGTACAGGCCGCTTCATTGATGTACGCAAACCGCCCGTCCAGCTCAAGCCAGAAGAAAGGCTCGGGGGCCAGCTCAAGAAATGGGACTACCACCGCCGGATTGGGCGGGGCACTCGTTTCTTGCGACCTGTGCGACGAATGATCTTCCATGAAATAGTCTCTTGTTGAGTCACCGTGCTAATAGGTGCAATCATACGCCGTATTTCATGGAATATGTTAATTTTGCAGGCGCAATGGCTGCCGTTGCTTGTCCGTAGCTGCCGAGCCCCCTATTCTCGGCCCAGTGCATCGATGGGATCGAGCTGGGCGGCGCGACGTGCGGGATAGAATCCAAAAAATATGCCAACGCCAACCGCAAATAGCAAGGCCATCGCCCCGCTTCGAAATTCGATGACGGCCGAAAAGGTGGTGACCCAGGAACTGCACAAGGCAATGCTGATCCCCGCGACCACCCCCAGAAAACCGCCAAGCGAACTCATCACCGTGGATTCCAGCAGGAACTGGACAAGAATGTCGCGATCCTGTGCCCCGATGGCTTTTCGCACCCCGATCTCGCGGGTGCGCTCGGTGACGGTCACCAGCATGATATTCATGATGCCGATTCCCCCGACCACCATTGAAATAGCGGCCACTGCACCGAGGAGCAGGGTGAAGGTCTGCGAAATCGAGGTGACGGCGGCCACCATCTCCGCCATGTTGCGCACGTTGAAATCGTCCTCCTTCTCGGGGAGGATTTTGTGACGGAGGCGCAGCAGACGTTCTAGGGCGATTTGCACCTCGGCCTGTTTCACGCCCTCGACGATTTGAATATCGATTTCACTCAGATAGTCCGTGCCGAGCATGCGGTGCATGGCCGTGGTGTAGGGCACCAAGGCTTGATCGTCAAAGCTGAAAGGACCCTGAGTGCCTTTGGGTTTCAGTACGCCGACCACCTGAAAAACCTGGCCATTGATCTTGATCTTCTCGCGCACGGCGGGGCTGGTGCCGAACAGTTCTTTGGCCGTGTCGGATCCGAGCAGCGCGACTTTGGCCCGCTGCTCGATTTCCAGATCGGTGAAGGCACGCCCCTGATCAATGGAGAAGTTCCGGATGCGGAGATACTCGGAATTGACGCCCATGATGGAGGCTTGTTTGTTCCGGTTGTAATACTTGAACTGTCCAGAGCCGCGCACCACGGGGGACAACCCGCGAATA
The DNA here is from genome assembly GCA_903932505.1 of Candidatus Hydrogenedentota bacterium. Lineage (GTDB taxonomy): Bacteria > Hydrogenedentota > Hydrogenedentia > Hydrogenedentales > CAIZGN01 > CAIZGN01. The sequence goes on from CAIZGN010000056.1 coordinate 52,671, forward strand.
CCCGGCACTTTTTCCCGCATGGCCACGGCATCCTCGGGCAGCAGGGTTTCCACCGCCCCGCCGCGCACACCACCACTTCGCGGTTGCCCCGGCATCACCATGATGAGATTCGATCCGAGTGCCGTCACATGTTCCAGCACACGCGCCTGAGCGCCCGCCCCCACCGCCAGCATGACGATGACCGCGCTGACCCCGATGATGATGCCCAGCATCGACAGCAGCGAACGCAGCTTGTTCGCCAGAAGATTGCGCATCGCCATTTTACAGGTGGTGAAGAACAGCATGTTAATTCCCTTCCCCGGCGGGCACGCCATTGGCAATACGGCCGTCGATGATATGAATCTGACGGGTGCACAGACTGGCGAGCCCGGGATCGTGCGTGACCATGATTACGGTGCGACCCTGCCGGTGCAGCTCGTCGAAAAGAGCCATGATATCCCGCCCCGTCTTGCTGTCCAGATTGCCCGTGGGTTCATCGGCCAGCAGAATGGCCGGGTCGGTGACGATGGCCCGCGCGATGGCCACGCGCTGGCGCTGTCCGCCGGAAAGCTGATTGGGCGCATGGTGCATCCGGTCGCGAAGCCCCACCGTCTCCAGCGCGTTCTCGGCGCGTGCACGAGAACCGCGAATACCGCCATACAGCAGCGGCAGCTCGACGTTCTCCAACGCTGTCAAGCGCGGCAGGAGATTGAAGGTCTGAAACACGAAACCAATATAGCGATTGCGGACCCGCGCCAGCTCGGAAGACGGAAGGGAGGACACGTTCTTTCCGGCCAGCAGGTATTCGCCTTCGTCGGGCCGGCCAAGGCATCCAAGGATATTCATCAGCGTGGACTTTCCGCTGCCGGAAGGCCCGGTCACGGCCACCCGTTCCCCCTGACCCACCCAGAACGAAACCCCGTCGAGCGCGCGCACGACCGCACCGCCCAGCGCATAGGCTTTCACAAGGTTTGAGATTTCGATAACGTGTTCCATGGCGATTCTTTCCTGCCGGTAGGCCTACATGGGCGGCGGGCCACCGGGAGGCGGCCCCCCGAATCCACCTTTGGATTCGCTGGCTTTTTCCTTCGACGTGTCCTGCGGAATCAGGATCGCGGCCTTCTCTTGCACGCCCGAGACAATCTCCGTGTAGGCTCCGTCATCAATGCCCGTCTGCACCTCAATGGCGTCCGGGTTGGCCGAGTCGGCACCCGCCACCAGTACCACCTTGATTGCGCCCCGACGCTGAATGGCTTCCGAAGGCACGGCCAGGGTGTCGTCGTTCGCCGCCGCGAGAATCTCGACGTCGGCGGTCATTTCCGGCAGCAGGCGACTCTTCCCCTCGTCCAGGATTTCGATCTTCACTTCGAAGGTCACGATGGTGGAGGTCTTTTCGCCCTTGGCCGCCACGCGCACTACGCGCCCGGTGAATTTGGAGTCGGGATAGGCATCCACAGAAATCGTCGCGGATTGCCCCGGCTGAATGTGGCCGATGTCACTCTCGTCCACCGAGGCCAGCACAAAAAGGCGCGAGGTGTCGGAGACGGTCAGGAGCGCGGTACCACCGCCCACATTCATTTTGGGCGATGCAATGATCTGTCCCACCTCCACCAGACGGTCTGAAACCACACCGTCGATGGGCGCATACACCAAGGTCTCGGAAAGGCGCTGTTCGGCGTTCTTGAGGTCGACCTTGCAGTAATCCACATCGGTCTGCGCCAGCTTGATGTCCTGTCGCAACAGCTCAAGCCGGTTCTCATTCGTCTTCTGCCCGTCGAGTCCCGCCCGCGCTTTTTGAAGCGCACTGTCGGCCTGTATCGCGGCGGTTTGCGCGCTGTTCACCGCCTCGGGACTCGCGAATTTCTTTTCCTGCAACGCCACCTGCCGCTCCGCCTTCGCCCGAAGATCTTTGCTGGACGATTGTGCGGCGGACAGTGTGGCCTCGGCGTTGATAAGACCGTTTTTCAGTTCCTGCTCGGAAATCACCAGTGACTGCTGTGCGCGGGCGTACTTGGCTTCTGCGGCGGCCAATTTTACCTGCGCCTGTTCCACGCTGCGCTCCTCGTCCACTGGATCGATTTTTAACAGCAGATCGCCCTTCTTAACCGGCGCGCTGATATCGAAGGGAAGCTCGATAACCTCGCCGGTGGCCTTGCACTTAATCTCCACATCGAGGTTGGACACGATGGGCCCCGAACAGGTGATTTCCTGTCGGATGGCGCGTCGTTCCACCACGGCCGGGGTGAACGCCGCGCTGGCCGCGTTGGTTTCCGCGCTTGGCGTCCGCTGGTAGTAGAGGCCTCCGCACGACACCAACCCGATGAGTATGACGAACTGGATCAGGCGGCTCGGCCAGCGTTTTTTGGGTGTGTTATTCAAGCTCAGCATAACCCGGTTTCCTTCACGTTGTTTCTGCTTATTGAGAAGCAATAATCGTGCCGCAAAAAGGGGAATGGCCCACAACACCACGGAAGGTGCTCGAGTGCACCCAAAAGACTCCCCAAGACGCCTTTGTGCGAACAATAGACGCAACCCTTGCGCAACGAATCGGGAACCTGCGCAGATTTTGCGCAACATAACAAAAGGGGACAAGGCGTTTACGGACGAATTTCCCAAGAAAACCCCCAAGATTTCGCTCGAGCCAGAATTCGCTGGCCAGCCTGCTGCAGTCGAATCAGCAGCTTTCGCTGAGTGCGTAACAGCGCCTGTATTGTCGGGAGGGCGCGTTTGGCCTCGGGCCGCTCGCCCTCCCCTTTGAAACACTATCCCTCTGGGTCAATCGGGTATCCCTGCACCCGGTATTCCCGAAGTCGATAGGTCAGCGTTCTGCGGCTGATACCGAGCGCACGGGCGGCCGCAGTGCGATTGAAGGCGTGATCCCGCAAGGCCTGCAGAATGGCGGCGCGCTCGATGTTTTCCATGCGGTTGCCTTCTGCCATTTCCTGCGTGGCAGGCGCAGTGAGGTCCATCTGCTGGACGCGCCGTGGCAGATGCTCCTCAAGAATGACCTCGCCGCGCGCAAGCAGAATGGCGCGTTCAACCGCATTTCGAAGTTCACGCACGTTACCCGGCCAACCGTACTGTTCCATGCGGGCCATGGCCCCGGAGGAAAAGCGGGGTCGTCCACCAGTAATTTCAGCGGCAAACTGTTGTGCCAGCGGCATGATGTCCTCGGCACGGTTTCGCAGGGGTGGCACGAGAATCTCCATGACATTGAGTCGGTAGAACAGGTCATCGCGAAAACGTCCCGCCTCCACCTCGGCTTCCAGATCGCGGTTGGTGGCTGCCAAAACCCGGACACTCGTATGCAACTCTACATTCGACCCGATCCGGCTGAAGGTGCCGTCCTGAATCACCCGCAACAACTTAGCCTGGAGCGACAACGGAATCTCGCCGATTTCATCGAGCAGAAGGGTGCCCTTGTCCGCCTCCTCAAAGCGGCCGACCCGTCGCGCTACCGCGCCGGTAAACGCGCCCTTTTCGTGGCCGAATAATTCGCTCTCCAGTAGATTCTCCGGAATCGCCGCGCAATTCACCTTGAGGAACGGGCCGTTCGCGCGGTTGCTCCATCGGTGGATGGTGTCGGCCACCACTTCCTTGCCGGTTCCGCTTTCGCCCGTGATGAGCAGCCGCGTGTCCGAAGGCGCGGCCAGTGCCGCCTCGTGAAAAACGAGCTGCATGGCCTCGCTGCGGGCCACCACATAGTCGGGCAGGGGCGGTAAGGCAAGTCCGGCCGGAATGGTCGCTCGGACAATTCCCAGAGTGCGGCACACCGTGGCTAAAAGGTCATCAAGGTCGATCGGTTTTTCGAGATAGTCCACCGCGCCGCCCCGTATCGCTCCCACCGCATCGCGCACCTCGGCATAAGCCGTAACCAGCAGCACGGGCAAGCCGGGGAATTGTTCGTTGACCCTTTCCAGAAGTGCCAGACCTGACAATCCCTGCATGCGCACATCGGAAATCAGCATGGCCGGTCCCACTTCCGGCAGCATCGCCAGTGCTTCCAATGCGGATGCGGCCTGCGTCACCCGGAAGCCTTGGCTCCCGAGGAAGGACTCGATCAACCCGCGCTGTCCCGCATCATCATCCACCACCAGAATGGCGTTGTTATTGTCGTTACGCACGTTCGACCTCCTCCGCATAACCAGCGGCCAGTTCTATGCCCTGCACCCGGAACACGGCCCCGGCATCGCACGGCACACAAGTCACTTCCCACCCGTGAACCGAGGCCAACTGCCGCACAATCGCCAGCCCGAGACCCGTCCCCTTTTCCGAGGCCGTGAAATAGGGACGAAATATGTCTTCGCGAATCTTTTCCGGCACGCCCGGCCCGTTGTCGCAAACGTCCAGATGCGCCGTCACGCGCCGGTCGCGGACAATGCGCACCTCGATGGTGCCCCCGTCTGCCACCGCCTGTATGGCGTTGTGAATGAGGTTGAAGATGACCTGTCGCATCATGTTTTCATCGGCCACCACGGTGAGCGAAGGGCCATCGAACTTGAACGTCACGGATTTCTCTTCGCGATCACAAGCCAGCACCTCAAAAATGCTTCTCACCAGCTCGGTGAGGCTCAGCAGCTTGGGATGCGGTTGCGGAGGCCGCGCATAATCGAGAAACTGGTTCAGGCGACCGGTAATACGGTCCGCTTCCTCGGTAATCTTCAAGGCGGTGCCGCGCAATGCCTCGGGCAGGTCAGGCCCGCGCCCCATCATCTGCGCAAGACCCCGAATGAGGTTCAACGGGTTCTTGGTCTCATGCACCAGACCCGCTGCGGTGAGGTTCAGTTCTTCGAGGCGCAGCGAGTGTTCCTGGGATCGCACCAGCTGCACCCGGAGGTCGGCCGATCGATGAAATGAGCGCCACGCAAGACTCAGGGCCATACACGCCAGCAACGCGACCAGCGCCACCACCCCGCGAAGCCGGAAATCCGCATCCACTTCCATGTGAAGTGCCTTGGTCGGTATCGACAACAGAAACCAGTGCACACCCCGCTCCTGGATCAGCCCCTCATATTCCTTGCGGTTCATCCACGGCGGCTGGTCAGGTGGCGGACCGTGCGGCGGCATGGTCATCACCAGAATCTCATCCAGCAGGTTCCGATCCAGCGGGCGGTTGGCCAGGGTTCTGCGCAGGGTTTCCACGCGATGCGACCCGATAAGCTCCGGCGGGAAAAAGGCGAGGATGCTGTCCACCTGTTCCGGTCGAAGCGGCTTGCCGTCCATCATCCCGAGCAGTGCCTGCCGTTTGGGTTCCGTGACCGGCGAGCTGGAAAATGGACTGCGCGCATACTCCTCCGGGGTGGCCGTCATGAAAAATTGCACGGGGTCGCGCGGGGGGCGCGATGGCCCACGGTCGAATTCTTCAGGCGGAGGCGGACGGTCTTCCTCGCCCTGACGCCCACGGGGTTGGCGATGATCAGGGGGCCCCATCCCTTCGCGACCTTCCGGTGCGCCGCCTTCCACGGACAAGAGAATGGGCATGTCGGTGCCGGGGCCGAGCGCCACCAAATTGGCGAAAGAGGCCTCGTCTCTTCCCCAGACTTCCCGCATCCGAAGCAGGGTGTTCTTGTCCACGGTCATGGGCTGGCCTGCGGTTGCCGCCGTTTCACCCGCCGCATTCAACAGGGTCACAGACACCAAATCGGTAGAGGCCACCAAGTCTGAAAGCGCCGACTCCAGACGGGCCCGGGGCACCATGGCCACCCGTCCCTGCGAACGTACCAGCACGCTGAGGGACGCGGAGATGTCGTTGGCCCGATCCGCCAAACCCCTTTTCGCCGCCTCCCGCACGCGCTGATGTTCCAGCGCCTGCCAGGCCAGAAGCGCCAGCCAGGCCAGCGCCAGTGTCGTGTACAACATCAAACTTCGTCGCATCTTCTTTCCAATCATTCATTAAATCATGGAACCTGAAAGCCGCACGCATTATAAGCGAATTCCACGGAAGCGGTTATGCGGCGGCAGCCCGGGGAAGTTCTCGGGCTGCCGCCTCCAAGGCTGCGGATTCATCGACTACTCTTGCGGAGGTCCATGTCGTTCCGGTCCGCCCGGGCCACCGGGACCACCGTGTTCACCAGGCCCGCCAGGGCCGTGGGGTCCACCAGGGCCACCCGGTCCCGGCTCAAGGGCTTTTTGCAGCTCTTCCGCAGACAGTGTGCCATTGGCATCCGTGTCGAAACGCTTGAACAGTTTCAGATTGGCCTGGGTCATTCCGGCCACGAACTCTTCCTGAGACACTTGACCGTCTTTGTTAGTGTCAAGCTCTTCCTTGGAAGGCAGCGGGGGTTTCGGACCCCGGCCCGGGCCTTCACCGGGGCCGCCACGGCGACCTTCACCCGGCCCCCGCTGCCCACGACCCATATCCGGTCGGGCAGGACGCTCTTCCTTGCTGATCACGCCATCGGCGTTTGCATCCAGATGCGTGAACATCGTCTTGATCGTCTTGTTCCATGCGGCAGTGAACTCTTCCACCGTCACATTACCGTCCTGATTGGTATCGGCCTCTTCCAGAGAGGGCGGGGGCGCCATCATGCCGGGGCCACCGCCTGGCCCGCCGGGTCCGCCACCCGGGCCACCAAAGGGTGGAGGCGGAGGCATCATTCCCTGACCGCCACCTCCGGGCGGGGGCGGCGGGGGACCACCGGGGCCTTCCTGCGCCCAAACCGGACACGCGGCCAGCAGAAGTACCAACACGGCGGCACCACAGAAAATACGGAACTTTGTTTTCATGGTTCGAACTCCTCTCGTTTCCCTTCTTGCTCCATGAGCGCTGCTGGCGGGTTGCCTGCGCGTTCTGCCTAGTGAATAGCAAGGACGATGCCAAGTGCAAGAGAGTTCCATTCCATGAAAATCACCCCGAAAACCAACCTCACCGGGATTCGCAGAGCAATTCCTGCCCAAAAAACAAATCGCCCCGCGCAAGATTTGCGCGGGGGTTCGCGGAAGAGCCTTCCGGGCTCTTGCGCCCTGCCTGTTAGTCACAAGCAGTGAGACGCATTGACCGCCTAAGGCCGGGCTTTACGAGCCACAAACGCCTTCGGCCGGGAACCGCTGTCAATCAGCGAGATCCGCAGATTGTCCTTGCTGTCCGTGGACAGATAGAGCGCCATTCGGGTGTTGGCATTCTGCCACTCTCCCCGAACGTTCACCGCGTCATCCACGTCATCGCTGTCGCAGAATTCCCACAGTGCGGGACGCTTGACCGCATTGGGCTGCCGGTCACTCGCCACGCCGGGGGCGGTATCAATTTCGATTGGTTTCATAGAGTTCTCCTTGTGTTATGTGTTGCGCAACTGGGACAACGCGAATACGTTACCCGTTGCACGCTTGAAAAAAGAGCGACTTGCACCCTTGGGGTGTTTCCGTGGGCAAGAAAGGTCAAACAAATAGAACCAGCAAGCAGGTTGATTTCAAGGGCGAAATAGCCCAAGAGATGATCATGCGCACCCGGAAAATCCAGAAGTCGTGCCCTGCAAGCCCCTGAGGAACGGAACACATCATGTCCCGAATTGATGGTGCATTGTATCATGAAACATAGTTTGGCGCAAAAATGTTTCCATTTGATTAGGAAATCCAAAAAAAACAATTGAGGCTCTCGCCACCCTTCAAGTGGCGAACGGCAAGGCAGCCGGCGATTTTCGCTGGGGTTTGGGGTGCTTAGTCTTTTTTCTTTATTGGCAGGAGGAGTGCGCTCGTCTGATGTGTTGACATGTGGACGGTGTTGTGGGCCGTGCGGGATGGGGGTGTTTGGGTGGGGAATTCTTGGCCGTTATTTGGGTTGATTTCAAATCTTGGGAAGTTGCTGCTGGAGAGTTGGAGGCCGATTTTGTGGTTGGTATTGAAGATCCAGCTGATGGGGCCTAGGTCAATTCTCAGGCGCACAATTTCGCCGGGATTGAGGGGGGCGGCGGGATGTTCGGCCCCGTCGCGGTATTTGGCGCGGACTATGTTGTCCAGCATAAGTATTTCGCGGGATTCGGGTGCGGGGTAGATGTCGACCACTTTAGCCGTGAAGTCGGTGTCGGGCGCATCGGTGGAGACGTAGAGTTCGACGGTGAAGTTGCCGGTGGTCTCGAGGGGTGCGGTGAGAGGCGGGGTGGTGAAGTTAAGGACGTCGGGTCGGGAACTAACGGGGCGTTGGTCGTAGGGGCCGTAGGCGATGGACAGGTTTTCGCCGCCGAGGGTGGGGACGGGGTTCTTGGGGTCATAGTCGAAGACGCGGTGGGCGTCTTTCTCGTTAGGGGCGGCGGTGGAGAGTTGGCCGTCGGGGTGGAGATAGTAGGGCGTGGCGGTGGTAGGGAAGGGTGGCCAAGTGTCGGCGGTGCGCCATTCCCAGCCGGGGCCCTCGAAGTGGGTGTCGTCACCAACGGTATAGTAATTAACGGCGGGTTCTTTCATGATTCCGTTATCGGTGCCGAGAACCCAATGCTGCACGAAGCGGTTACGATAGGGGGTGACGTGGAAGGCTTCAAAGTTTTCAGGGAACTTCAGGTCTTGCGCACCCCAAGGGCCGTGGGCGGCGGGACGCATGATGAGTTTCTGGTTACCCTTGGCACCGTCGCCTCCTTGGAATTGGCGGCGCAGAAAGTGCTCGATGGTGCCGCTGGCAAAGATGTCCCACCATCCGCCGACATGGAGCGCGGGGGCGTGAATGTCTGCGGCACGGTCATCGGCATTGTAGTTTTTCCAGTAGGGGCTTCCGGGGATCTGGGTCTTCCAGATATTGGCGTATTCGGGGACACCAACCGCCTTCAGCCAGTCCTCGCAAAGGGATTTGCCAAAGACGCCTCCCTGATAGGCGGTGAAGCGGGCGAAGTCCCCGCAGGCAACCTCGATAACCTGGCAGGACAGGGCGGGCGTCATGGGCGAGAGCAGTGCCTGGGTGAGGCCGGGGGCGGATCCACCGACAGTGGCGATTTTTCCGTTGCACCAAGGTTGTTTGAGAATCCACTGAACGGTGTCGAGTCCGTCTTGGTGCGTGCCCCAACCTTCGTCGGCGAAGGGGTGGTAGTCGCCTTCGCTTTTGTAGCGTCCACGCACGTTCTGGTCGACAAAGACCATCCCCTGCTCCGTCCATCCGTTTCCAGAAGCAGCGAGGGGATAGGGGGTGCGTTCGAGAATAACGGGAAAGGGGGCTTGTCCTTGGTCGGGGGTGAAGAGGGAGGCGGAGAGTTGAGTGCCGTCGGACATGGGGATCTGGATTTGCTGGGTGGTTTCGGCGGAGAGGAGATCGGGGATGAGGCACAGGGCAATGAGCAGGGCGTGTCGTATGGCGCGCATGGGGAATCCTCCGGGCTGTCGTATTGGGTTTGACTATAAGGGAAAGGCAGGGGTGCAGGCAAGATGCCTGCGTTTCGGGGGCGCGTGGGGCCGGGTTCGTATGGTATACTTTGCGGGCGTTTTTTGTTGTAGTGCCGGAATGGTCCGGCAAGAATGAGTATCAGCCTTCGGAGATCCGGTTATGCACACGCTCGCAAAGTTTTACAATGAATCTCAATCGGTGGCGGACTATGTGGGCAAGTATTGCTCGCGCATGTCTGAACTGCTGGCGGCTTTGGACACTGCGGCGGTGGAGCAGATTATGGAGTATATCGACCGGGCGAGCCGAGAGGATCGTGCAGTATTTTTCATCGCAAACGGCGGAAGCGCCGCGATTGCCTCGCATTGGGTGAACGATCTGGTTGCCGGTTCTTATGTGGAAGGGCAGCCGCCGTTTCGGGCGTATGCGCTGGCCGATAATGTGGCGTCGGTGACGGCTCTTGGTAATGACGCCGGTTTTGTGCATATTTTCGAGCATCAACTGCGGGTGGACATGCGCCCGGGCGATGTCGTGCTGGCAATGTCCGTGAGCGGGAACAGCGAGAACATTATCCGTGCGGTGCAGTATGCGCATGCGAATGGCGCGAAGACCATCGGTGTTTGCGGGTTTGACGGTGGACGCTTGAAGGGGATGTGCGATGTGACGCTGCATATTCCGACAACGGCGGATGAGTACGGGCCGGTGGAGGATATTTTCGGAGTCGTGGATCACCTGGTGACGGGATATCTCACGATGAAGCGCGGAAAGTATTTGCATCACTAGCGTGAAGAACCCGGGACGCTCTCGTTCCCCCAAAGATTGAGTGTAAGCATTGAAAAAGACATTGCGCGTTATCCTGGGGTTGGTGTCGCTGGTGCTGGTATTGGCGCTTGGTGCAGCTTGGTATTACATGATCTGGGACGGACGCGCACCCGCAAAGCGGCCGGATTTGGTGCGATTACCGCAGATGTCCGTACAACCACCCGCTGGTTATCCCACGGAAAATGCACTCATGCTCGCTTTTGCTATGGGGCGGCTGAAATTGATTGATCGGGAAAACATTCCGGTTCCAGATGCGGTGACCGAGGAGTTGGGCATCGAGTATGGACGGGTGGGCGACAAGTCATTGCAACTGGATTTGTACCGTCCAAGCGAAAGTGCGAAACCGCTGCCGGGCTTGATCTTTATTCATGGCGGGGGCTGGAAGGCGGGGGATCGCAGCGACTAT
>CAIZGN010000057.1 GCA_903932505.1 Candidatus Hydrogenedentota bacterium
CCAACCAAGGTCCCCACTTCAGCGCGGGTGCCAATCTCATGATGATTCTTGGCGAAATCATGCAGGAGAACTGGGCTGCCGTCGAGCGCATGGTTGATGCCCTGCAGAGCGCGGGCATGCGCATGAAGTATTGTAAGGCTCCGGTCGTCTCTGCCCCCCATCACTACACCTTTGGTGGCGGCGTTGAAATCTGCATGCACACGGACAAGGTGGTTCTCGCCGGTGAGACCTATGCCGGTCTCGTCGAAATGGGCGTGGGCGTCATCCCTGCGGGTGGTGGTACCAAGGAAATGCTCGTGCGCGCCCTGGAATTCGTCCCTGCCACCGTGCCAAGCCCCGACGCTTTCCCCTATGTGCGGCGCGCCTTTGAAAATATCGCTATGGCGAAAGTTGGAACCAGCGGTCCCGACATCATAGACCTTGGCTATTTCCGCGCCTCCGACCTGGTTGAACCCAACGGCGATGCACAGGTGGGCCGGGCCAAGGACGTTTGTCTGGGCCTCCTCAAGCTGGGCTACCGCACCCCGCGCCGTCCGAAGCTGTGGGCCTTGGGCGAATCTGCCGAAGCCGCCTTCGTCTCTGCGGCGTGGAGCATGAAAGAGGCTGGTTGGGCCTCCGAGCACGACTTCCTTATCTGCTCCAAACTCGCGCACACCTTGTGCGGCGGAAATCGAGTTGCGGGCACTTCCATGACGGAAGAGAACTTCCTGGAACTCGAGCGCGAGGCTTTCTGCAGCCTCTGTGGCACCGAAAATACACGGGCCCGCATACAGCACATGCTGCAGACCGGAAAACCTTTGCGGAATTAATAGAACAATGGACCACCGAATAAAATCCACTAGCCCCATATCGACCGCACAGCGTGCTCGCGTGATTCATTCGATTGATACGCCATAGACACTCAAAATAATCCGCGCCCCACGGGGTGCGCAGGAGGAATAACAGGATGGACAATGTTTACGTCGTTTCTGCGGTTCGTACCGCTGCGGGTCGCGCCAAGGGTGGCTCGATCGCCCATATCAGGCCCGACGACCTTGCCGCAGCCGCCATACGCGAGGCCGTGCTGCGCTCGGGCGTTCCCGCCGAGCGGGTTCAGGACTGCATCATAGGTTGCGCCTTTCCCGAAGCCGAATCAGGCATGAATGTTGGGCGCATGGCCCTCCTCGCCTCCGGACTTCCCAATTCAATCGCCGGTGAAACCATGAACCGCTACTGCTCGAGTGGTCTTGAAACCATGGCCACAGCCTCGGCGAAAATTGCCGCCGGTTTGCTTGATTGCGCCATCGCCGGAGGTACGGAGTCCATGAGCATGATTCCCATGGGCGGTGGAAAACCCCTGCCGAACCCCACCCTCGTTCGCACCAACCCACGCGCCTACAGCACCATGGGGCAATGCGCCGATAACGTCGCGAAAGATTTCAATATCACCCGTGAGGAGTGTGACCAATGGGCCTTCCGTAGCCACCAGCGCGCCCTCGCAGCCATCAAGGACGGCAAGTTCAAGGCTCAAATTTTGCCCCTCGAGGTAAGTGGCCCCAACGGCAAAACCTTCTGCTTTGACACCGATGAGGGTCCCCGTGCGGATACCACCTTGGAAGCCCTGGCAAAACTAAAACTCGCCTTCGCGGGCCCCGGCGGGAAGGGCGTGACCACCGCAGGCAACGCCAGCCAGACCAGTTGTGGCGCGGCCGCCACCGTGCTCGTGAGCGAGGCCATACTCAAGGAATTCGGCCTCAAGCCCCTCGCCAAACTACGCGGCTATGCCGTCGCCGCTGGCGACCCCGGCTACTTGGGTCCGGCCCAAGTTCCCGCCATCCAAACCGCCTGCAAACAGGCGGGCATCACCGTGGCCGATATCGGTTTGGTGGAATGCAACGAAGCCTTCGCCTCGCAGACCATCCACGTGGTGAAAGAACTCGGCCTCAACGAAGACATCGTCAACGTCAACGGCGGCGCGATTGCGCTCGGGCATCCACTTGGTTGCACCGGCACCAAGTTGGCTGTCCAATTGATACATGAAATGCGTGCACGCGGCGTCAAATGGGGCCTCGAAACCATGTGCATCGGAGGCGGCATGGGTGCCGCCGGAATTTTCGAGCTCTGCGACTAATTCGTCTCCCTTCATAGCGGCGGGGAAGGCTTCGCTCTCAGCACACGAAGCTTTCCCCCCGCTATCGTTTTTTTTGCCTCATCATTTGAATTTTCGGGCATTGTGGGCAAGGTTGTATTCAAGAGTCACGAGGGGGACGACTGCTCAATACACCCCAATTCTCTCGCAAATTCGAAATTCAGCGATAGCCGCCCGGGGGAACAGGCTCCGATCCAGCGCTTGGGGCAATCGCCGCCAGCGCTTGCCCGATGGCATCAAGCGTTTTCTTTGCGGATTCGCGTCTTGCCGGGGAGCCGGTGTTCGTTCGCTCGGTTAGAATCGGAATAGCCGCCTTGGCCGCTGCTTCGATGGATCGCAGAAAATATCCTTTTCCCGACAGCGCGACCCACGGCGAAGTACCCACAAGCGATGTGTCGGCGAATACCTCAACGGCCGCATCCGCAAGAGCCTTGCCCGCCACATCATGATGTGGCGCAATTCTAAGAATATGATATGCGGTGCGCAGGCGAGGCACGCAGGAAGAAGGCTCAGAAGTCAATACCGTCAATTTCTTTTCAAGCATTGGAAGCGCTGCGGCGGCCGCAGGCCCAATACTTCCATATACCTCATCAGCGGAAGCATGGCTTCGCATAAGGTAAGGAACGGCTGGACTGGAATCAGATCCCCACAACATCAAGGCTCCAATTACCCACCGATGAACATCGCCTCTTTTATCCTCGAGCATGGTGATGGCCATTGGCACAGCGGATGGCCCTATAGCCCGGAGTGCCGCCTCGGGCACCTGACGATACCGTTCGATGCCGGAATCATATGAGTAACCCAGCTTCTCGATCCAGTGGCTGGCACTCCGGCCCTCAAAATAAGGGCCTTTGCACCATATTGCACAGGTAAGATAGAAAACAACGCCCATCGACAGTAACATCGAGGGGTGACGCAGTCTGCCTCCATTTGAACATGTATCCGGAGCATGCGCATCCTTGGGGCGGGTCAACGCCAATAAGGCCACCAGTCCCGTGCAGAGCCAAGCCAGTGTCAGGAATCCATAATGAACCAAATAGAGGTTTCCTAGATTTGAGTATTGACCCAGGAAGTAATTCTCATAGCGATTGCTCAGAATAATCCCGGACAAAGCCACCGAATGCGCGATAACACACATTGCGCCAAGCCAGCTAACCCATTGTCGCCACCCCGAAAATTTTGGAAGAAAGACAATTCCCGCCCATAGTAGCGACACGGCGTAGAATTTCAACAGAAGCCGAGGCCCTGCCAGAAATATGACTTTCGGCACCTCGGGCTGGGCCAAATACTGCGAGTCTGGCCAATAGGCGATAAGCGAAAGCACGGTGCCTGCCGCGCAACCCCATAGAGTCCCCAGCATAGCATTCGGCCAGATTCCACGCTCACGAATCATCCATGCAGCCAAACCGATCAATCCGAAGCCCAAAGCGTCCGGAAAATGCCCCCACAAAAGCGTCCAAGGGGACCACGGCACGGCGGCGAAGGATGCCCGGAAGGCAATCGCCAGCGCGACACCCAGTGGAACAGCAAACCGGGATGGAACACTGTTCTTCCCGGCTTTGGACTGCGCGAAAGTCACCGTAATCGCCGCCACGAAAAATGGCAACGAGATCGCGAGCCCAACCCCAGCCGAAAAAAGTAGAAGAAGGTCAGCATCCCTAAGAGCGGTGGACGGATTTTGAAAGAGACAAAGGGTGGCGAATCCGACCAAGCCCAGGACGAAAGCGATTCCCGTGGTCAGCCACCATAACTTGCGCATTCTCGGGGTGCTCCCTCTTGGCCCGAAGAACAACGTCGTCAGCAAGGCGGCTATCAGCAAGACCACCGCAGACAGAACTAGAGATCGG
>CAIZGN010000058.1 GCA_903932505.1 Candidatus Hydrogenedentota bacterium
CGGCCCCCGATGGAAGTCCTACGGCATCGACCTCTCCGCCGCCATGCTCCGGCAAACCCGCGCTCAAGGTAGAGCCGTCAACGTTGCCAATGCCGACCTGCGTGCCCTCCCCTTCTCCTGCACCTTCAGCCTCATTACCTGTCTCTTCGATAGCATCAACTTCCTGCTCGAGGAGGAAGACCTCCGGCGCGCCATGCGACAACTGGCCGATGCGCTCGTCCCCGGCGGTCTCCTCTATTGCGATGCCGTCACCGAGCGTATGGTGCTCGAACACTTCGCCGGACAGACCTGGACCGAAACCACAGGAGCCTTTGAAACCACTTGGTCCAACGCCTATGATCCGAAGACCGGCATCAACAACTCGCGCATCCACGTCGATGCCGGTGCGCGGGGAACCGTTCTCGAACGCATCTACCCGAAGGAAACCCTCGAATCCGCCATGGAAGACGCCGGACTCGTCATCCTCGGCGTGCTCGACGCCCACTCCTGGCGTCCACCCCAACGCCGCACCACCCGCCTCGACCTCGTAGCCATCAAGGACCCGCCCCGCCGCGTTCAGCAGCAGTTCGAAAAGGTCTGCCGCGAAGTTCGTGGCGTTTGACGATCTAAAGTAGTCAAACAATCACTATACAGAGATCTATATTACTTTCTCGCTTATTTCTCTTGCATTTTATCGTCATATGCGATATATTATCCGATGCAATAGTAACTTTATCCGACTGAACATTACGGATACTATTTCTTTGTGACGATAACTAGTAGTCAAAAAAAAAGCGCAAGCCCCCTTGCCGGATTGTTCGCGTCCTCCAGCCGCGAAACGATGCTGCGGGTCTTTCTGCTCGACCCCCATCGGGCCTACTACCAACGTCAGTTGGAGTCGGCCACCGGTCTGCCCATTCGCGCCATACAACGCGAGGTGGAGCGACTCACCACTGTGGGCCTCCTGTACCGGCGCACCGAAGGCAATCGCACCTACTACCAAGCCGACCCGGACTTCCCCTGTTATCCCGAATTGCGCGGGATGGTCATCAAAACCGCCACCCCACTTGAGGCGTTTCGCGCGGAACTGGCGGTGCACCCCGAAGTCCGTCTGGCCTTTCTGGACAGCCACAATGCCCAAGCCCTCGTGGTGGGCAAAACAGGTGCAATGTCCGCCTCGGAAAGTTTGTCCTCCCCCGTTCCAGTGCGGTGGGTTTCGAGTGAGTCCTTTGTGGATGCACTCGCCAACGCCGCGCCGGACTGGGCCGATGTTTTGAACGAAGGTACCGATGTCTTGGGCCGTCGCGACGATCCCATCTGGCGCAGGATTGAAGCGGCCGGCTATCAGGTGAAGAAGGGAAAGGGTGTTCCATGAGAAACGCAGGAACTCGAATTACCTCATTGTGCGAATCGTGGTCAGCCACCTTGACCGATGCAGCCCGGCAGGAGCATCCCCGCTTTGCCCAAGAGCTGCTTCGCTTGCTGGACTGGGATCAACCCCTGCCATTCACCCCCCACCCGGAATCCGAATCGCTCGGCGCGATTCCCTACGTCTTGCGAGCCGGTGGCCAGACCACCATCCTCGCCTATTTCGCCCTGCCGGGAACACTAACTGCTCCGTCTTCCATGGTCGACCGGGGACTAGACTTCTGTCCCGCAACGCGCGCCCTGGTGAATGAAGGTCGCACCCTGAACGGTCACTTTGTCTGGATTTCGGATCTCAACAGCTCCTATCTCTACGATGCACGCACTGATGAGCTGCTGCTGTGGGCTGACACCCCCCGCATGTTCGAGTCCGAACTGGCCCCGCTGCTCAAGCGTGCCGCCGTCGAACGCGGAGCTTTGGATGAAACCCGCCACCCCCCCAGGAGCTTTGTGGCTCGGCAGTTCCGGGAATGGCGCGCCCATTGGCAGACCCAGATTGAAACGCTCGGACGCGTGAACGAAACGCAGGCCACCCTCGTGCTCGACCGTCTCTCGGTCCTGCGCTTTCTCTTCGAACACGAGATTTTCCGCCGGACGAAATGGCGACTGCAGCAGCGTTTCGAGGAGATCGAGACGCAGGCCTGGAGTGGCGCGCCTGAAGGCTGCGGCGCGCAACTGGTGCGACTTTTCCATGACATGTGGTTCGACTGGAAAATGGCGCTGTTCGAGGCGGACCCCGCCCTCGATCGCGCCATGGCACTCGATGAAATCACCGCGCCCCTGCTGCGCGACCTCGGGCTCCAGTCCCACTCCAAATTCTGCGTCGCCACCCTGCTGGAGAGTTTCAACCACGGGGAACCCGCCGAAAAAATGCGCGTGCGCATGGTGCCAGACGGGAACGAAGATCGCGAGCAATATCTAGCCCGACAAACCCTCGAGACTATCGACCGCTCCCGCATCGAAGTCGATCTCGCCGAAGAGGGCTATCGCGCACTCTTCTATTGGTTCGACAAGGTCGTCGCGCTCTACGAGCGCCTGGGCGCGGAGTTCGACGCCAAGAACCACTCGGAAGTACCCCAGCAGGAAATGCTGGATCTCTTCTCGTGGTCCGAGCGGGACGCCCATCGCCCCCGTGCCTGCTACGACCACATGGCCCATGCCTGCCAGCAGGGAATCTTGGTCTACTACAACAGTCCGCAGCAGTTCCGCGTGGCGCGTCTGATGCTCACCCTGCATATCATCGCCCGATACCACGAGAACCGGCATCCAGTGAATGAGTTTCCGCTTTTGGAGCAAGCCCTCGCCCCGCGCCCTAAGGTATTGCCACTCGAACGGATTGTCCGGCAGCAAAAAAACAGCGTGGAAGTCAACGAAATCTTCGAGCGGATATAGGCCCCGATCAATCAGGAGCCAGACCCACCACCTTGCTCAGCCAGTGCAGGGCGAGTTCTTCGGAGGCGGGCGAGCTCGCGAAAAGGTCAGCACCGTGCGCAGTCCCGGCGTACACCTGCAATTCGCTGAACCCCGGTGCCGCGTTCTTCAAGCTCTCGGCGGACGCAGCCGCATAGGCATCGTTTTCCGCCGCAAGGATAAGGATCGGCCGGGTGCGCACGTCACGAATGACGGTCTCGGAGGCCACACCATGATAGTCCAATCCGGGCGATACCAACACCACGGCCTGATACTGTGGGTTCTCGTGAATGGCCTGCAGGGCGAGATTAGCCCCGAGATCTTCCCCGGCAATGGCGATGTTGTCGGGATCCGCGCCCAACGCCGTCAGCGTCTGGGCCACCTGGCCCAAGTCGCGCGCCACCGCCATCCAGTCGTCCGGCTTCATGGCCGGGGCCTCGATCGGTGCGCCCTTCCGTAAGTGGCTGTGCCCATGTCCCGGCAGATCCACCGCCGCCACCCAATAGCCAGCCTCCCGAGCCTGCTCCGCAAAAGCTGCCCAGCGGTTATGATCACCACGATAAGCGTGCAGCAATACCAGGCCCGGCGCGTGCGACTTGACCGGCGAATAAAGAAAAACCGCCATCTGAAATCCGGAAGCCGTATCCAGCATCCGAACTTCAGGTGGCGGTAGCATGACTTCTTTGGAATCGCGGCAGGCCCCAACCCACAGCACGGCACACACAACCGCAGCACCATAAAAAGCATGCAGCAGCCCTTGGCCAGACCAGCGCCGTGTCAAAGCGTTTTGCCCGCTCACCCCAGCGAAAAAATGGACTGCAGCTTCATGGCCAGCGTCATGTCGCCCTGGATTTTCAATTTCCCGGTGAGAAAGGCGGTCTGCCCGCTAAGCTTGCCGCTAAGCAAGTCGCCAAAGTCACCCGCCGACATCGTCAGCGTAATATTCGGGCCTTCCGCTGTACCTTCGGCCATAACCGCCTGTCCACCGGACACATTCACATTCCAGGAACCGCCATCGTCTCCGGTGATGTTGAATTGGTAGACCGCATTCATGCCCTGGATCTTGTCGCGATCCACTTTTTGCGTCACAGAGTTAAAAAATTCCGCAATCTGCGCCATATGCTGTTCCTCCGCTGTGCCAGTATATCGACCGGCGTTTGAGGTGCTTGCGCCCCGTAAAGCACGGAGCCTCACTTCACTCTAGCATAGCCCTTCAAGGTTGTTCCAAAAAAATCCGGAGGAGCGCGCGCTCAAGGCGTCTCCTCCGGAAAAGTCATTGTTTCAAGGCCCGCTTCAGTGCGGGATCGTGGCTCCAGCACGTCGCCGCAACAGCGTCAGTGCAACCACGCAACCAAACAGTGCCAAGGTATCCCCGGAACGAGTTCCGATGGCATCCTTGCTGACACCGCATCCCGGGAACTTGAAGGTCGCGTCAATTGGGACTTCACCCTCGCCTTCCGGAATCACGACCACTTCGCCTTCGCCTTCCGGAATCACGACCACTTCGCCTTCGCCTTCCGGAATCACGACCACTTCGCCTTC
>CAIZGN010000059.1 GCA_903932505.1 Candidatus Hydrogenedentota bacterium
ACCCCGGTGCTTTCGCCGCTTCCTCAGCCGCAACGCGCAAGGTGGTCAAAGTCGCAATCAAAAAAAACACGGACGACAGGCGCATGACAAGAATCCTCCTGAAAATGAAACGAAAAACGGCACTTGGATGATCATAATCATCCTCGCCCGAAAAACCAAACCCTTGCCGGGTGCCCATAATTTGTTTTATCGAAATATTTCGATATACAATAACGAGACAAGCCTTCGCCATCCGGCGGAGCAGCGAGATACCGACTATGGACATCGACAAGATCATTAAGGCGCTTGCCAATCCCGCGCGCCGGGAGATTCTCGCCTGGTTGAAAAACCCCGACAGCGAGTTCAGCCCGCAGACCTACCCGCTGAATGAGGGCGTGTGTGTGGGCAAGATTTTTGAGCGATCGGATTTGTCGCAATCCACGGTGTCCGCCCATCTCGCCACGCTGCAACGCGCGGAGTTGGTGAGTTCCAAGCGTATCGGCCAGTGGATCTTTTACAAACGCAACGAAAAGACCATCAAGGAATTTCTGACCCGCATAAAGGGAGCGCTCTAAAGCTTTCCATTGCGTGGGCAACCCCATAACCTGAAGGAGCATATCATGCCGACCCTGTTCGACCCCGTCCAAATAGGCGAACTACAGCTTCCCAACCGCATCGTGATGGCCCCCTTGACCCGCACCCGTGCGAGCGAGGGCCGCGTGCCAAACGCGCTCATGGCGGAACATTACACCCAGCGCGCCGACGCGGGGATGATTCTCAGCGAGGCCACCTCCGTCACCCCGCAGGGCGTGGGTTATCCCAACACCCCGGGCATCTGGTCCGAAGCGCAGGTTGAGGGCTGGAAACTGGTTACCAACGCGGTGCATGCCGCAGGCGGGCGCATTCTGCTGCAACTTTGGCATGTGGGCCGCATCTCCGATCCCATCTACCTCAATGGCGAATTACCCGTCGCTCCGAGCGCGATCACGCCGGGCGGACATGTCAATCTCATTCGGCCCCACAAGGCCTTCGTCACCCCGCGCGCGCTGGAACTCGACGAGATACCCGGCATTATCGAAGCCTATCGCAAGGGCGCAGAAAACGCGAAGGTCGCCGGTTTTGACGGCGTCGAAATCCACGGCGCGAACGGCTATCTGCTCGATCAGTTCCTGCAGGACGTCTCCAACCATCGCACCGACGAATACGGCGGCCCCATTGAAAACCGCGCCCGGCTCATGCTCGAAGTGACCGATGCGGTGCTGTCCGTGTGGAGCCCCGGCCGGGTTGGCATGCACATCGCGCCCCGCTGTGACACCCACAGCATGGGCGATTCCAATCCGCTGGCGACCTTCAGCTATGTCGCGCGGGAACTCGGCAAGCGCGGTATCGCCTTCATCTGCGCCCGCGAAGCGCGGCGACCCGACAGCATCGGCCCGAAACTCAAGGCAGCTTTTGGGGGCGCCTATATCGTCAACGAGGAGTTCACCAAAGAGTCCGCCAACGAATCCCTCAATGCGGGCGAGTCCGACGCGGTCGCTTTCGGCAAGTCCTACATCGCAAATCCGGATCTTGTGCGACGCTTCCAATTGGATGCGCCCTTGAACACGCCGGATGTGCCTACCTTCTTCAATGACGGGCCGCATGGTTACACCGATTGTCCCACCTTGAATGCCAACGCCTAAGCATCGTATCGTGTCCAACGCGCAAAGGCCATAACCAACAATGGAGCACTGAAAATGAACACCTTCCCGAATCAATGCTGGTTTCTACGTAACGCTTTCATCGTTGCCCTGTTGCTCACCGTAGCGGGTGCCGCAACGGTGCGCGCGGAGGACGCGGCGACCGCCAAACACCGCGCCGCATGGATGGCTGATGGCTCCTATGGCGTGATGACGCATTACCTCATCAGCCCCGCAGGCGATACCCCGGAAGCGAAAACGGCGGCTTTCAACAAAACCGTCGACGCCTTTGATCTCGATTTCTTCATGAAACAGTTTGAGGACAGTCGGGCGGATTGGCTCATTTTCACCATCGGGCAGAACACCGGTTACTACTGCAGCCCGAACGCCTTCCTCGATCGCGCACTGCCCGGCCACACCGCCAAGCGCAATCTCGCCCTGGAAATTGCGGAGCGGGTCCACAAACTGGGCAAGCACTTCATCGCCTATCTGCCCGCCGAGGTCGCAGCGCAGACCCAGGAAGTTCACCAGGCCTTCGGTTGGGTGGAACCCGAACGGCGCGAATACCTCGGGCGCTATCAGCAATTCGTGCGGGACTACGCCACGGCACTCGGCAAGAACTGCGACGGCTGGTGGTTTGACGGATGTTACGATGGCATTCACAAGGGCCAATGGGACTGGAAAACGTGGTGCGACGCCGCGCGCGCGGGAAATCCCGAGGCTGCCATCGCCTTCAACGACGGATCCTTCTGTGTAGGCCGTGAAAAGCCGGTTTCCCCCCTGCAGGACTACCACGCCGGCGAAGTGCACCTTCTGGAGAACAGCCAGATTCGTTTTGATTTCATGGGCCCGGCCAAGGACGTCTACCAGACGGACAAAGGACTCTTCCGCTTGCGTGGTAAAGAGCCGGTCTACTACATGCCCAAGTCGCAATTCGTCGAGGGCGTCCAATGGCACGCGCTCGTCCCCATCGACTCCTCCTTCATGGCCCCGACCATTCCCGATCAGCATTACGAGGATGGCGCACTTCTGAAGTTTTTGCAGGACTGCAAGAAGGTTCGTGGAGCCGTCACCTTCAACCTCCCCATCGACACGGCCAACGGCCACATACCCGCCGCCACGGCCGCTCAGGTCAAGCGCTTGGGAGAGACCCTCGCCATAAAAACCGGGAAACCCTGAACCACGCTTGGAAACGTTTAGCGCAGCACGGCCACGCCCTTGATCTGGGCATATACCGGTGTGCCGACGGTGAGATTGAGCGCCGTGACCGACTTTTGGGTCAGGCGCGCGAGCAGCCGTGTGTCCCCGACCTGCAGCACGACCATGACCTGACCCGGCCCATCCTCCGACAAGGCAGCCACGGTCGCGGGGAGGATGTTCAGGATGCTCGTACCGGTCTGCTTTTCGAGGGTGATGCTGACGTCCCGCGCTTGTATCCGGATTCGGAGCTGCTGTCCGGTCGCGACCGGATGACAGGCCAGCCACAGCCCCTCGCCGGAGAAGTCCACCCGCGTGAGATGGTATTCCGCATCGTGGCCGCTCACCGTCGCGAGTACCAAAGCCCCGGCGAAATCGCCGTGCGACAGCGGCAAATCAAGGCGGGTTAACAGGTCCAGCGCGTTTCCACTCGCCACGACGCGGCCTTCTTCGAGTAGAACCAGATGATCCGCCAGACGAGCCACTTCGTCGAGCGCGTGACTGACATAGATCACGGGGATTTCTAGGTCGTCGTGCAATCGCTCCAGATACGGCAGAATTTCGTTTTTGCGTTTGGCATCCAGACCCGCCAACGGCTCGTCCATCAGCAGGATGGCCGGACTCACCGCCAGTGCGCGCGCGATGCTGACCCGTTGTCGTTCCCCGCCGGACAAGGTTCCCGGTTTGCGCCCCAGCAGGGGAGCGATCCCCAGCAAATCCACCACCTGCCCCAAAGAAACTCGCCGCTCGGGCGCGGGCACGCGCCGCATGCCGTATTCAAGGTTCCGCTGGACGCTCATGTGTTCGAAGAGTCCGCCATCCTGAAATACGTAGCCCACAGGCCGCTGATGCGTGGGCAGGGACAAGCCCCGGGCGTCATCCTGCCACACCACCCCGTTCACCGACACCGCCGTATCCCGGGTGCTTTCAAGGCCCGCGAGGGCGCGCAGGCAGGTGGTTTTTCCCGACCCCGAAGGGCCGAACAAAGCGGTGACACCCCGTCCGGGCAAATGCAGGTCGACGCTCAAGGAAAAGTCGGGATAGTCGACCTGAAAGCGTGCGTGTACCTGGTTCATGACCGCCGCCCCGTCGGGTTCAGCGTGTACATCGCCAGCAGCACGAG
Source organism: Candidatus Hydrogenedentota bacterium (assembly GCA_903932505.1). Classification (GTDB taxonomy): domain Bacteria; phylum Hydrogenedentota; class Hydrogenedentia; order Hydrogenedentales; family CAIZGN01; genus CAIZGN01. The sequence continues at coordinate 3,979 of CAIZGN010000059.1, forward strand.
AAAAGAGAACAGCAGCATGCCCCCGGCCAGCCGATGCGCCTGCGCGTACTCGAGGGCTTCGACATGGTTGTAGATCTGCACCGAAATAACGCGGGTCTTGCCCGGGATGTTGCCGCCAAGCATGAGCACAACGCCAAACTCACCCATGGTGTGCGCAAAGCCCAGTACCGCCGCGCTCAGGTAACCCGACTTGGCCATGGGCAGCACGACGGTGAAGAATCGATCCAACGGGGAGGAGCGCAACGTTGCGGCAGCCTCCAGGGGGCGCTCGCCAATCGCCTCGAAGGCGTTTTGAAGGGGTTGCACCACGAAGGGAAGGGAATAGATGACCGAGCCGACGACCAGGCCGGCGAAGGTGAATGGCAGCAGGCCCAGCCCGATAGCCTGTGTGAATTGTCCGACCGGCCCGTTGGGTCCGAGCGTGATGAGCAGATAGAACCCGAGCACCGTCGGCGGCAACACCAACGGCAACGCCACAACCGCGCCAACCGGGCCTTTCCAGCGAGACCGGGTGCGAGCCAGCCACCATGCGATGATGGTGCCGATCACCAACAGAATCACTGTGGTCACCGCCGAAAGTTGTAGCGTCAGAAGAATCGCGGATCGCTCATCGCTCGCTATCACGAACCCTCTTTCGTTTGCAGGGAATAGCCATAGGACAGGATGACCGATTTTGCCTGATCCCCTTTCAGGAACGCAAGCAACGACGCCGCAGCCGGCTTGTTCTTACCCGGCGTCAACAGGATCGCATCCTGCCGCAGCGGGCGGTGCAACGTCTCGGGCACCACCCACGCGGAACCGCTCTTGAGCTTGCCGTTCGCGCAAATCTGTGACCACGCGACAAAACCCAGTTCCGCATTTCCCGAACTCACGAATTGAAAGGTCTGGGTGATGTTTTCCCCTTGGACGAACTTGGGCTCAAGTTTTTGGGTCAGTCCCAGGCTGTCCAAGGTTTCAACCGCCGCCTTCCCATACGGCGCAAGCTTGGGAGCCGCTAGAGCGACATGCGCAAAGGTTCCCGTCCCCAATACCGCCCCCTTGTCGTCCACCACACCCGTTTTGGGCGACCACAGCGCCAGTTTCCCGACCGCATACGTGAACCGGGATCCAGCTTCCGCACTTCCGTCTTTCTCCAGCTTTTCTGGCGTTTCCGCGTCCGCCGACAGCAATATCTCAAACGGTGCGCCATTCTTAATCTGCGCATAGAAACTGCCCGTGGATCCGAAAGCCAAAACCGCCTTGTACCCGGAAGCCTTCTCAAAATCAGCCGCTATCGCCTTCATGGGCGCGGTGAAATTGGAGGCCACCGCCACCTGCACTTCCTCCCCGCAAACAGCCCCTTGGGCCAAGAACATCAACATTGATGTCAGAAATAGAAAGGGTTTGATTCGCATTGCCCGTCTTCCGCTGGATTGTTACTTGGTTTTCTCTTCGGTGTATTTCGGACGCTCCGTCACGCCCGGTGCCAAATGAATCTCAATCGAGCTTAGCCACTTCACACTGCGGCACGGGTATTTGTCCGCCGGGAAAACTGAGACCCGGTAGACTGATATCGCCCGGCTATTGCTTCCACACCACCAATCGGGCGGGTTCATTCCCTGGATTTTCGAAGGGACCGGGGGTAGGGTTGTCCGCGCTGCGGGGCTTGCCGAAATAATCCGTATCGAACTTGATCGGCGTGCCGTCCCGCTGCTCGTAGGGCAGGTTGGGGATGCTCGCCTTCCCCAGCAATTCGGTGGTCACCAGTTTTCGCTTGGAGTCGCCACTCCAGCCTTCGCCCAGTGCAAATTGGACATAAAGGCCCTCCTTGTACGAATCCAACTTAAGACCCGGGTTGAGCGCAGGCTTTACGACCGCGCCGGTTTCATGTTTGGAGGGTTTCGCGCCGTTCAGGAACACATTGCCAGACATATGCACGGGCAAAGCTGCCGAATCGTAGGCGGTCAGGTCGGCGGGGCCAACAAACAGGTTGTTGCAGTAACGGTCGTCGCCGCAGGGGTTGTCATGCATGCCGGCCAACTCGGTGGAATGCGCCTTGTGGAACGGGGTCTGACGGGCGTCAAAGGGGATAATCTTGATCCCGCCGCCAATGAAATTGTGGACATACGCCCCGCCTTGCGAAAGTGAGAGGAGCGTTGTCGGGGACAGAAAAACGTTGTTATCCACCACAAAGGGGCCGTGATCAACCTCGACAAAAAGATCCTGATTCATGTTGTCGTGGAAGAGATTGCTTGAGACGCGCGCCCCCTGAGCCATCCAGTCGAGCCAGATGCCCAGGCAGGTGTTGTAGATGTGGTTGTTGCGAATTTCTACATCGATCGCGCCGTGCAGCTTGATCCCCGCCATCTCGGCCCCGGTGAAAAGCTGGCGTACATGGATGTCGTGGATGGTGTTGTCCGTGATGGTGCTGAACACCGCACCCAGGCTTCCCACAATGCCCGTCTGTTCGCAATGATGGACGGTGTTGTTGCGGACGATATGGTGGCCGATGTTCTCCTTGCTCCAGCCGTGGGCAATGGCGCGCTCGATGGTCTTCACATAACCCTCCGCCGTGTCCGCAGAGGTGTTGTCGAATTCATCCCCATGCTTGCCCAGGGCGATACCAGAGCATATCGAGTAGCTCACCGTGTTGTTCTCGATGATCCAGCCCTTGCTCCAGTGCGTGCCGAGGATGGCCGTCTGCTCAGATGTTGGCGGTGCCCATTGGGTGGCCGCTTGACCGAGCTTGAAGCCGCGCACGGTGATGTAGTTCATCCCCGGTTTTTCGGGGTAAAACACGGCGCGGCGCACATTGATTTCCACCAGTTTCTCGTTAGGGTTCACCCCTTTGAACTGCGCCCAAAGGGTGGTGCTGTCCGGTCCGGCTTGACCGAACCAAAGCGGGGTTTTGTCCACCGGCTTTAATACCTCTTCCTGCTTCGCCGCCTCCGTCAGCCAATCGCCATCGAGATAAACGGCGCCGGTGTGATGCTCCCGCCCTTTGGGGTTGAACCAGTCCCCGTGAATAAGCTCGCTGTAGGGGTTGAGTTTGCCAAAAAAGCTGTTGGGAATTGTGACCTTCCACGTGTCGCCCTCTGCCTTTTCCCAACCCTTGATGACTTCGGATCCTTTGATCTGCACATCCTCCCCCGGCGCAGCCTGATAGACGATGCGTTCGGTGTCGGAGGTGCCTCCGCGCGGCGGGTTGACCTGCTCGCGGTAAGTCCCCGCATGCACGGTGACGGTGTCGCCCGGCTGCGCCACCTGCGCGGCCGCCGAAATTGTTTTGTAGGGTTTGGCAAGGGATCCGTCGTTCGCGTCATCCCCTTGGACGGAGACATGGATTTCCCGGGCTTGTGCCGTCAATGCAAGCAGCAGGGCCATGAGCAAGGCCGATAGTGTGGCGCGTTTCATTCGACTTCCTCCGTCGTTTTTCATGTGTGGGTGGATCTTGGCGCATCGCTTAATGAAATAATGCCGGGTTCCACCGCACGGGTCAAATAATTGCAGCCGCTGCGGTTTGTATTTGGTGTCAAGGTCGGTTAGGATCAAAGCTCAATCGAACAGGTTCCCGGCTTGACGATGCGACCGTGTCGTTGGCCGTAGAGCGTGCGAGTTTACAAAGCATCGGGAGGTTTACGGTAATGCGAGTGCAGACGACAGAACAGATTGGTGTGTGCAGTTGGTCGCTTCAGGCTTCAGGTGCGCGGGATTTGGCCGCCAAGGTCAATACGCTCGGGCTCAAGCGCCTGCAACTGGGGCTGACCCCCCATCGGGACGATCCTGGCGCGTTGTCCGGCATGCAGGACATCCTCGGCGAATCCGGCATCCAAATCGTGTCCGGCATGTTCTCCACCGTGGGCGAGGACTACACGACCCCCGAAACCATCCGGCGCACAGGTGGCATTGTGCCTGATGAACACTGGGACGAAAACCTGGTGCTGGCGAAGGCGGCCGCCGAAACCGCAAAGGCCATGGGCCTCACCATGGTGAACGCGCACGCAGGATTTCTGCCCCACGAACCCGACCACCCCGATTTCGACAAGCTCAGCGGACGCGTGGCAAGCCTCGCGGAAATCTTTGCAAAGTGTGGAAGCGCACTGCTCCTTGAAACCGGTCAGGAAAGCGCCGAAACCCTTCTGGCCTTTTTGGACGCCATGCAGAAACGTGGCGCGAGCAATGTCGGGGTCAATTTCGATCCCGCCAACATGATTCTCTACGACATGGACGAACCCATCGAAGCCCTGCGCCTGCTGGCCCCCCATGTGCAGCAGGTCCACGTTAAAGACGCCCGCCGGACAGCGGTCAAGGGACAATGGGGCGAGGAAGTGGTGGTCGGGACGGGCCAGGTGGACTGGGTCGCTTTTGTCCGCATTCTCGCCGAGGCCGATTTCAAGGGAAGCTACATCTTCGAACGGGAAGCTGGCGAAGACCGCGTTGGCGACATCACCCAAGGTATCGCCGCCCTGCGCAGCGCCATGGAATAAAGTGGCGTCGTAATTCCGTAAAGAGGGAGGCACTGTGAATCACAGCAACCACACGCCCGGCGATGAAATGGTGAGCGTTGAAGCTTGCGGCAGCACCGCGCGAGATTGCCCCAACGTACTCATGTCCACGTCTGACTTAAAAAAGGCGGTGGAAGATCTCGTGCGCGAGAAAAACTTCTCGTCGCGGTTGCGTGCACGCCTCCAGGGCAACAGGAGTCTCGCCCATCACCGCCTGCGCATATCGGTATCGGGCTGTCCGAACGGATGCTCCCGTCCGCAGATTGCCGATATCGGCCTCGTGAGTTTTGTCACCCCCACAGTGGATCCTGAGTGTTGCACCCGCTGTGGGGCCTGCGAAGCCGCCTGCCCGGATGCCGCCATCACCGTCAACGATGCCCCTCCCGAATTCGACCGGGTCGCGTGCCAGGGCTGCGTGCGCTGCAAGACCGCCTGCCCCGTGGCGTGCATCACCCTGTCCCCGCCGGGCGTACGGGTATTGCTCGGAGGAAAGCTCGGACGCCATCCCCGTTTTGCGGAGGAGTTCGCCCGTGAAACGGACATTTCGGTCGTCACGACCCTACTGGGCAACCTCATCGACCGCTACATTGCGGAGGCAAACCCCGAGGAGCGATTTTCCGATTTTCTGCGCCGAACGGCCAAAGAGTAAGACGTTCCACCGGACTAAATTTACAAGGGAACGACTTGCCAACCCTCTGTGCCAAAGCGAAGGTCGCGCTCGACAAATTCCCAGACAACCACCTTCTTGTTTTGCAATAGTTGGGGCTTCCGGCTGAGTTCCTGCCGCACCAGTGTGGAGGCACCGCCATCGTTGATGATTGTCGTCAAGGGCATGCCCAGCTGCTGCGCAAGATGCGCGGTGAATCCGGCGGCATGAGGCTCGTCCCGTTCGTAGATGCGCAGGAAGCTGTCGCCCAACACCAGAACGTCGGAGTCCGCGCTGTCCTCGTAGGGCTGTCCGGTGTCTTCCCGAACCACCTGCTTGCACGTGGTCGATTCCGGGGGGATGGCCGCGAGAATCTGCGGCGACCGCGCCATGCGCAGCACATCCCCATGACGCTCGATAGTCACCGGCTTGAACATGTATTTCACTGCGCCTTTCGTGACCCAGCCGCGCCGTTGCAAATCGGCGGCCACTTCCTGCGCCGCAAGCCGCATCCCCTCCGGAGACCAATGGGTGTCCTGTTTGAGGTACAGCGAAGTAGTCGCGCTATTCTGCTCAAAAAGGGTGAAGAGGTCGACACAATCAACGCCTGCCTCCACGAGCCGCGCGAGCATTTCTCGGCTGTGCCGGGACACCGCGCCGTGGCCCGGTTGGACGCGCGCGCTGAATTTCTCGGGATAGATGCTCGGCTTGCCGGGCGCAGGAACCACCAGCAGTTGGATGCCCTGCGCGGCGAGGGTATCGTGAAAGGCGCGAATGGCGGCAAGCACCTGCTCCTGGCCGCTCCACGGCTCAATGAGGAATTGCACATCAGGTTTATAGAAGTACCAGCCATCCCGTCCCGCAAGAACGTCTTTCCCAAGATCCTTCAGACCGAGAAAATGCGCGTATTGCATATACGGCCGCACGGTCTGGACAATTGTCGAGGTGTCTTCCATTTCTTTCTCGTAGGCCCGTAGATTCTTCTCCGTGGGCGGTGCACTGAAGACCTCGAGCACCTGCGGGCGTTCGCCTTGGACGATATCAAGGATCGGTTGGGATAGCCCGACCCCGAAAAGAAGCACAAGAAACGCCGCCACAAGGAATCCATGCAGGATGTGTTTCTTAGACATCTTCGGTTTCTCCTAGAACTGAAAGTAGAGGAACGGATTAAAGGCCTCGACGAACATCGTCGCCAGCGCAAGGCCGAAAAGCGGAAGCACCATCGCGACTTTGCCCCAGGTCACCTCTTTCGCCCAGTCATACGCCTGCAGCGGCTGCACCGCCAGCAGGCCGCAAACCAGCATGAGCGCCAGGCGGCCCTGTGTGTAGATTTCCCCGGCGAGCAGCGCCGAACCGGGTTGCGGATCCATCAGGCCGAACATCGCGGCAAAATAGCGACCGGCCTCACTGATGGTGTCCGCCCGGAAAAGAACCCAGGAAAACAGCACCAGCACAAAGGTGATCGCGATTCGGAAAGGGCGCGGGAAGCGTTCGTAGACGCTGTGTTTTCCCCGCCAGCGTTCGAAGGCCAGCAACGCGCCGTGATAAGCGCCCCACACGATAAAGGTCCAGTTGGCCCCGTGCCAAAGACCGCCGAGCAGCATGACAATCGCCAGATTGACGTAGGTGCGGCGCGATCCTTTCTGGTTGCCGCCTAGCGGGATGTACAGATAGTCGCGCAGGAAGGTCGACAGCGAAATGTGCCAGCGCCGCCAGAAATCCGTGATGCTGTCGGACAAATATGGTGCGTTGAAGTTCTTGATGATCTCGAAGCCGAACATGCGGCCGAGTCCGATCGCCATGTCGGAATAGGCGGAAAAATCGAAGTAGATCTGAAAGGCGTAGGCGGCCGCGCCAAACCAGGCATCCATCACCCCCGGGCCTTCCGCCGCGAAGACCGCGCTGGCCACCTGTCCGGCCGTGTTGGCGAGGATGATCTTTTTTGCAAAGCCCAGGATAAAGAGCAGGATGCCGGACGCGAACTTTTCGAGGGTGTGCGTGCGATCGCGGAATTGGCTTTCGATGGTGTTGTAGCGCAGAATCGGCCCGGCGACCAGATGCGGAAAGAGCGAGACAAATGCTGCAAAATCAAAGAAATTGCGGGCGGGGGGTGATTCCCTGCGGTATATGTCGATGGTGTAGGTCAGCCCCTGAAAAACGAAGAACGAGATACCGACCGGCAGCACGATATTCAGCCAATGCACCGGCCCCGCACCGAACAACCCCATCACCAGGCTCACATTGGATTGGAAGAACATGAAGTACTTGAAAAAGCCGAGCATGCTCAGACTGGCAACGATCGACACCACGAGCGCCGTCTTTCGTGTGCTTTCCACAGAAGCGGTGGCAATGACTTTTCCGCAAAAATAGTTGATGGCCGTCGCCGTGAGCATGAGCAGGATAAACCATGGGTTCGACCAGCCGTAGAACACATAGCTGATGCACAGCAGAAAAAAATTGCGCTTACCGTGCGGTGTCGTGCTGCCCGGTAGCAGGTAGTATCCCAGCAGGGCCAGCGGCAGAAAACAAAACAGAAATATGTAGGAGGAAAAAACCACGGGGCTATGGTTTCACTCCGGGATTGGTCCAATGCGCCCAATAAACCGGGCCCTTGTATTCGTCAAAATAGCGGTTGATGATCCCGCCCATGAAAAAGTCATCCATCGGGGCGGCAAGTGCCATGCGGTGAATGTCCCCGACCCGGAATTTCTTCAAGGTTCCGCCCACGTCCTTCACCCGCTCGTCCGCCACCGTCGCGCGCGGGGTCAACGGGTTGTAGTGCCCCACATAGATCGTGTCCGTGTCCAGCTTGCCCCGGTGCACCTTGAGCACCTTGTATTTCATCACGAAGGCATAGTCGTAATTGGTCTGGTCGGCGAATTCGCCCTTGATCTCTTCGAGCTGTGCCGTCACCTCCGTGTCGCCCAACGTCGTGACCTTGTCGTCCACATCGCTCGCCGGGCCCTTGGAACACGATGCAAATACGCCAATCCCCAAACACAACAGGGCCACGCGGAGTGTGCGCCAATTCAAAGCTCTACCCATTATTTCGCTCCCGGGTTGGCATAGGTCCAATACGGTTCCCACCCCGTGTCCAGCGGAAGCACCGGGCCGTCCTTGGTGTTTGGATGCACCTTGCGCAGATCCGGACTCGCCCCGCCAATGCTCGGGGCGTCGGACGCGCGCATGATGCAAATCTCCGCGCCCGCGTTCTCTGAACCGTTCCCGTCCTTCACCGACCGGGTGAACAGGATGTACTTTCCATCGGGCGACACCATGCCACCGTAGATGTGGGAACCGTCCTGCCCGTAGATGAGCTGCTGCTCAACCCCGTCCGCCGACACCATCCACAATTGCGTGTACCCCTGACCCTTGTCGCCGGGCTGTCCCGCCGGACGGGACGAAAGAATGATGTGCTTCGAATCCGGGTGCCAGTCCGGCGTGCAGTTCTGATAGTCGCGGGCGGAATTGCATTCCCCGGTGTCCGCGTTCAAGCGCACCACCGTCCACGACGCGCCCTGATGGTTCGCCACCCCGCAAAACCACTTCCCGTCCAACGACCAGTACAACTGCTGATACACGCCCTGACGGGGCAACTGCCGCACCACCTGCCGCGTGGCCAGATCCACAATGTCAATGCTTTTCTTCGTCAGGCAGGAAACCTGCTTTCCATCGGCCGACCACGAAGCCCAGCTCAAGTCGCCCTCGCCACCCTGCGCCACCGGGCTGCTGCCATCGGCATTGGAAATCACGAGTTCCCCCTGAAAGCCCCAACGATCATGGTTAATGGTCGCCCCTTTGGGCAGGCGGCGATACAGCAATCGGGTGCCGTCCGGCGAAAAGCGCGGCGCGGCCTCCTCAAAATCAGGGGTGTTCGTGATGTTCCGCTTTTGCGAGCCATCCGGCCGCATAAGGAACAAATCCCAGCTTCCGCTCTCAGCCCGCGCCCCATAACAGACCCATCCCTGCGTCGCAACCTCTTTCGCCAGAGCGGCCACGGCCGGGTCTTGCGGGGGCGCGGCCCAGACCGAAGCCCCAAGAAGGCATACCGCCACCACACCAACACAACCCCAAATTCGCAATGCCATGTCCGGATCCTCCGCAGGTTAGAGCAAACCGATTATAGCGGACTTGCACCGCGTGTTTCATGGAATGGAGAAGCGAGAACCCGCCCCACTGGTCGCAGGCGGTTGCCCTGCATGAGAGATGCCATTCGCCGCCCCGGTACGCTAAAATAAACGCACAACGGAGGGACATGCGGTGGAACCCAAAATCCAAAAACCAAGCCCCGCGGAGGAAGCCATCCGCGCCGTTCAGTCCCTTTATCCTGAAAACATCGTGAGCGATTCGATCCTTCAGGATCGGGAATCCTATTACGATGCCATTCGCGGGGAAATCCACGCCGCACTCCGGGCCATTCCGAACACCGCCCTCAAATATGACCGCCCGCCCGAGGGCCGTAATCCCGCGAAAGACCCCGCAGACTGGAGCGAGAATCCCTCCTCCTATGACCTCCTCTTTCTGGCCTTGCTGGACGAAGAATTTCAGACCGAAGGGGAAGCCTTCGCCTGGGAAATCTTTGGCGGCGACGCCAGCGAAGAGGACACCGAAACCGTGCCTTCCATAGGCTGGACTGGCTGCGCGGTGGGCATATCCACCCTTGCACCTTTTGCCTCAATCGTTTTTGCTGAACTGGAAACGGTCGGCGACCGCTTGGCCTCTCTGCCCGATATCTGGCCGCACACCTTCGATTTGGATGGAAGCGACCGCGACCTCGATGGATGGTACGAGAACGCCTTCCACGGGAAAGGTTTCCAAGCCCTCTGCGCCCTGCGCGAAACAATCGCGGAAATACTCCGCCAACACGGCATTCAAGTGCTGTCCGAACCCGGCCTGCAAGAAGCCGTGCCGGGCCTGAACCCCGACCCCGAAGTACGCGCCCGACAAAAGGAAATGCACGACTCCCTCGATCAATACGCCCGAGAAAACAACATCATCCCCGCCAAACGCCTCATCAAGAAAACCGCCACGCTCAAGGAAGCCCTGTTTCTGATGGCGCAAGGGCAATCCACGGACTTATAGAGATTGCTATTCGCTTTCGGAGTGGGCCGTGGCACACCCAAGCAAGACCTTTAGCTATAAACCCATCCACGGTTCTCCCGCTCAGTAACCCAGCTCCTTCAGGGTCGTCTCGAAATCCACTGGCAATGCAGTGGCGGATGCTCCGATTGATTCCGCGCCGTATTCAATCAGGTTGCTCAGCATCCGGTCGGCGGCGGGATGCTTGTCGATGTTGTCGATCAGGTTGAAGGTGTTGAGCACGATCTTGCCCGAACCGAAGGTATAGGTTCCCAGCATAAGTCCCGCCGCAAATCCATCGGGGCGGCTCGAGTGACAAACGGCAAAGGCGGCCGCAGCGACCTCGTTCGGGGTGTCCTGCCCTTCAAAGAAGGTGTTGGTGATGACGGGGCCGTAGTAGTCCCAATCCATGATGCCCTGCGGGAGTAGTCCGTTGAACAGCGGGTGTTTCTTCGCAACGCATTCCTTGTGATACAGCCAGTCGGAAAAGCGCGTCAGTTTCCCCTTGTTTTTCAGCGGCAATCCACCCACAGGATCGTCGCCCCTTTTGAATGCGCCCGGTTGCAGGAATACCGCGACGCCGCCGCGCGCCACGCGCCGCAGAAGGTCTGCCCGCGCCGGGGCGTCTACATTCACCGCGTTCCAATCGCCGACCAGCATGATCGAACGGGTGTCTGCGGGCGCGTTCGCAATCGGCAGCACCTCCACGCCCCGGGCCTTGAGCCAGTCTGCAATGCGGTCTTCCACGCCCAGGCTGGCAACCGTGATGGGCCGTGAAAGGCGCGGGCTTGGGCTCAGGTAGAAGGACAGTCGCCCTCCGGCAGGTGCGCCACCATGTTCCATCGTGGCGGAGAAGGTGTACAACCCTTCGGGGCCGGACAGCGTGACCTCTTGGGAAAGAACGGGGATCGCCAGTGGCCCGTCCTCGCCATCGGCGGCCTTGGGTACGATGAGTTCCTGACGCATATCCCAGGCGATGCCGTTGGGGCCGGTGACCCGAAGCACCACCGGATAAGTGCCCGGTTCGAGGACATCCTCATTCGCCAACACGGCCTCAAGTTTGATGGGGCGGTCGGTATACCCGTGCATCGGCGATGCGAACAGGCACCAGCGGAGGGGCGCCCAGCCGTCTTGCAGCGCGTCCATGATGCCCGGCTTGAATTCGCGCCAGAAGGTCCACAACCCTTCGCCGGTATAGCCGTGATCCAGCAGGCCCGTCAAATTATAGCCGCAGATTTTCGGGTTCGACCGAACCAGATTGAAACCCAGAAGGCGCTGCCGAACATGCAGTTGCTGGCTCGCCCGCAGCATCTCTTCAGGGAAAGCGTAGACCCCGTCCATGCCCAACCGTTTCCATTCCGCCGTGAGCTTCTCTTCGGTCTGCTTGAAATACTTGAAGTCGTCCGCCTCCGGATCCGCGCCATGCTGTTCGTAATAACGCAATTCACGAATGGCATTCATCAGGCTGCCTACCCCGTATTCTGAAAGAAAGACCGGCTTGCTGTCCTTGCCCAAATTTCGGATACCGTCCTCGATGGCGGGCGTATGTGGTGTGTTGGGGTAGACATGCGCGTCTCCCGCGCCCTGAAAATAGCCACCCCAAGGACCGCCCTTGGCGATACCCTGATAATCGGGGCCTTCCACACCCCACATGTATTCCCACTGCGTACCGCCCGGGTTGGACACTGATCCGATGTTGTACAGCCCGTCCCAGCGCCCGCTCTGAAACAACACCAGCCGCGTGTCATCCAGCGAACGCAACAAACCCAGGGTCGAGGCCGCATGCTGAACCAGCGGCCCATTGTTCATCTCGTTCATCAACCCGAAGAGGGCAAGCGAAGGGTGGTTGCGATCCCGCAACACCATCTCGCGCAGGTTCGCATCGAAGCGCTCGGCCATCTTTGGCGAATCCGCAAGACACCACGACGCCAGATTTTCCTCATAGACCATCAACCCGATCTCGTCGCAGAGATCCAGTTGATATGGGTGCGCGATGCCCGCAATAAACCGCACCGTGTTGAAACCGCACGATTTCGCGTACAGCAGATCCTTGCGAAGCAGATCGGGTGCGCTCTCCGGCGGCAGGATCGCGCCCACGGGACAGTGGTTGCCCGTGTGCGAACTCTTTAGGAAAATCCGCTTGCCATTCAGGCGGAAATAACCCTTCTCCACCCGCAATTCGCGAAAGCCGAAGCGGGTGCAGTACTCCTGTCCCGGCAGATTCTGCGGGGCGGACGGCGGAGGAACGACACGAACCGTCAGACGATATAAATAAGGGTTGTCCAGTGCCCACAGCCGATGCGCCGTCACGGTGAGTTCCGTGTCGAAGGTACTGCTCCCCGGGACCGCCGTGTGGGTCAACGAAAGCGCGGCCAGGGGCTGTCCGTCGAGTGCCGGGGCGATGCTGAACTGCAATTGCGCAAGGTCGGTCTGCGCGTTCGCATTCACCACCGTCGTCTGAATCCGCACCCGGCCGGTTTTCCAGTCGGGGCGCACAAATACATCGTCAATCCGAACTGCGGGCGTCCAGAAAACCTCGACGGGCTCAACAATTCCGCCGCTGTTGTACGAACCGCCCACGCCGATGCCTGCGGGCACTTTATTCCGGTGCGGCGTCTCCGCAAGCACAATGCCATCGATCGCCTCGGCCTTCGGGTTCAAGACGCGCACCGCAATCCGGTTCGGCGCGCCGGGCTTAATCACCCCGGTGATATCGAGCGTGAAAGGCGTTTCTCCCCCTTCATGCCCCCCCACAGACACATCGTTCACCCACACATCGGCAAGATAATCCACAGCGTGAAATCGGATCAGCAGTCGCCCCCCGTCATAGGGATTCGTTGGCGGGGTGAATTCCCGCCAATACCAAGCCACGCCATGATACCCCGGCAACGCCTCCTGCAGAATGCCGGGCACGCGAACAGGCTTGGCTTCCGCACGCGGGGCCGCCCACCATTGTTGGTCGCGTCCGGCGTTGTCCGGGTCCGCTGCAACGACCCAGCCCTTTCCTTCGAGCGACAATAGGGTCGTTGTCATCTCTTGGG
>CAIZGN010000060.1 GCA_903932505.1 Candidatus Hydrogenedentota bacterium
CGAACAACCCAAAGGCCATTCGCGGCTGGTACTCAAAATTCGTGGGATAGCTTAGACCGTACCGGCTTGGTGCATCAGCGCAGATTTCTTGCGCGCAGCCGTATTCCGGTGAATAACGCCCTTTGAAGCGGCGCGATCGATCGCCGACAACGCTTGAGGAATCGCTATGCCAGCGGCATCCTTATCCTTCGCGTCGATAGCCGTCGTCGCCTGCTTGATCAGGGTCTTCATCCGCGAGCGAACCGCCATATTGCGCTGCCGGTTGGCTTCGTTTGTAAGAATTCGTTTTTTCTGGGACTTAATGTTCGCCATAACCCAAGCCTTCTCCGTTCGATTTATAACACCTTGTTGGGAAGGGAGAGTATAGCATATGAATCCGGGTATATCAAGAATTTTTTCCCGCATGCCGCATAAAGGGCCTGACACGGAGCTTTGCAGGCTCTTTTCATTGACTTGTCCCGCCTTCTTTATCCACAATAGCCCCCACGCGCGCTTCGCGTGAATACCGGATCACCGGACAGGAAATGTACCAACGGAGTTCAGACATGAAATTGAATTTGGAAACGGCCGAACTGTTTATCCCCGACGGTTTGGCGGAGCAGGAAGCACTGGCGCGCACAACCCACTTGGCGGTAGGTGCCCATCAGGATGACCTCGAAATCATGGCCTACGACGGTATCGTCAGCTGCTTTCAGCAGCCCGACCAGTGGTTTACCGGCGTCGTGGTGACCAACGGCAGCGGTTCGCCGCGCGCGGGCGTCTATGCCCGATACACCGACACCGAGATGATGTCAGTGCGGCGCACAGAGCAGCGAAAGGCCGCCGTGGTCGGGGATTATGCTGCCCAGTTTCTGCTTGATTACCCCAGCGGAGCCGTTAAGGACGGGGCCAACCACGGCCCCGTGGAAGACCTCCTGCGCATTCTCGAGGCCACCCGCCCCACCGTCGTCTACACGCACAACCCCGCCGACAAGCATGACACGCATGTGGGCGTCATGGTGAAAATAGTCCAAGCCATTCGCCGCCTTCCAGCCGACCAGCGCCCCAAAAAACTCTACGGATGCGAAGTCTGGCGTGACCTCGACTGGATGTGCGACAACGACAAGGTTGCCTTCGACGTCTCCGACCGGGAAAACCTGCAGGCCGCACTGGTCGGCGTTTTTGATTCCCAGGTCTGCGGCGGAAAACGCTACGATCTGGCCACCCTCGGCCGACGCCGCGCCCACGCCACCTATCACGCATCGCACGGGGTCGATAAAACTACCGGCTTGACCTTTGCCATGGATCTCACCGCCCTCATGGAAGACGATGCTTTGCCCATAGAGTCCATTCTGCAGGCACGACTCGACGCTTTTGCCAACGAAGTCCTGGATCGGTTGCGCCGCGCACAGTAGCCCACACCGAAGGAGAGCCCCCATGCCGGTTTCCATAGATGGTCCCGCGTCCCCGCTGTTTTCACCCGCGCGCTTCCGGGGCAATGTCTCTTTCAAGGGACTCGCCACGCTGCCGCTGTCGGACGAACTGAAATCGCGTATGCCGCACGCCCCGACCGGCCATTGCATCGCATGGGGCATCCCCTTTGCCACCGACCGTCCTCTCGTCGCACTGGATAAACCAGTCTCCGTCGACCTTGATGCCCCCGTCGCTCCCTGGCTTGTTTTCATGCACACCTCGGACGTTCTGCCGCTGGACTGGAATAAGGACGGATTCATATCCCCCACACGGGGTGCCGGACGCCTTGCAGAACCCCTCGCAGATTACGTCCTGTGCTATGCCGACGGCACCGAAGTGCGCCATACCATCCGGCGACGCTTTGAGATTGGCATGGTGTGCCGGGGCTGGGGCGAAAACGCCTTCGCAGCTGTGGGGCATCACAAACCCCATCTTCTCCGTCCCCTCTCAGAACAACCCGACCAGAAAACGCCTTGGGATCCGAGCCTGAACTATGTCTGGGGACAGTCCCAAGCGCGTGCGGCCGTGCCCGACCTCATGCCTTGGATGAATTGGCTGTGGGCGTGGGAACATCCCCACCCCGAGAAGCCCATCCGAACCTTCCGGGTGGAACCGCGCGGCGGCGCAGCACTCATTTTCGCCGTCACGGTCGGCCATGTCTCCTCAGCGCCTTGCCGCTGGCAAACCCGTCGCAAAGCGATCCTGCAACTGCCCAAGGGAACCACATTCAATCCGGAAGTTGATGTACACGGATCTTTACAGGATCTCCGGCTCGACCTCGGACAGATTATTTCCGCCCAATCGCGCGCCGTCTATCCAAACGACACCTGGGCCGCTTCCTACCACAACCAGACCCCGGAAATATCCGGGCGCGAAGTGCTGGTGGAATACGCCGCCCACGAAGACGCCTGCTTTCACCTGCCCGATGGAAACCTCATCCCCGTGTCCAAGCTGGAGACAGGCCGCGCCCCGCGCGCATTGTCCCCCGTGGCACCCCAGACCCAGGCGGTGACGCTCACCGTCGTCGAGAAGGGCAGCCCCCGCCCCGTCCCTGTCAAATTCCACGCGCACGGCGAGGCGGGCGAATATCTGGCGCCCGTCGACCGCCATCGCGTCCCGAATCCCGGTTGGTATGAAGACTACAGCGTGGATTTTCTCAATCAGAGAATTCACTGTTGTACCTACATCGACGGACAAGCCACCCTGAAACTGCCTCTGGGCAAAGTCTATATCGAAATCAGCAAAGGCTTCGAGATCAAACCGATCCGCAAGGTTTTCAACGTCACGCCACGCACCCGCGAAATCACCATCACACTGGATCGCGTCCTCCCGTGGCGGTCGCAAGGTTGGGTCACCGCCGACACCCATGTCCACTTCCTCAGCCCGCATACCGCCCTGCTGGAAGGCGCGGCGGAAGGCGTCAACGTTGTCAATCTCCTCGCCAGTCAGTGGGGCGAACTCTTTACCAACATCGGCGACTTCGACGGCCGAACCACCCTCGGCGCAAAGGAGTCCGGCGGTGATGGAGAACACCTCGTGCGAGTCGGCACTGAAAACCGACAGCATGTGCTCGGGCATATCTCGCTGCTCGGCTATCGAGGCCCCGTAATCACCCCGCTCACCACCGGCGGTGCGGATGAGTCCGCCATCGGCGATCCCATCGACATTCTGCTGAGCGAATGGGCGCGGCAATGCCGGAAACAGGGCGGACTCGTCGTGCTGCCTCACTTCCCCAACCCCCGCTGCGAAGGCGCGTCCTGTATCGTCCACGGCGACATC
>CAIZGN010000061.1 GCA_903932505.1 Candidatus Hydrogenedentota bacterium
CCAACAACCCCTCCACCGGATTGAGTTCTGGCCTGTAGGGAGTCAGGGGACGCAAGTGCATCCATTCTGGCTGGCTGGGATCGACATCAAGGTATTCAGGGTGCGACCTTCAAATAAAAGTCGCAAGTTTGCCGCCTGATTGGGGGAAGAGATTCCAGTTGGAGATGCTCGTTCCTCATGGTCAGGGAGATTGGGTAAAAGTTTACAAGGTTGACAACTGTGAAAACCAGTGCGATCCTGATTTGCGTATGGCAACAACACTTGAAAAGGCGGTTGGCAAACGGAATCTGCCGGTAAAAGAGCAGGAGGTTGTCGATGAATTGTCCCTCGTGATTCGTAAACATCAGGACCAGACCCCCACGACGCTCGCCCGTCTCGTGGGAATTGCCTTCGAAGTCACGCTGGGTTCAGGGGCATCAAGGGAAGGCAAGCTGGCAAGGGCGCACATGCGCGGGCTGGGAGTCCGCCAACAACTGGTGGAATCCGAAGGCGGCAGTTGGTCGTCTGAGGATGTGGCCCGGTTGCTGCAGATCTCAAAAACGGCTGTGCTGAAGCGGCTGGCGTGTGGCAGCTTGCTGGCCTGGCGGGAGGAGCGCCTTCACGCAGCCCGGTTTCCACGGTGGCAGTTCGACGAGCATGGAAACGTGTTTCACGGGCTAAAGGACGTTCTGGAGATTCTGAACGCAGACGAGCGGCTGGACTCGTGGGGGAAGATGCTTTTCTTCCTGCAGGAAAAGTCGGGTTGGGGTGATCGAAGACCCCTGGACTTGCTTCGTGAGGGAAAACTGAAGGAACTCAGTCTCGCTGCCCATGCGTATGTCGAGTGATTCCAAGCCGCCCCGGCCGGTTTATCAGCCATCAGACGATTTTGGTGCCCGAATCATTCCGGTCACGCGGCAGCCGGAACAGGCGTGGTTCCGGGTGCACAGGTCAGATCGATCCCCCATCCAGTTCGGAAAGTTTGCTCATCACCGGTTCACCCATCCGGACTGCCGGTTTCCAATGCTTCATGTTGGGGTGACTGTGCCTGTGTGCCTCTGGGAATATTTCGGGGACGACGTGTTTGGCGGGCAGAGGGTGATTTCTTCCGGGAAGTGGAGGGGTTGCAGTCTGAGCCGCATTATGATTCCGGCGTTGGGAGTCTGCGATGTCTGCGACGGGCCAACCCGGGAGGCGATGGGTGTGGACAAGGCCAGTCTTCTGGCGGCGGATATTGCCATCCCGCAGGTCTGGGGCTTGGCGCTGCAAGAGCATCCTGCTGCTTTCGATGGAATCAAGTATTCGAGCCGATTCACAGACCTTCCATGCCTGGTCCTCTTCGATCGGGGAGGAATGGCCGTCAGGATGGAGGTGACTTCCCTCGGTCCTTTGAGTCAGGTGAATCATGCGGTGGATTGGCTGGACGAGCGAAGTGTCGCCTTGGTTTAACCGTTTGCCTGGGGGCATCCTGCGAGATTCCTTTATGCTATGTTCGAGGAACAGGCCATGTGTGAATGACGCGGTAGCGCTCGAAC
>CAIZGN010000062.1 GCA_903932505.1 Candidatus Hydrogenedentota bacterium
AGAGCAACGGTTTTGTAAACCGTAGGTTCAGGGTTCAATTCCCTGCGTCGGCTCCAGAGTCCGTGGGTCGGTTCCGGAGCGGTCAAACGGGGCAGACTGTAAATCTGTTGGCTAACGCCTTCGCAGGTTCGAATCCTGCCCGGCCCACCACCCAAGCCTACGTAGCTCAGTTGGTAGAGCACGTCTTTGGTAAAGACGAGGTCACGGGTTCAAGTCCCGTCGTAGGCTCCAGAATGGCGCGATACGTGGTGTACGCGATGCCTGCCTTTAGGAATGCTCGTGTCGGCCAAAGCTGACACGAGCGGCGTCTTTTAATGAGCTCAAGGAGCAGAGAGGTTCATGGCGAAGCAGAAGTTCGAGCGGACAAAGCCGCATGTGAACATCGGGACGATTGGCCATGTGGATCACGGCAAGACGACGCTGACCGCCGCGATCACCAAGGTGCTTGCGCTGCGCGGGGGTGCTCAGTTCGTGGCCTACGACCAGATTGATAATGCCCCCGAAGAGCGCGCCCGTGGCATCACGATCGCGATCCGCCACGTTGAGTATCAGACCGAGAGCCGCCACTACGCCCATGTGGATTGCCCCGGTCACGCCGACTACATTAAGAATATGATCACCGGCGCGGCCCAAATGGACGGCGCGATCCTGGTCGTCTCCGCTCCCGATGGCCCAATGCCCCAGACCCGCGAGCACATTCTCCTCGCCCGCCAAGTCCAAGTTCCTGCCGTCGTCGTCTTCCTTAACAAGGTGGATATGATGGACGACCCGGAATTGCTCGAACTGGTGGAGCTGGAGTTGCGCGAACTGTTGTCGAAGTATGACTTCCCCGGCGACGATATTCCTATCGTGCGGGGTTCGGGCCGCGCCGCGCTGGAGAGTACCAGCAAGGACATTAACGCTCCCGAATACAAGCCCATTCTCGACCTGATGCAGGCGGTGGATGATTTCATCCCGACGCCGGAGCGGGCCATTGACCGGCCCTTCCTGATGCCGGTGGAAGATGTCTTTGGTATCAAGGGGCGCGGTACCGTGGTGACGGGTCGCATCGAGCGCGGCCAAGTCAAGGTTGGCGACACGATTGAGATTGTCGGCATGGAAGAGGGCATTCCCCGCAAGACCGTGGTGACGGGCGTGGAAATGTTCCAGAAGACCCTCGATTCGGGCATCGCGGGCGACAATGTGGGCTGCTTGTTGCGCGGCGTGGAGCGCACTGATGTCGAGCGCGGCCAAGTGATGTGCGCGCCCGGTTCGATCAAGCCGCACAAAAAGTTCCAGGCCCAGGTCTACGTGCTGAAGAAGGAAGAGGGCGGTCGTCATACGCCGTTCTTCCCCGGTTATCGGCCCCAGTTCTACGTGCGGACAACCGACGTGACGGGTTCGATCCATCTGCCGGAAGGCATGGAGATGGTGATGCCGGGCGATAATGTGCAGATGGGCATTGAGTTGATTGTGCCGGTGGCGATTGAGGACGGGTTGCGCTTCGCCATCCGTGAGGGTGGGCGCACCGTTGGCTCCGGCGTCGTCATCAAGATCGAAGAGTAAGCCGCAGAGCTTTGGGGATTGAGTGCTTGGCGTTTGGGCAACCAGCGCTGAACCCTCAATCCCCGTTTGAGGGACGCGAATGGCTGTGGCTAAAGACACGAAGGAACAGCAGCAAAACCCCATTGAACGCACGTTCCGTGAGACGCGGAGCGAGCTGCGGAAGGTCGTTTGGCCGACCCGCGAAGAGACGACCCGGCTGACGGTCGTCGTGATTGTGATTTCGTTGCTGATTGGGGTCATTCTTTTTTCTGGCGATTCACTCTTCCTGTACCTCTATACGACGCTAGTGACCCTCGTTTCTGGTGGTGCCAAGTAGTTTGCGCGGTGCGGCTTGGCGCGGAGACTGCCTGACGCTGCCTCGTTTCTTAAACTGGTTTGCACATTGCGGGAGCCTTGCGTGTCTGAGGAAGAGCAAAATAAGGGCGCGACAAAAGAGACCGATGATCGGCGCTGGTATGTGATTCATACGTATTCGGGCTACGAGAATAAGGTCAAACAGAATCTGGAGCATCGCGTCGAGTCGATGGAGATGCGTGACCAGATTTTTCGCGTTATTGTGCCGACCGAGGAAGAAATTGAGATCAAGAATGGACAGCGCCGGACGGTCAATAAAAAGATCTA
>CAIZGN010000063.1 GCA_903932505.1 Candidatus Hydrogenedentota bacterium
CGAACGGCAATGAAAAACCGTTTCGACGACAGGGAAACCGGCCCCACCTAGTGCTTGCTTGATACACGTCAAATCGCGGAAAACGCCTTCACCCTAGTATTTGCCGATTCCTTTGGTATCGGCGGTTTCAGGCAAGGCGAGTCAGTTTTGCCGATGCACCGCTGAACCAGTTTGACTAATGACGGCTTGGGTATCAGGGGGTAAATCGATGAACGACCGTGCAACGAACGACTTGGCCAAGGACGACACGCAGATGTTTCGGACTGTGGCCTGGTCCGCGGGTGCTGGCTGCCACGGAGGGTGCGGCCAGAAGGTTTACGTCAAAGACGGCAAGATGGTCAAGATCGAGGGCGACGAGACCCATCCCTGGAGCCAGGGCCGCTCATGCCCCAAAGTGCTCGCTCTGACCCAGTACATGTACCACAAGGACCGTATCACCACGCCGCTAAAGCGGGTGGGCGCGCGCGGCGAAGGCAAGTTCGTGCCGATCAGCTGGGATGAGGCCTTCGATACCTGCGAAAAGCGCATGAACGACATCAAGGCTCAGTATGGCGCCGAGTCGATGGTTTTTGCGCAAGGCACCGGCCGAGATATCGGCGGGCCGATCACCATGCTCTGCTACAGCTTTGGCAGTCCCAACTGGGTGCAGCTGGGCTTGTCCGGGCATTCCTGCTATACGCCGCGCCTGGGCGCGATGAAGGCCGTGTTCGGCGACTTTGCCGTGGCCGATTGCTCGCAGTTTCTGGAAAAGCGCTACGAGGATCCCGAGTGGGTTGCGCCCGAAGTCATCATCACCTGGGGGCAGGACTCCACCACGGGTTGTCCGGATGGTTTCTACGGCCACTGGATCGTCGACTGCATGAAACGCGGCACCAAGATCATTGCCGTGGACCCGCGCAATACCTGGCTGACCAGTCGCTCGGTCCACCATCTGCAATTGCGCCCCGGCACCGACGGCGCGCTGGCGCTGGGCATGCTCAACGTGATCATCAACGAAGGCATCTACGACAAGGCGTTCGTCGAAAAATGGGTGCACGGCTTCGCGGAACTCAAGGAGCGGGTGCAGCAATTCCCGGTGGAGCGCGTGGCGGCCATTACCGAGGTCCCCGCCGAAGTCATCGTCGCGGCTGCCCGGCAGTTTGCCAATGCCAAGCAGGCGGCGATTCAATGGGGTGTTCCGGTCGACATGTGCCCGGACGGCACGTCCGTGGCGCATGCCATCACCTGCCTGACCGCAATCACCGGCAATATCGACATTCCCGGCGGCCAGGTGATCGCGCGGCCTTCGAACGGCGTCACTTCGTATCCGTTTTCGACGGAGGAGTTGATCAAACTCTACGGCGAGGATCTGATCAAGCGCCTCAATGAAAAGCGCGTCGGCGCAGATATTTATCCGATGGTGAAGAATTTCCGCGGCTGGGCACAACCGGACGTGGTGATCGACCAGATCAATTCGGGCAAGCCCTATCCGATCAAAGGCGCCTGGATTCAGACCTGCAATATCATCGGCGGGCAGGCGGCGCGGGCGGAATTCCACCTTGAGGCAATGAAAAAACTGGATTTTGTCGTGGTGGTCGACCTGTTCCACAACCCGACCACCATGGCGCTGGCCGACATCATTCTGCCGGCGGCCACCTTCCCGGAAAAAAACAGCATTCGTTCCTGGTGGGTGCCGCTGACGTCCATGAAGAAATGCGTTCAAGTGGGCGAGTGCAAGTCGGACTGGGAAATCAACTTCGAAATGGCCAAGAGATTCAATCCGGATGGCATGAAGCGCTGGGGCAAGCTCGAGGACATGTTCGATGAGCGAC
>CAIZGN010000064.1 GCA_903932505.1 Candidatus Hydrogenedentota bacterium
ACGATGGCGAGCGCGAGTGGAAGTTTGGGCCCCGTGACTTTTTGTGAGTATGATGTTGTGGCAAGTCGGTAGAAAGTCCAGTTCCGCGATGAAAGGTTTCGGTGTATGGTTGCTGGCGGCACGGCCCAAGACGCTTTGGGCGGGTGTGGCGCCGGTACTGATCGGCATGGCGATGGCGCATGCCGACGGGGTCTTCCATGCCGGTGCGGCGCTGGCCGCGCTGGCGGGTTCGATTCTCATTCAAATCGGAACGAACTACGCCAATGACTATTTTGATTTTGTGAAGGGCACGGACACGGCGGATCGCATCGGTCCGATGCGGGCCACGCAGGCGGGGTTGGTGACGCCCCGGCAGATGCTGGCCGCCACCGTGGTAGTCTTTGGACTCGCGGTGCTTGCGGGGGTCTATCTCGTGTATCGCGGGGGAACGCCGATTGTTATCATCGGCGTCTTGTCCATTCTGTGCGGGGTGCTGTATACCGGTGGGCCTTTTCCGCTTGGCTACCTCGGCCTCGGCGACGTCTTCGTACTCGTCTTTTTCGGCCCGGTGGCCCTGGCCGGCACCTACTATGTACAGGCGCTGCACTGGGATTCCTCCAGCATGGTGGCCGGTCTCGCCCCCGGCCTTTTCTCCGTCGCCATTCTCACCGTGAACAACCTGCGTGATCGGGAAACGGATGTGCGGACCGGAAAGAAGACCCTCGCAGTGCGACTTGGCCCCACCTTTGCCCGGATTGAATACGTTGTCGCGCTGCTGGGTGCGGCGATTGCTGTGCCCGTGGTGGTCTGCCTGATGCGGGGCGGTCACTGGACGAGTTGCGGAGCGATGGCGGTGCTGCTCTTCGCGCTGCCCTCTGTGCAGCGCGTGTGGACCTCCAACGACGGCGCAACCCTGAATGCAACGCTGGCCTCCACTGGAAAACTCCTGCTGATTTTCAGTCTGCTGTACTCGGCGGGGTGGATGATCTGATGGCGCGTACCGCAAGGATCTTCCGATATACCCTCCCGCTTTGCCAACCGCTTCACTTGCGCGGACAGGTCATCACGGAACGCACGGGCCTCCTGCTGTGCCTCGAGGAGGACTCCGGCGCAACGGGATGGGGCGAGGCCGCGCCCCTGCCAGGCTTCAGCCGCGAAATACTGCTGGATGCTCGTGCGGATCTGCAATTCGGGGCCGAAATGTGGATCGAAGGCACAACACCCGCTGAAAGTGCCTGCCCGTCCGCCGACTTTGCCCTCCGCGCTGCTGTCGCCAATCTGCATCCCGCTGAAAACACCTCGACCTCCTTGACGGTCAACGCCTTGTTGTCCGGGAACCAGGCGGACATTCTTGCCAGAGCCGGAGAACTCCACGCGCAGGGATACCGGGCCGCTAAGCTCAAAGTGGGCACCACCGCCCCGGATGCGGACGCTGAATTGACCCGCGCGGTTCGCGCGACCCTGCATCCCGATGTCCGCCTGCGTCTTGACGCCAACCGCGCCTGGACTTGGGCGCAAGCCCTTCGTTTTGCTGAACGCATCGAGGATTGTGCCATCGAGTACATCGAAGAACCCCTTGATGACCCGGCGCAGCTCCTCGAATGGCGTGAAAAAACAGCACTGCCCTACGCGCTTGATGAAACCCTGCAGGAAGCCACTTGGAAGCCTCCGCACGACCGGGAGAAATTGCAGCCGCTCTTCCAGCAGGCCGCCGCATGGGTTTGGAAGCCCACCTTGGCGCACGAAAGTCTCGTGCAAGCACTCCAATCCACGGGAGCCAATCCGCCCATCATTCTCAGCGCTGCGCACGAAAGTGGCGTGGGCATCGCCGCAATTGCGCGCCTCGCGGCGCGGTATTCCGGCCCCGATACCCCTGTCGGGCTGGACACCTATCGCGGCCTCACGGCCGATGTTCTCCAAGAGCCACTGCCGATGCTCGGGGCCGGTGTCCGGCTGGAACCGGTTCTTACATCGGCCCGCAGGGTCGATACCGCCAGACTGGCGCTCCTCTGGCGGCAAGGCGCGTAGTCGGGCTTTTTCGCCCCACGAGGTGAAATCCCCTCCCCATTTCTGAAATAATACGCCCGACCGATATGTTTTCGGAAACATAACGAGGAGAGCTGCCCATGGGTGCCCGAGAAGATGCGATAGAGGCGGTACGCAAGGCCGCCGTCGAGGTAGATGGACGCAATACGCTGTCCTGCGCCGAAGCGCTACGGATTGCCGACGCCACGAATCTGGATTTCATGGACGTTGGCGGAATCTGCAACGAGGAAAAGATCAAGCTGGTGCGCTGCCAGTTGGGCTGCTTTAAGTGAGCCATACGAAAACGCCCCCGCTTCCCGAGCTCGAGCCGGGCTTTCGGCTCTGGCTGTCGCGTCAGAAGGGGGCGGTGTTTGGCCCGGGCAAGTGTCGCCTGCTTGAGGCCATTGACCGCGAAGGTTCCCTGCGGGCGGCGGCCGATTCGCTGGGCATCAGTTACCGAAAAGCTTGGGGTGACCTCCGGGCGGCCGAAGAGGCTTTGGGGCTTTCTTTTCTCACCCGAACACGCGGCGGCGCGAACGGCGGGCAAAGTGCCTTGAACGACACGGGGAAAAAGTGGTGCGCCGGTTACCGGCGTTTTGAAGCCCGAATACAAAAGTCCGTGGACACCGCCTTTGTCCGTTGGCTCAGCGAGATGGAAGAATGAAAAACCTCGAAAGCAGTGAAGGGTGTGTCGTCGCCCCGCAGATGCTCCTGCTCGGATCCACCGGCAGAGATTGCGGAAAAACGGTCTTTGCCTGTGAGGCGGTGCGCCGATTTCGCGCGCAAAGCAAGATCGTCGGCGTCAAGGTGACCACGGTCGAGGAGCGCAACGGCAAGTGTCCGCATGGCGGTCTGGGATGCGGTACCTGTTCCTCCTTGGCGGAAGACTATCTCATCACCGAAGAGACCGAGGCCGATGGACACAAAGACACCCAGCGTCTGCTTGCGAGTGGCGCGGATCGGGTGCTTTGGCTGCGGGTGCTCTGCGAGAACATGGAAGCGGGGGCACGGGCCCTTCTCGAGGCCATCGGCCCCGACCGCCTCGCTGTCTGCGAATCCAATCGCCTGCGCACCGCGCTTAAGCCCGGTGTCTTTCTCATGATTCAGCCGCAAACCCCGTCCAATATAAAAGGGTCCGCACGAAGCGTGATGGACCTTGCGGATCGTCAGGTTTTCTCCGATGGCCAGAGTTTTGATTTTAATTGGGGCGACCTCGAAGTCCAAGACGGTAGATGGATCCTGAACACATGATTTCTTTTGACGAAGCCTATGCCATCGTGATGAAAAACGCTCGCCTCCTCGGCACGGAAACGGTGGAACTGCGCGATGCGCTCCACCGCATCCTCGCGCAGGAAGTCTGCGCCGATTCCGACATCCCCCCCTTTGATAAATCGGCCATGGACGGTTATGCCTGCCGTGGTGCCGACCTGCCCGGCCCCTTTCGGGTCATCGAAGTTGTGCAAGCCGGTGCCACGCCCCAAAAAACAGTCGGGCCCGGCGAGTGCGCAAAGATCATGACCGGCGCGATGATTTCAGACGGCGCGGATCAGGTTCTCATGCTGGAGGACACGGATACCGACGCCGAAGGCTTGGTGTGCATTACGCGCCCGAGCAAAAAATCGCACATCCGCTACAAGGGCGAGGATGCGCACACCGGGGAGGTTCTGTTGCGTCCCGGCGCGAAACTCGGCCCGCAGCACCTTGCCACGCTTGCGACGGTGGGTTGCGTGCAACCCGTGGTGGCCCGGCGACCGCGCGTGGGCATCATCGCCACCGGCGACGAATTGGTGGAGCCACACGAAACTCCAGGACTGAGCCAGATACGCACGAGCAACAGCCACCAAATAAGGGGGCATGCCGAAAGCACGGGCGCGCTGACGACCTACTATGGCATCGCGCGGGATGAGGAGGCGGCCATCGAGGCGGCGCTGCGCCGGGCCGAAGCGGAAAACGATGTCGTGCTATTATCGGGCGGGGTTTCAAAGGGCGACTTTGATTTTGTGCCCACCATCATGGCCAAGGTGGGTTTCGAGATCCTCTTCGACGCCATTGCCCTCAAACCCGGCAAACCCACCACCTTCGCCGTCAGCTCAAAGGCGTGTTGTTTCGGCCTGCCAGGCAACCCGGTCTCCACCTTTGTACAGTGCGGCATTCTCGTTAAACCTTTCCTTTATGCGCTGATGGGCCACGCCTACCGCATGCCGCAGTCGTGGCTGCCGCTGGGCGAGGAATTCCGCGACCGCGCTGCGGGCCGGGAAACCTGGGTGCCGGTTCGCATTACGACGGACAACACCGTGCTGCGATGCGAATACCACGGCTCCGCCCACGTCACCGGCTTGTGCGAATCCGATGGCTTCGTCGTCATCCCGCAAGGTACCGACCTCATCGAAAAAGGGAGTCTGGTCTGTGTTCGATCGATTTGAACGAAAGATTGACTACCTGCGCATTTCGGTCACGGACAAATGCAACCTCCGTTGCACCTACTGTATGCCGGAAGAGGGCGTCACGCCCCTGCGCCACGAGGATCTGCTGACCTTGGAAGAACTCGCGGAGGTTGCGCGTGCGGCCGTGTCGCTGGGCGTCACCAAGGTGAGGATCACCGGTGGCGAGCCGCTCGTGCGCAAGGGCATCACCTCGTTGGTGACCATGCTTGCGCAAATGGACGGTATCCGCGATCTCGCCATGACCACCAACGGGATGCGCCTGGCTGAATTCGCCCCCGCGCTCGTGACTGCGGGGCTGCACCGGATCAATGTCAGTCTCGACACACTCGACCCCGCGCGGTTTGCTGAAATTACGCGCGGCGGTGATGTCCGCGCGGTGCTCGCCGGGATTGAGGCTGCCCAAATCGCCGGATTGACCCCCATCAAGCTCAACTGCGTTGTGCGCCAATCCCCGGACGAACCGGATGCCCGAAGCGTCGCGGTATTTGGCCGACAGCACGGATACGAGGTTCGCTTCATACGCCAGATGAACCTCGCCGAAGGCCATTTTTCGGTCGTCATCGGCGGACGTGGCGGCGACTGCCCGACCTGCAACCGGTTGCGACTTTCCTGTGACGGGCGCATTCGTCCATGCCTCTTTCACGACCTTCAATTCAGTGTTCGCGAATTCGGGGCCGAGGAAGCGCTGCGCCGCGCTGTGGACGCCAAACCCAAGTGCGGCGGCACCAGCCGCTCGCTCATTCACGCCATAGGAGGCTGAACATGGACGCGCTTTCTCATGTGGACGAATCGGGTCGCGCGCGAATGGTCGATGTGAGCCACAAGCCCGTCCAGCGGCGTACAGCACGCGCGGAGGGAAGGATTCGTCTCGCCCCCCCCACCCTTGCCCTCATCCGCGAGAATGCGCTGAAAAAGGGCGATGTGCTCGCCGTGGCGGAAATAGCGGGTATTCAGGCCGCAAAAAAGACCTCCGAATTGATCCCCCTTTGCCACCCCATCCCGATCACCTCCATTCGTGTAAAGGCGCACATCGCGGACGGTGGAATCTCGGTGCAGGGCGAAGTGTCCAGCATGGGAGTCACCGGCGTGGAAATGGAAGCGCTTACTGCGGTCAGTGTGGCCCTGCTGACCGTCTACGACATGTGCAAGGCCGTGGACAAGGCGATGATCATCGAAAACATCGTGCTCATTGAGAAAACGAAGGAAGACGTGTAGTCGTATGGAATCAAGCACAGGAACGCTGGTATCCGTCAATATTTCCGTAGCCAAGGGAACGCCCAAAGTGCCCGTGGCAACGGCGGACGTCGATGAAAAGGGCATTGTGACCGATGCGCACGCCGGGCCTTGGCATCGTCAGGTGAGCCTCCTTTCGGTGGAAAGCATGGCGCGTTTTTCCGCCGAGGAGGGACGTACCTTTCAACCCGGCGACTTCGCCGAAAACCTCACGGTGCAGGGCATCTACCTGAGCGAGGTCTCAGTGCTCGGGCGTTTTCGCAGCGGCTCAGTCGAACTCGAAGTCACCCAGCTCGGCAAACGCTGTCACGGGGACGGTTGCGCCATTTTCCAAACCGCCGGCAAATGCGTCATGCCCAAGGAGGGGCTGTTCTGCCGCGTGCTATCCACCGGCACCCTGCGCCCCGGCGACACGATCGAGTACATTCCGCGTCCCCTGCGCTTCCTCGTCATCACGCTGAGCGACCGGGCGAGCCGGGGGGACTACGAAGACCACAGCGGCCCCCGGGCCGTCCAGTGCCTCGAGCAGTTTTTTGCGTCCAAGCGATGGACCGTCGAAATCGAAACCAGGATTCTCCCCGATGATGCGGATAAGCTTCGAGCCGCCCTGATCGAGGCCCGCGAATCGGGTATCGACGCGGTGTTCACCTCCGGCGGCACCGGCATCGGACCACGCGACATCACGCCCGATGTCGTCCTAAGATTGGCAGACAAGACCCTGCCCGGCATCATGGAACACATCCGCCAGAAATACGGTCAGGAAAAACCCGCCGCCCTGCTCAGCCGGAGCGTTGCAGCGGTACTGGGCGGGACCCTAGTCTATACCTTGCCCGGCAGTCCCCGCGCGGTCGAAGAATATCTCGAAGAGATACTCAAGACCCTCGAACATATCATCTGCACCTTGCACGAAATTGATGCGCACTGAATGGCTCCCCCTTGGCCGTGATTCTACTTTTCCGTTTTCAAAACGGATATATGTTACAGTAGAACGACAGTCAACACAGGAGATGCCGTATGTGGATGAAATGCAAGACCCTTGGCCTGACTTCGCTTGTCATATTGCTCTTTGTTGCGCTTCTTGGCTGCCCCGCCACAACGGGGCCGACTGCCACCTTCAGCGCCCACCCTTCCTCAGGCACGGCCCCGCTTACGGTTCAGTTCACTGACCAGAGCACCAAGGGTAGCAGTACCATCAGCACTTGGCAATGGGTTTTCGGAGATGGCGAAACCGGCACCCAGCAGAATCCATCGCATGAATACAAAACTCCCGGCACCTACCCTGCTACCTTAACGGTGACCACGGGCACGGGCAGCGACACCAGCCCGGCGCAATCAATCGTTGTGACAGCAGCAAGCACGAGCGAAGGAGAGGCGGACACGTCTGCCGAAGGGGAGGGCGAGGAAGTATTGCCCTCCGCTGAAGGGGAAGGCGAACCGGGGCCCGTACTCTCCGTCACTCCCATCGTACGGCATGTCGCACCCGCCGCAGGCAGTCTAACTTTTTCTGTGGCGAATACTGGGGTTGGCTCCTGCGACTGGACTGCTTCGGCAGGTATTGGGAACTGGCTGCGAATTACCGAAGGAACAAGTGGAACCAACGCAGGCACCATCACCCTCGAATATGACGAAAATACCGGAGCCGCCCAGCGCGCGATGGACATCATGGTGACCGCCGCCGGTGCAGCACATAGTCCGTTTGTCGTTCAGGTCGGACAGGACGGAACAGAGGCCGGGGTGGATTCGGACAGCGATGGACTCACCGACCAGGATGAAGACGTGTCCGGGTCGGATCCTCAGGTACAAGATACCGACGCCGATGGATTGTTGGATGGAGACGAGGTACACCTGTACAACACGTCACCCATTATCGCGGACACGGATGGCGACGGAAACTCCGACGGAGCAGAAATCAGTGGAGGCACCAATCCACTGGTGCCCGAAAATGCCCCCAAGGCCTATCAGGACATGACCGCGACCATTCAGGAAGCGGGACTCCACATCAAGGAACTCTCCACCACACTGCCGCTCAGCGATGCGCTCAAGGGTACAGCCGATTTCCTCGCCGCACAACCCAATGTGGCGGCTGTGCATTTCTCGCCCGGCGGGGCCGATAAAAGCCCCATGCTGTGGGCCGATTTCAAGGATTATGCCTCCTATGTGGTCTTGGTATCGCACAAAGGTGCCTATGATCCCGATGCGAAGAAAGCCCGACCCAACCCGGAACCACCGGTGGGGCAGTGCCCGCCCTCACTCGATCGGACTCCCGAAAAACAACTGCTCAGTCAAGGCTTCCCCGAAAATCCTTGCGCCTTTGCGAACCTGTTTGACGTCGGCACCAACACCGCCAATACGTCGAAACTCGTGAACATGATGGTGAAGCGAAAATACAACGCCACGCTCACTTCCGGGAACGCGGGGGGTGTTGAGTTTTTCAAAACACTCGCCGATTATGGCGTGGTCTATCTTGACACCCACGGCGGGTTCTTCGCGGACAACAAGTATGTCGCGAAACCCACGGATCCGCCCGGCTATATACCGTACTACTGTGTGGTGAGAACATCGGACGCGCAGAACGCCCTTCAAGATCAGGCCTATCTGGCCAATGGGGATTTCTCCTCGAGGCGTGTCATGGTGAGCGCCCGAATCATCACGCGGGCCGGAGATTTGGCCACCGTTCCTGCGGGGGAACACTACTGCGTTTCCAACGAGTTTATAAAAACGTATGTTGGTCGGTTTGAGGACCATAGTCTCGTCTTCCTTAATTGCTGCCAGACGGCGCAACTGCCTGAGAATGCTGTGACAAATTATGCACAGGCACCGCTGTTCAGTGCCTTCCTGTCGAAAAACGCTGGTATGATTCTGGGCTGGACCGAAAGTGTTGGCGACAAGATGGCCATGAAGGCGGGAACCTATTTCTTCAGCCGCGCGTTGGGCGACAACGATGCCTTTGACACACAGAATCCGCCCATTGCCCCCTATGACACGGTCGATGCCTTCGGTTCACTGGTGAACAAGCACTATGATCTGGATGCGAATCCCACGGCCCAGTTGGTCGGCTATATTCGCGGATTCAATGAGGATGTGCTCCTCGCCCCGAAGATTAACTTCATATCCACGGACCTTGAGCGCAAAGAGATTACCTTGAGCGGCAACTTCGGGAATAATGGAACCCCCGTCGTTAAGGCCGGCGAGACGCAACTAACCGTCAAAACGCGCGACGACGCCACCATCGTTGCCGGGCTTGGCGACCAAGATTGCGGGCCGGTGACGGTGGAAATCCTCGATCACCTGAGCAATGCGGTTCCCCTCACGCAGTGGTCCGGCAAGTTGGATTTGAAGGGAGAGGCCGGTGCGCTGGTTCCCGGTGTCACAGGCTCGATACAATGCAGATGGCGCGGAGACATTCATTCCGAACGCCTCCAATTCCCAGAAGACGAGGCCAAACTGCCGCAGATGGCTATGAGCACCCTTGAACTCGACAGCCTCTACACATGGGATTTCAAGAGCTCATACCTTGATACTTCTACCCGGTACGATTATTCCGGATCCGGTTCCGTCCATCAAAGCCTGAATCCTTCCGGCAGCAATTGGTTGGCGGGCAACGTCATTATGCACATGCTCGGAGGATATATTCAGTTTATGATTAGTGCCGTTGCCGAAGTACAGATAACCGCGACCGATCTGCAATCCGGCGATGTCCAGCACTATACGCTGCCTCACAGTGTTATTCTGACTTTCCAACGCCCTATCGACAAATTTGGGGCAATTGCCGCCGGGCAGACTTCCTCAGGTAGTGTTCAGGTCACATGGACCGATTTCGAGGTCACCGGGGCACCAGACGACAAGACGCCTGCGCCCTGACGCCTTCGAACCCACTTCGACAACCTCCCCGCTCCCGACCGGGAAGCGGGGAGATTATTGTTTGGATTCCCCAATCTTTTTTTGTTATTGTGAATGCCGATTTCCCTTACAATTTGGCCACACCGGAGATTTTGATATGCCGTATCCCCAGTTCGACCGTCACGCCTTGTTTGTCAAACCCCTGAGCGAGCGCAAAGACAAGGTTTACATCGAAAAAGACCATGTGCCCGTGACCGCCGAAGCACGCCCCTTCTCCGAGGTCGGGCAGAAGACCATCAACGAGATCGTGGCGCGCCTGAAACAGGCGAAGGCGGACGGCAAGTCGCGCATCATCGCCTTTGGCGCGCACTCCATCAAGAACGGCCTTGCCCCCGTTTTTATCAAGCTCATCGAGGACGGCTGGATCACCCATTTGGCCACCAACGGTGCCGGCATCATTCACGACTGGGAATTTGCGTTCCAAGGCCATAGCAGCGAAGACGTGCGGGTCAATGTGGATCGTGGCGAGTTTGGCGTGTGGCAGGAAACAGGATTCTACCTCAATCTCGCGCTCGTTGTCGGTGCGTATCGCGGCATGGGCTACGGGGAATCCGTGGGTGCCTTTGTGGAGCAGGAAGGCCTGGAAATTCCCTCCGAAGACGCGCTCTTGCAGGAAATTCGCGATCTCGCAGCCACCAATCCCCAGCAAGTGGCGGCCGCTGCAGATATGTTGGGACAAGTCCGCACCTTCCAGCTCAAGCCGGGCTGGCTCGCGGTGCCGCATCCCTTCAAGCGTTACGGTCTGCAAGGCGCGGCCTATCGCCTTGGCGTGCCTTTCACCAGCCATCCCATGTTCGGCCACGACATCATCTATACCCACCCCATGAACCTCGGTGCCGCCATTGGCCGCGCCGCCGAACGCGACTTCCTCGCCTATGCCCAGCAGGTCTGCAATCTCGACGGTGGTGTCTATCTCTCCATCGGTTCGGCCGTCATGTCACCGATGATCTTCGAGAAGTCCCTGTCCATGTCGCAAAACGTTCACCTGCAGCGTGGCGCGCACATCGACCGCCATTTCATCACGGTCGTCGACCTTCAGGAATCCCATTGGGATTGGACCCAAGGCGAGCCCCCCATGGACAACCCGGATTACTATCTCCGCTACAACAAGTCCTTCAACCGCATGGGCGGAGAAATGCGCTACGTCACGGCGGACAATCGGGACTTCCTGCTGGCGCTCCTGCGTGGCTTAGAAGGATAAGGCTTTATCCGATTTTTGTTACCGTTCACAAAAGTGTAGGGTAGGTTTGCGCATTTGCCAAGTAGGAGATTGCATCGGCTGATGCGACGCTGTAGATTGATCATATGAACGCTGGCCACCATAGCATATTGCGGCTCAATGAATCTGACCTGCGGAGAGATCTGGAACGGCATTGAAGAAGGAGAATGCCGAACTGCGGGTCTTGCTGCCCAAGGCGTTGAAGAACTCTTCCGCCTCATCCAAGCCGCCCGCGAGTACGCCAAGCGGGAAACACAAACGGGGTGGACAACCCAGTCCCACGTTGCTATTCAATCCCCCATAATCCCGTGAATGGGTACAGAGAAAGGAAGAT
>CAIZGN010000065.1 GCA_903932505.1 Candidatus Hydrogenedentota bacterium
CCCATGCACCTTCGATACAACGGACAACTTCTCTTGTCATACCCTGCGAATTCGCTTCCAGCAGCACATAATGGTGCACCTGAGCGTCCTCGGGCAACCCTTTGCACAATGGCGCGCCTGCGCCCGCAGTGAGCGTATAGCGTACTCCATCGACTTCTTTCGTGGCATACCCGTGAATATGGGCCATGAAGACTTCCGTGACCTGATGGCGGGTCATGAGCGCGCGGAACTCATTCTCGCGCTTCTTGAAACCGCGTCTTTTGGCCACGGTTACAACCCCGTCCTCAAAGAACGTGGGGGGGATGTGGATGAACACGAATTTGTAGCGGGCGGCGGGTTTGGCAAGTTCCCGGTCGAGGAAGGCGATGTCCTCATCGGTCATTCGCTTGCGTTTGCTGTTGTTCACCCCGACAAACCGGCAGCCCGCATGGTCGAAGGAGAATTGTTCCTCGCCCAGCAGCTCACGGTAGGCGGCAAAGTCGTTGCGTGCGCCCCGGTCATGATTTCCCGGTACACTGAAGACCGGAACCGGATTCATTATTTCCAGCAGCGGGACATAGCGTTTGAGGAATTCGCGGGCCGTACCAAAGCGAACCAAGTCGCCGGTGTTGAACATGAAGGACGGGTTTTCCGTCTTCACCTGTTTGTGGATCGCGATGGGGACATGCAGCGTGTTGCGGTTGTCGCCGAGCACGACAAAGCGGCAGCTGTCGGCCGGTTTGAGTGCGGCAATGCGTTTTGAGATGTGGTACTTTCCCTGATACGCCGACAACTTGCTCAGTCCGGCATGGGCGAGTGCGTAGCGAACCCCTGTGAGCGCGGCCAGCAGCACCGCCAGCGATCCCAGGCAGAACAAGGTCATCTCAATGCCGTATTGGTATCCGGCCAGCGCGGCTAGCAGCACGGCCACCAGCAATGCCAGTTTTTTCTTTCGTATCATTCCAGACTCCAAGAGTGTTTTTGGGTTTTCAGCGATGCCAATCTAAGTCCCGTATTGACGGTTGTGCGGATGGATTTCACAGGCGGAACGACCGGTACCATTCGGGCCAGGCTTCCTGAAGGGCGCGTTGGTTTTCTTGGGGATCGCCCCGGTGATAAATCCTGAAATTGGTGGGTGTGCCGCTCAATTGAAAATCGAATTGCCCGTCATCCTGCACATCAATCCGGCAATACTTTAATTCATTCGGCAAAACGGTATCGGATGGCTGCACCTCTGCGGCGGAAACGATGCGGTGTTTCCCGTCCGCATGCCGGACGAGCTGCAGACCGGCCGCCTGCATCCACACGGCGGTTTCCCATACATGGTGCGGATTAGCAGCCATCCGGTCGAGTACTTCGGCGGGCGCGGGTTCCTCAATTGCGTTGAGGAAGTCAGTTCGATTTGAGGCGGCAAAGGCATAGGCGAGATACGCCTGCAGGGACGGGGCCCACTCGCGCACGCATGCGAGATTTTCCATTCGCCAGTAGGTGTTGTGCGGGGCTATATCAAAAGGGCTGCGCTCTGTGGCGCAGGGGTAGAGGGCGCAGTTCAAATCAGACCGAAGCAGGCGCACGAAGCCATGGGGCTCTAGTTTAACGTTCCACTCCAGATAGCCCTTCGGGGCGGCACCGATGCACAGGTGCGCACAACGCACTTTGCGGCGCAGCAAGCCCGGTTCGCGGTTGAAAGCGACGGCCAGTGCGCGTACAGAACCGAAGGAGAGCACATCCACAGGGCTGTCGGATTCGCGCAGCACCTTGAGGATCAATTCCACCCCGTTTTGCTGGAATGCGGGCGCGTCGCGCATAGTGTCCTCTGGATCGCGCATGTAGGCGTATGGCCCGACCGCAGCGGGGACGTTGCGGCCGAAGAGGGCGTTGAGCTGTGTTACGGGGATGAACCCGGGATCGCGGTTACCGCGCGGGTCGTCATAGGAATGGTCGGCCTCGTTGATGAAGGGACGCCGGTAGCGGCCGGTGACGTCGAGAATCACCGCTTTGAGGTCGATTCCTGCCAAGGCATAGCCCGCGACAAGATCCACATTGTCACCCACATCTTGCGAGGGGTGATACAGGTCAGTGATATCGATGATCGGGATGCGTCCGCTTTTTCCGGCCGGAGCCTCAGCGTCTCCGGAAGCGGCCGCGACCGCACCGAGTGCGGCCGCAGCCCCTCCGAGAAATGTTCGTCGTCCACACCGGACCGTGCGCATGGGGATCATCCTTTATGAGGGTATCACGGTGCGCAGGTGCATGCTTTTCAGCCGAGTGAGGTGCAGGAGCCCGTAACGCGACAAGGTTGCGCCACGTCCGGTGTCTTTCACGCCGCACCAGGGCAGGGCCGGATCCAGATAATCACAACGGTTCATGAAGAACGTGCCGGTTTCGATCTGCTCGCCAATACGGATGGCCCGGTTCACATCCGCCGTCCAGATGGAGGCGGTCAACCCGTAGGCACTGTCATTCATGAAGCGAATGGCCTCTTCATCGCCCGAGACGGGAAGAATGCCTACCACCGTGCCGAAGCTCTCTTCCTGCATGAGGGAGGAATCCTGCGCGGCATCAGCAACCACGGCGGGTGCATGGAACCAGCCGGTGCCCGGTGTCGCAAAATCGGACGGCGACACCACAAGGCGTCCGCCCGCGCTGAGGGCGGCGGTGGTCTGCGCCTTGAGGAAGGCGTTTGCGCTGCGTGCGGCCAGCGGGCCGATGCCGGTGGCGGTGTCCATGGGATCGCCCAGCACATATTCACGGGTCTTTGCGGCAAAGGCCTCGACGAAATCTTTGTAGATGGATTGCTCGACGTAGATGCGCTCGACCGCGCAGCAGGACTGTCCGGCGTTGTAGAAGGCGCCATCCACGCAATTGTCCACGGCCCAGCGGAAATCGGCATCGGCGCACACATAGGCCGGGTCTTTGCCGCCCAGTTCGAGGCCCATGTCAATGAATCGGTCGGCGGCGGAACGGTTTACTTCCCGGCCACCCTGAACGGAACCAGTGAAGGCGACATGATCCACGCCGGGATGCTTGATAATGGCCTCGGTGACGGTGTGGTCGGCGATGATGGCCTGCACCAGTCCTTCGGGCGCGCCCGCTTTGCGGAATGCGTCCTCAAAGGCCTGGGCGCACAAGGGGGTCTTGCTGCTGTGTTTGATGATGACGGCGTTCCCCCCGAGCACGGCGGGAACCACGGCATTCACCGCGATGAGCAAGGGATAGTTCCACGCGGCGATGTCGAACACGACACCGAGCGGTTCATGACGGATGTAGCGTTGAAAACCGGGCTTTTCCGACAACCACTCATCGGCCAGCGCCTCCTCGGCGATCGAGCTCATGTAGTTAGCGCGGTCGATGAGCCCGCTTACCTCGTTCTTCGCCTGCTGCAGGGGCTTGCCCATCTGGGCGGTGATTTCCATGGCGACATTGTCGCGCATGGCCTCGAAAGCAGCGACAAAGCGGTTGCACAGAGCGATACGCTCGGCGACGGACGTGCTGCGCCAGAGGTAATACGCCTTTCGAGCGCGCTCCACCAGTGCATTGACTTCTTTGGCTTCCATGAGCGGCAGCGTGAAGGCTGTTTCTTCCGTATAGGGATTGATGACTTGCAGTTCTTTCGCGGACATGGGTGTTCCTTTCCATTAAACCGGCGCACACTATACCACGAGGGGGCCGGGTCTCGCTATTCGGTGGCATTTGCGGTCAAAAATACAAGTGCCGGGGCCGTTTGATTTCCGTGATCGTGGCGGTTAGGGGATTTGGAAAACGTGGCGGGCGTTCTTTGTGGTTTCTTGTGCGAACGTTTCGGGGTGTACATTTTTTAGTTCGGCGAGGAAGGTCGCGGTGTGTTGTATGAAGGCGGGTTCGCATCGCTGTCCGCGTTTGGCTTGCGGGGCGAGGTAGGGGGCGTCTGTTTCCACCAAGAGGTATTGCATGGGGGTTTCGAGGGCGGCTTCCCGCAGCGGGGCGGCTTTGGGGTAGGTGACGTTGCCCGCGAAGGAAATATGGCACTGGAGTTCGATGCAGCTGCGGGCAAAGGCTGCATCGCCGCCGAAGCAGTGCATGATACATGCGGGCAGGGATGTGCGGTATTCGGCGAGGATGGCCAGGGTGTCAGCTTGCGCCTCGCGGCAGTGGATGACCACGGGGAGTTTGAGTTTGGCGGCAAGTTCGAGTTGTTTTGGCAGGGCCTTGCGCTGGATTTCGCGCGGACAGAATTCGTTGTAGTAATCGAGTCCGATTTCACCGAGCGCGACAACGCCGTCCCGATCCGCGAGTATTTCAAGCGCTGCCAAGGTTTTCTCATCGACATCGGCGGCGTGGTAGGGATGAACGCCTATGGCGGCGTATACCTCGGTGCGGCAGAGTTCGACGGCTTGTCGGCTGGTCTCAAGGGAATCGCCTATGACCACCAGGGCTTCCAGAAGTTCACAGGCACGGGCGATGACCGCTTCGCGGTCGTCGGCGAACTTGGCATCCTGTACGTGGCAATGCGTATCGATGAGGGGCTTCACGCGGGTCTGTTATCCCCGGACGAGCCACCGCCACCGGGCCGTTTTTTCTTGCGGCGTTTGCGGCGTTGCGCTTGGTCTTGGGCGGACTCAGGGGTGTCGGTGGAAGTGTTGGGTGCGGCATCCCGATCATCCCCGGCATCCTC